>JBBRYZ010000083.1:0-17995 GCA_038237165.1 Bacteroidales bacterium | reverse complement strand
TTTACTTTAGCCATCTGAACACCGTAGAGGTATATCACATTTTTCCCGGTGTTGCGGTTGCCTTTTCCGCAATTGGTCATGGAGCAATCCAAAACCCTGACATTCGGGCCGAAGGTGCTTTCGTCAGTACCTCCGCGGTAAGCGGTCAGAACTGAATTTTGTACATCAGTGAAACGCGAGTTTTCAAGTACAATATATTCGGCATTATAAATACCCAGGTCTTCATATTCCTTATTGAGTTCAAGCACATGCCCTGTTATATTGTTAAATTGGCAGTTGCGGATAACTATCGAATCGGCCATTGTATTCTTATAAACTTTCAGGAAATCGAATGCATAGTTTACGTCGAGATCCTTTACAGTACAATTTTCTACGATCAGTTTGTAATTGCGGTTCATCGAATATTTGCTGGTGGTTACTATGCTGTTGCCAGCCATATCAGGCGAAGTTTTGCCACTGATTTCCAAGCCGGAAAGCTTTAATGCGCTTTCATTTTCGATTGAAAACATACTGTTTTTCTCAGTGAAAAGAACCGGTTTTGCGTTGGTTGCTGCTTTAATAGTTAATGCGTGCCTGATAAATATATTCTTTGTATTCGGGTATTCTCCGGTTTTAAGTAGCAAGATGTCACCGGGTTTCGACTTAATGGCCGCTACTGCCAATGTGTTTTCACCTGGTTCAACAACTATCTGTTTCCCTGTTCCAAATATCATTTCGCCCGATTTATGCGGATACCAGCTTACACCGGTATTTTCGGCTGTTGCAACAGGCTTTTGAAGGGTACAACCAGCGTCATGGATGGCTGTGCCTTTTACCATTTCCAATCCATTCGCATTGGTGTATAGTTGCATTGGCACCACGTCAATCCCTTTGTCGGTTATGGGTTTTACACCAGCATTCAGGTAATTGTTTATAAACGTAATCCCACTGATATCGTCGTAGGCAGTAAATATTTCCTTTGAGCCGGAGTGATAAAAAATATTGTTTTCAATTTTGGTATCAATAGGTACGGCTGTGCGTTCTTTATCACTGCCTGCACAGAGCTGTATATAATCGCAATCAATAAAAGTGTTGTTGCTGAAAACCCCTCCTACAACCTGGTTATAGCGGTTGATTGGTGAATTGGGCACGCCGTTCATCACTACCAGGGCTCCACGAAAACGATACCCAGTAAGCTTATAGAAATAATTGTTGATAGCTTTATTCCTCTCATTAATAATCCGGACTCCGCCGGTATTATCCTTACCGTTTCCGAAGAAAAAATTCCCTTCGGCAAGGTTATCGTGCCCATGCCGATAAGTGAGTGTGCCGGCGCATTCATAAAATGTGTTATTGCGAAATACATTCCAACAGCTTTTATTCGAGATAATTTCGTGTTCACCGTCGCAACGCTCAATATAGTTGGCTTCCACAAGTGTTGCTGACGTTGTGAGTGAATAGGGGCTGGTACCCAGTCGCAGGGTTTCGCCTCCGTTGGAACCCAGGTTTTCTCTGAATCCAAAATAGTTGTGATCGATTTCATGATGGTTTTCGCGGCAAGCTTCATCAACCAGCCTTACTGCCATTGTAACTCCCTGGCTTCTTTTATCAACCAGGTAACAATGATCCACACGGTTGTTTTTGCCATATATAGATACCCAGAGTTCTGTTTCAAAGCGCTCAGGATTATTAAAATTATCGATAACACATTCGGTTAAACGGCAGTGATTGCCATATAAACCTTCTTTTTCGCGAAATGAAATTGCTTCGTTGGTGGGTGTATATCCATTCCTGAATACAAGACCGGAAATAATAAGGTATTCGCCTGAAATCCTCATGTTCGATAAGCCTTCGATAAAAACCTTTCCTTTTACTTCGGCTGTGATTTCGATAGGAGCTTTTTCGGTCCCTTTTGCATTTAACAGTATTTCAACATTTTTCCAGATACCATTGGCCAGAATAATTTTTCCGCCGGGCTTTACTGTTGCCATGGCAGCATTCAACTCTTTGATATTGTTTACCTTTATGCCCAGCACTGTATTGCATGATATCATGCTTATAAGAGCAAAAATCAGGAGTATAGTGCTCCGGGAGTTATATGGTCTTTTTATGTATTTCATTATTTTATAATCCTAAAGATACATTTTATTTTTTAATTACAGCCATCCTCTCAGGACAGAAAGGTCGCGTTTCATTGCTGAAGTTACTACTTCCGCAGGTACTGTTAACTTAAAAGTACCGGTATCAGCTCCACCCAATTCATACTCGAAATGCATGGTAAAATCGCCGGCAATATTTAATTGTTTTAGTATTTTAAGGTAGCGATCAAAGTCTACCATTCCTTCGCCTAAAGGCACATTTACAGGCTGCCATTTATTTTCAAGCTGTTTCCAGATAAAATCTTTCAGGTCGAGGCTGTTAATTTTGTCGGACAGAAAATCCATAGTTACCGGCCATGATAAGCCACCTTCAACCGTTGCATGCCTTATGTCGTATCGAATGCCTAAATATTCAGGGTCAATTCCCTGCAGCATTATCCCCATATCCCAAACGGCTCCTCCAACCCACTCGCTTGCATGATTCTGGTAAGCTCCCCTGATTTTAAATTGTTTATTCAACCTGGCAAGCCGTTCAAGTTTACCGTTTATGACCTTCAGGTTTTCTTTTACCGTCATGGCGGGATCGTATTTTAACCATCCCATCCTGTAATTTGTTATTCCCAGTTCCGATGCTTTTTGCAGTATCTGAATGGTTAATGGATCGTCAGGATCAACAATGGCTGTAGTAATACGATCAATTAATAAGTCATTTTTACGAATTTCATTTACGGCTTTCGGCAGATCTGTAGTCACATTTTCCGGAAGTACATGTCCATCGGGCCGCACGGTAAGGTCAATTCCATCAAACCCGATATTTTTTGCCGTTTTTGCCATTTCTGCGTAGCCAAGCCACTGCAGATGTTTCGAAAAGAGATGAATTTTTCTTTCTGAAACTGAAGATGATTCAGGCTTAGGTTCTTCGGCAAACAGATTTAGCGGACCTGTAAGAACAACACCCGCAGAAAAAACAGATACTGATTTGATAAAAGACCTTCGGCTTTTCATTTTTTTTGTTTAAAAGTGAGGGGACATTGAAGTATCCCCTCACTGGTTTAAATCAAAAAGTAAATTATTGATTGTATCCTGGATTTTGAGCTAATTCAGGGTTTAAATTGCGTTCGCGTTGCGGAATTGGTAGTAGTAAAGCAGTTGAATTATAGGCGAAATTAGGCTCGCCCTTTGTTGAAAATGCTCCCAATACTTCATCTGCCTTACCAAAGCGGATCAGGTCGTATAAGCGCTGGTTTTCGAAAGCAAATTCAAGCCTGCGTTCTTTCAGCAAATCATCTTTTGTAACTGATGTAATACCAGTTGCATCGAAGCCTGCTCTGGTACGGATAGCTTTAAATGCTGTTAAAGCTGTTAGATCCGATGTGGATGCGTTACTGCCCATAATGGCTTCGACCTGCATCAGTAATACATCGGCATAGCGAAGAACAACCCAATCGTTACCTGCATATGAGCCATTGGATGAGCTCGAAACGTATTTCCCGCATTCCCAGGTGCTGATTGCTTTTTCGAAATAGAATGTTGTCGATTTCCTTTTATCAACAGCAGTATCCATAGCTGCTATCAGATCTTTAGTTGCAAAGTTCAACCCGGTGGCACGTCCTTTTGAGGTAAAGTCAAGAGAGTATAATTCGCTGTCTGTTGCATTGTCATTTATATATTCGACTGCAAAAATGACCTCATTATTTAGTTCTTTATAGAATATATCTCTGAAGGTGGGCATCAGGCTGTATTCAGTAGAACCAACTGCTGTGAGAGCTGTGTTTGCAGCACCATAATCGCCTGTGGTAAGATACACTTTGCCAAGCAATGCATTAGCTGCGCCTTTGGTAGCCCTTCCTGCGACTGTACCTGCCTTAGCCGGAAGCATGCTTGCGGCATCCTTGAGGTCGTTGATAATGGAAGTGTACACCTCAGCTTTTGGGGTTCTGACATTATATTCCTTATCCGTAGCAGATATCACCTTGTTGATAAGGGGTACATCGCCAAAAGCACGGACCAGGTTAAAATGGCACAAGGCCCTGGCAAACTTTGCTTCTCCTTCGAACTGGGTCTTTTTAGCAGTATTTGTAACTGCGCTCAGATGTTCGAGAACCGTATTTGCCCTGAATATGACATTGTAATTGTTCGACCAGTAAAGAGAAACCGTGCTGTTTGACGGATCAACATTCATACTCTCGAACTGGGCGCCTTCTCCCTCACTGAGTCTGGTTTTTGAATTATCAGAGCGCATTTCGGTGAGTGCATACTCGGTTTGAACCATGGCTTGCAACCCATCGTAGATGGCGTAAACCCCGGTTTCAACCTGCTCAGTGTTGGTATAAAAAGTGTTGCTGCCTATCTCACTGATAGGAGACAGGTCGAGGTTCTTTTCACAGGAACTCAAAAGGAGTGAACCGGCGAATAATGTGATTAAGATTTTATAATTTTTCATAGTATGGTTCCTTTCCTAGATTAAAACTCAAGATTAATACCAACAGTAACGGCTTTTGCTATAGGCGCTGCGCCAACCTGATATCCTCCACGAAGTGGACTGATGATATTGGTTGAAGATGCCTGTAAAAGACCTTCAGGGTTAAAGCTGGTATAGCCTTTCGACATCAGGTACATCAGGTTTTGACCTGAAGCATATACGCGGACTTTTGCTATTCCAATCCGTTTTGCTATGGAATTTGGCATGGTATATCCCAGGTTAACCGACCTCAATGCAACATAAGAAGCATCCTGTACGCAATAATCAGTGTATATCTTTTCACGAACCATTGCTTTGTCAGGGAATGTTGTTACATAATCCATGTTTGAGGAAAACTGGTTTTCATAATACTGCGGATCCATATTTCTGACTTTAGCGCCGTGTGATCCCTGGAAGGTGAAGCTTAAATCGAAAGATTTAAAGTTTAAATTATTCGAAAAGCCCCAAACTATTTTAGGATAGGGTGAGCCTAAGATGGTACGGTCATTGCCGTCAATAATACCATCAGGAACACCATTGGGTCCCGAAATGTCTTTCACATAGCAATCCTGGCTGGTTGCCCCGATTGGGTAGAGTGGGTGTTTCAGGTATTCGTTTGGAACATCCTTTTCGTAAATATATCCGTAGAATGCAGAGATTGGATGGCCTTCCAAAGCTATATATTCAGCCGGGCGTTTAACATCAACATACGAAATCAGCCCGTTAGCTCCTGCAAAATCAACCAGTTCATTTGTATTATGCGAAATGTTTCCTGAAACACTCCAGTTGAAGTCCTTGGAAGTGACGATATTCCCTGTTAATTCCAGTTCTATCCCTGAGTTTTTAACTTCTCCGATATTTACAGTAGTTACAGTAAACCCGGTTATTGAAGGTATTTCCTGGTTGAGTAGCAGGTCTTTGGAAGTACGTATATAGTAATCAAAGGATAAAGTGATCCTGTTTTTCAACAATCCAATATCAATACCAGGGCCAATTTCAATCGATTTTTCCCATCGTAGTGTCGGATTCTCAATATTTGCCGGATTATAACCGGGAACAGCAGTTTCATTTAGTACGGCAGTAACCGGCGTCAAACGGGCTATAGAGCCATAACGGCTGATACCGGTATTGTTACCTGTAATACCATAGCTAAAACGAGCTTTCAGATTCGAAATATACTGGTTGCCCTTTAAGAAATCTTCCTGTGATACTCTCCAACCCACGGAAGCTGCAGGGAAAAATCCAAATTTGTTATCCTTACCAAAACGCGAAGAACCGTCATATCGTGCACTTAACGATAAAAGATATTTATCGCTGTAGGCATAATTTACCCTGCCCAGAAATGACGAAAGCAATTCTTCTTCTTTAAAGGTGGTGGCACTTGCGATTGTACTTGCTGCATTAAGGGTATGAATATAATCGAAATTATAACCTGTACCGGTTTCTCCGGATGAATAAAGGAACCATTTTTCCATCGCATAGCCTGCAACTGCACCAAATGTATGTTTGCCTATTTCATTATCATAAGCAAAAATATTTTCATTCACAATATGCGTATTTGTATTGGTGTTGTATGTTGAGGAAGTTCCTGCCGGTCCTTTCAAAAGTTTGGTTCCATCCCAATTCTGCGTTTGCATGTTATCGTAATCAGCTGCAACGGAAGTTTTGAATGTCAATCCCTTAGCCAGGTTAAGCCTCATATAGGTGTTGGTGAATAGTTTGAGATCAAAATTGTAATATTCACGTTCCAGGACTTTTGCCAGAGGACTCTCATTGGTAGTAGTATTGATGGTGGTTCCTGTTGTATTTCCGGGTAATACATAACCATCAAAATAAATCTCATAGGCATAATCGCCAACCTGAACATTGGGATATTTTGTTTTATTTACGTATTGAATGTTATTCTCATCAAGATATTGGGGCAACCAGGGTGACTGACGTACGGCATCGTGAACTCCGATCGGGAATACCCGTTGTTTGGTATAAGAAGCATAAATGTTTCCCCCAAACTCTATTGTTTTATTCACCTTGGTGTCGACATTAAGCCTGAAATTCATTTTCTTATAGGAATCCGTAAGCATAACTCCATCATCAGTCATATAACTTCCTGAAGCAGCAAATTTTGTATTATCACTTCCGCCTAACGCACTCAATGAATAACTCTGTATGTTGCCACCGTCGAACATTACATCTGTCCATTTGGTATGGGTGCCAAGCAAGTTTATGTACGCAGCTTCATCAGTAGTTTTACCATAATAATCCAGAGATGCTTTTGTCCAGTCGGCAATGGATGGAACAGTTTGGTATTTAGCAGCAAATTTGCTTCCATAAAATGCGTTGAAGCTGAATTTGGTTTTACCGGCTTTACCTTTTTTGGTTGTCACCATAATAATCCCGTTTCCTCCGCGCGAACCATAAATAGCTGCTGAAGCAGCGTCCTTAAGTACTTCTATCGATTCAACATCGTTCATATCGATACTTCCCAGGTAACTGGCTGAAACTACAACTCCGTCCATTACGACCAATGGCGAAGCGTCAGCGGTGATTGAACCAATACCACGAACCCTAATAGTTGGACTGGCTCCTACTTGTGCATCCGTTGTTTGTATCGTTACTCCCGATACTTTCCCAATTAATGCTTCGTCAGCACGTGATACCGGAATTTGCTCCAGACCATTGGCTGAAACTTTAGAAACCGAACCTGTTAAATGGGATTTCTTCTGAGTACCATAGCCTACTACAACAACCCCTTCGAGTTGTTCGCTTTGTATTGCAAGACGAATGTTAAATACAGTATTGGAGCCTACCGGTATTTCCTGCGGTGTATAACCCACATAGGAGAAAACCAATACATCGGTTGGCTTGGCTGTAACTTCGAATTTACCATCCAGATCGGTTAATGCCCCGGATACTGTTCCTTTTATTACTACACTGATCCCGGGAATGGGTTGATTGCTTGTACTATCGACAACCGTGCCGGTTATTTTCCTGCCGGTTGTTTGATTGTTTTGTGCCTGTAAAGAACTACCCGCCAGTGTTATTATCAGGAGTCCCAGTAGAATACACAGGAATGAAACCTCTTTTTTGAATAAATTTTTTAACATACTCATCTATGTTTATTAAATTTGCACTCAATTTATGTGTTACGCATCGCATATTGATATGCCTAATGCAAAGCCCCTGATTGCCTTATATTAAGGTAATGACAAACAGTCTTTTGCAGAGTTCGGATCCTGGAAGATGTGGCTCATGAAAAGCTGTGCGGAGGCTTAAGGGATTAGTCAACATTTGGCTAATCCTTTTCTTTTTTAACTTGTATTGTTGTACATTGCTGTAGGTTTTATGATTTATAGGTTAAACTAAATTTGATTACCTCTTTTAAGTGAAACATCATTGCCTCTTCAGCTTCAGCTGGTTTTTTATTGATAATAAAGTCAAGGATGGCCCTGTGTTCTTCGAGTGATTTAAAATTACGTCCTTCACCACATACATTCAGTTTGCGGTAAACAGTGATAATGTCAGGAATAAGTATCATCATCAATGATTTGATAACGTTATTCTGACTGGATTCCGCAATTTTTAAATGGAAATTGAAATCTTCGTTAACTCCCGGAGTGTTTGATTCAACACATGCACGATAATTTTCCAGGGCTTCTTCCATATCTTGTATGTTTCGAGTGGTTCTGCGGATAGCGGCCTGGCTGCAGGCAAATTTTTCCATCAGCACACGCGTTTCAACCATATGAAAAAAATCGTTTTTACCTAACTGTATCACATTCGTTAACAAGCCGACCATTCCGGTAACATCCACACCTGAAACTACAGTCCCGCTTTGTGGATTTGTTTTCAGTATTCCCAGGAATTCGAGTTTTTTTATGGCATCTCGCACATAGGTCCGTCCTATGTTGAACCGTTCCGAAAGTTGCCTTTCCGAAGGTAGTTTATCACCCGGAAGCAACTGCCCGTCGGCAATTGAATCACGTATCTGCTGTATGATTTTTTCAACCGGGCTTTCAACCTTTATAGGTTCAAATTTTTCGAGTAAGTCCACAATGTATTTATTAAGTGCTTGAATAATTGGTTGACCAGTTAATTGGTCAGCTAATGTACTGCTGTTTCATACTCCAATGCAAATAATCGACTGGTTTTGTTTAAACCAATTTATATAATATTCATATATAGCTAATTATAAAATTGCCTTTGCAAAGATAGTGTGTGAATTTCGATCTTATTTCATAGGAATAGTACATGAAGTATCTGATTTTAGCCTGTCTTATTTTAATTCCCGGAACGTTGTCCCAGGATTTCCATTTGTTATTTTCGATTTGTCGCAACAGCAAATAATCCAAAAATATTTTCATAATGTAGGCCCGATTGGATTTTTAACTATTTTTGCAACACAAATGAGAATTCAATCAGCAAATATCAATTGGTGGCATTTTACAACAAACGTTGTGGACAGCTAATATATTTGCGTTAACTTATTATAAGATAACCCGCTGTTTGCAACAAACAGCGGGTTTTTTTTATGCCAAAGAATTTAAAAAAGTTTACCAATGAAAATTTATACCGATACCTATCAATCTCTTTCGGATACCAAAACGCCGGTGAGTTTATTCCTTGCTTTACGCGATGAGTACAGCGCGCCCCTGTTGCTCGAAAGCTCCGACTATAACAGCAAAAGCAACCACTATTCGTTTTTGTGTTTCGAGCCTATCGCCAGCATTACCATTCATAATAAACTTTCGAAAACGGTGATAAAGGGTGAAATCGAAAAAGAAACCCTGCCGGCAGATGCGCACTCTTTGAATCGCGCTTTTACGGATTTTATCAACAAATTCGAGTTCGACGATCAGCTTCAGGATCAGCTAAAAGGCTTGTTTGGATATTGCTCTTTCAATATTGTTGAGTATACACATGAGCTTAATCTGAGAAACAATTTTAACGAAATCCCTGAATTGCTCTACCACCTTTATTCTCTGGTTTTGGTTTTTAATCATGCCAATAATGAACTCAGCGTTTATTCACACTCATATTCCGAAAGCCAGGCAAGCGAAAACCTGGAACTGCTGATCGAACGGATAGATCTGCATAAGCATCATAATTATTCCTTCGACCTGGCAGGCACCGAAACCAGTAATTGCACGGATGAAGAATATATGCTTAAAGTAACCAAAGCCAAAAGGCATTGCAAACTCGGAGATGTTTTTCAACTGGTAGTTTCGCGCAGGTTTTATCAAAGTTTTAAAGGCGATGACTTCAATGTATACCGTGCTTTAAAAAAGATAAATCCTTCGCCATACTTGTTTTATTTCGATACCGGCAACTTCAGGATATTCGGATCTTCGCCCGAAGCGCAGCTGAAAATCACCAAAGGCATCACCGAAATTCATCCTATAGCCGGAACTTACAAACGAACCGGCGACGATGCTTTCGATATTGAAAAAGCCGGTGAATTGCTGAAAGATGCCAAGGAAAATGCCGAACATGTGATGCTTGTTGACCTGGCACGCAACGACCTGACCAAATATTCTCACAACGTTCATGTTCGCTCTTATAAGCAAATTCAGTTCTACTCGCATGTAATCCACATGGTAAGCAATGTATGTGGTGAATTGCGACCCGAATTTAACGCTTTCGAGGCGCTAAGCGGAACCTTTCCGGCCGGAACTTTATCAGGCGCGCCCAAGCACAGAGCTATTCAACTTATTGATGAACTGGAAAATGATGCCCGTGGATTTTACGGCGGTACCATCGGGTTTGTTGGTCAGAAAAGCGAGTTGAACCAAGCCATTATTATCCGGTCATTTTTAAGTAAAAACAACCAGCTTGTTTACCAGGCCGGCGCAGGAATTGTTGAAAGCAGCAAGGAAAAGGATGAGCTAAATGAAGTTTTCAATAAAATCAATGGATTGAGAAATGCGTTGAAGGAAGCCGACAAACTATTCAAAACCAAGGTTCCGCTTGAAGAAATTGAAAACTAGCAGATTTTTAAAACGCAAATAGATTTTTGCACCAACAAATTAAACAAAGAAATGAAACTACTGGTATTGGATAATTACGACAGCTTCACATACAACCTTGTTCAGCTAATTGAAAAAACAAGTGATATAAAGTATGAAGTTCATAAAAATGATAAAATCACATTGGAACAGGTAAATGAATTCGATAAAATTCTTTTATCTCCCGGACCCGGAGTGCCAAAAGATGCCGGCATCCTGGAAGAGCTGATAAGAATGTATGCGCTTACAAAGTCAATACTTGGAGTTTGCCTAGGATTGCAGGCAATTGGCGAAGTGTTTGGCGCCGAACTGATTAACCTCGATACAGTTTATCATGGTATTGCCACTGAAATAGAGCTGATTGCCAAAGACACCTTGTTCGATCATTGTCCAAAAAGATTCACAGTCGGGCGTTACCATTCGTGGGCTGTTGATTACAATAGTGTTACACCCGATCTGGATTTAACTGTAACCGCCCTCGATGATGAGCAATGTGTTATGGCATTGCGGCATAAAAAGTATGATGTAAAAGGCGTTCAATTTCATCCGGAATCCATTCTCTCAGAATATGGCGAACAGATTATCAGGAACTGGATCAGTAAATAAGGATTTACGATGTGCGATTTACGAATGATGAGAATTGAAGTTGACACCTTGGTCGCGAAGCATTGAACCTTTTGAACAATAGAACATTTGAATAAATGAACAATAGAATAAATGAACTACCGACTCCTCGAACGCCTCTGGCATTGAACTCTTGAACGCGAAGCATTGAACGCCGCAGGCATTGAACTTTTGAACCCTTGAACGCGAAGCATTGAACCTTTGAACAATAGAACATTTGAATAAATGAACAATATAATAAATGAATTGCCAACTCCTTGAATGCGAAGCATTGAACGCCGAAGGCATTGAACTTTTAAACTTTTTGAACCTTTGAACAACCAAACCCAATGAACGAAATATACCTTAAACTCAGTGCCGGACATCACCTTTCGGTATCAGAAGCAGAAATACTGATGCGAAGCTTGTGCGAACAGAAATACAATGAGCACCAGGTTGCATTTATCCTGGGTCTGTTCAAAACGCGGATCATGGATCTGAATGAACTTACCGGTTTCAGGAATGCTCTGATGAATTTGTGTGTCCCGGTTACACTGCAAAAGCCGACTATTGATGTTTGCGGCACCGGAGGCGACAACAAAAACACTTTTAATATTTCCACTCTGTCGGTTTTTGTGCTGGCGGCTGCGGGAGTGCCGGTTGCAAAACACGGTAATTTTGCAGCTACTTCCGTTTCGGGTTCGTCGGATATACTGAAACATTTTGGCTATACCTTTAAAACCAATGAACAGGAATTACAGGATGACCTCGAGAAAAACAATCTCTGTATTATTCATGCGCCGAATTTTCACCCGGCTTTAAAAAATGTAGGCCTGGTGCGCCGGGGGCTGAAAACAAGCACACTTTTTAACCTCATGGGACCACTTGTAAATCCAGCCCAGACTGAATTTAAATATGTCGGCGTTTATAATCGTTCGGTTGCGCGGCTGTATAATTTCTTTCTGCAAACAGGAACCACACACTATTTCCTGGTAAATTCACTGGACGGGTACGACGAAATCAGTTTAACATCAGATGTTATGATCATGTCAGGAAATGGCGAACAGATTATTCCCCTGGATGAACTTTCTTTTAAACCCATAAAACCCGAGGAAATCAATGCCGGAAACAGTATTGAAGATGCAGCTAAAATATTCAGCGCCGTGTTGAAAAACGAAGCTTCGGAAGCACAAAAAAATGTGGTAATTGTTAACAGCGCTTTTGCAATGCAATGCTATACCGGCAATCCACTGAACGAATGTATAGCGCTTTGCACCGAAAGCATAGAGTCGAAAAAAGCTTTCCAATTATTTAGCCGGGTCATTCAGAATTAGTTATGAATAAACTTCAGGAAATTGTGCTGGAAAAGCGGAAACAGCTTGATGAGGATAAAAAGAATATTCCGCTGGAGATGCTGAAACGATCCGTTTATTTTAACAGGAAGTGTGCTTCATTAAAGGAATACATTGATCGCGAAGATAAAAGCGGGATAATTTCAGAAATAAAGAAAAAATCGCCTGCTCTAGGTGCTATAAACCCGGAAATAAAAGTCGGAAATCTTGCGCAAGAGTACACCCGGGCCGGAGCAAGCGCTTTATCTGTACTAACGGATTTTAAGTTTTTTGGAGGATGCAATGCCGATCTAATTGCTGCGAGGGAAAACACTTCTATACCAATACTGAGGAAAGACTTTGTGATTGATGAATACCAGGTTTTTGAAGCTAAATCGATCGGCGCTGATGTTATTTTGCTGATTGCCGCCATTCTGTCAAAGGAGGAAATTATACGATTCACTGATCTGGCTCATAAACTGGGTATGGAAGTAATTTTTGAAGTTCATGCTGAACACGAGCTTCAGAAAGTTTTTAGAAACATAGATGTCATCGGGGTAAACAACCGAAATCTCGAAACCATGCAGATTGATATTGCCATTTCAAAATCAATGGCAAAGCTAATCCCTGAAGGGTTTCTGAAAATTTCGGAAAGCGGAATTGAAGATCCTGGAATTGTGCTGGAACTTAAACAGCATGGATACGATGGCTTCCTGATAGGTTCATATTTCATGAAACACACGGAGCCGGGGAAAGCGCTGGCCGATTTTATCCAACAAATCAATAAACCTAAATAGGACAGCCATGCAGCTTAAAGTATGCGGAATAACCACTTCAGATGATATCATGGCTCTGATTACAATGAAAATAGATCGGTTAGGATTTATCTTCTACCACAAATCGAAGCGGTTTGTGTATGGAAAACTGATTGAAGATGGCTTAAATGAAATTCCTAAGAATATAAAGAAAACAGGAGTTTTTGTAAATGCTGAAATATCGGAAATTGAACAGATTATTGATCGATTCCAGTTGGATAGCATTCAGCTTCACGGTGACGAAACACCTGAATTCTGCAATCATTTCAGGCCAAAAACGGAGGTTATTAAAACAATTTCAATTAAAGATAAAAGCTCATTTGAAACCACTAAATTATACCAGCATGCCTGCGATCTTTTCCTTTTCGACACACAAAGCGAAAACTATGGAGGAACGGGCAAAACATTCGACTGGCAATGGCTTGAGGCGTATACCCTGGATAAACCTTTTTACCTGAGTGGTGGGGTCAGCCTTGGAAATTTTGAAGAAATTAAAAAGATTCGTCATGAAAAATTAACCGGGATTGATATCAACTCAAAGTTTGAGATCCGGCCCGGAATAAAGAACATTGAAAAGATAAAACAACTTATTTATTTAATGAATGACAGTAAGAAATAATGAAAAAATTGAACCACAGAGACACAGATTGCACGGAGTTTCACAGAGTTTCACAGAGAATTACTCATTGTTTCTTTGTGCTCTCCATTTTCCGGGGTAAGACATGAAATTAAAAAAAATCACCTCGTTAAAGTATAATCAGGAAACTACAAATGGAAGCTAATTATCAAACAAAATCAGGATTTTACGGGAAATTTGGCGGCGCATATATACCCGAATTGCTTTTTAACAATGTGGATGAACTGCAAAAAAACTATAAAAGGATCATGCGATCCAAAGAGTTTAAAAAACAGTTGAATTTGCTGTTGAAAGACTATGTTGGCCGCCCGACGCCGCTTTATTTTTCGGAAGCTTTTTCGGCAAAATATCATGCCCGCATTTTTCTGAAGCGCGAGGATCTTAATCATACCGGCGCGCACAAGATCAATAATGCGCTGGGACAGGCATTGCTTTCCAAAATGATGGGCAAACAAAAAATTGTGGCCGAGACCGGTGCGGGACAACACGGTGTGGCAGTTGCAACAGCCTGCACCTTACTGGGTTTGTCGTGCGTTGTCTTTATGGGTGAAACCGATATCAAACGCCAGGCTCCCAACGTGGCACGCATGAAAATGCTTGGAGCTACCGTGATACCGTCACTTAGTGGAACCAAAACTCTAAAGGATGCCACCAACGATGCCATCCGTTACTGGATAAACCATGCAGAGGATACACATTACATTATCGGATCAGTTGTAGGACCACACCCCTATCCCGATATGGTTGCCAGGTTCCAATCCGTGATCAGCAAGGAAATCAGGAGCCAATTGCTGAAACAAACCGGCGAAGCAGAACCGGATTACGTAATCGCCTGTGTTGGCGGTGGAAGTAACGCTGCTGGTGCTTTCTATCATTTTTTAGGTTCAAAAAAAACAAAACTTATCGGAGCAGAAGCTGCCGGGATGGGCATTCACTCACATGAAACCGCTGCCACGCTTATGGTGGGATCGGTCGGAATTATTCATGGTTCGAAAACATACCTGATGCAGAATGCCGACGGTCAGATTACTGAGCCTTACAGCATTTCCGCCGGTCTCGATTACCCGGGAATCGGACCTTTGCATGCATGGCTTCATGAAACAAAGCAAGCCAAATATTATGCTGTAACTGATCGTGAAGCTTTGGATGCAGCAAAAGAGTTGATTCATCTGGATGGAATTATTCCGGCACTCGAATCGGCACATGCTTTTGCATTGCTGCCAAAAATGAAATTCAAACCGACTGATATTGTAGTGATTAATCTTTCAGGCAGAGGAGATAAGGATATGGAGACGTATTTGAAATACTTAGGTTCTGATTAAAGAAAATCGGCAATTTGGCAATGTGATAATTCGATAATGTGACAATTCGGGAATGTGATAATGTGACAATTCAGGAATTCGACAATGAACCTTGTGAACGCCGCAGACATTGAACATTTGGATAAATGAATAATTGAATAAATGAACATTTGAATAAATGAACCTTTGAACTCACATAGCACTTTTGAACGCGAAGCATTGAACTCTTCAAACCCGAAACCCTTCAAACAAAAACAAAAATGACCACCTTACAACAAACCATACTGAAAAATAAGAACAACAATCTGTCCGTTTTTTTCACAGCGGGATTCCCGTCATTGGAAAGCACAAAAGAGATTCTGGGAATTCTGGATAAAACTGCCGTTGATTTTATCGAGATAGGAATTCCCTTTTCTGATCCTTTGGCGGATGGTCCGGTTATTCAGCATTCGAGCACTGTAGCACTGAATAATGGAATGACGCTGGAATTATTGTTTGCACAACTAAAAGACATGAAAGGTAGAATGTCCAAGCCTTATCTGCTTATGGGCTATCTGAATAGTTTGCTGGCATGCGGCATCGAGAAATTTTACCGGAAATGTAAAGAAAGCGGCGTCCATCATATTATTATTCCCGACCTTCCTGTAAATGAATATCTGGAAGAGCACAAACCTTATGCTGACAAGTATGAGGTTTCACCCGTTTTTCTGATCACACCGGGAACATCGGCAAAGCGCATCAAAGAAATTGATGGCATAAGTATAGCCTTTATCTACCTGGTTTCGGGAAATACCACTACCGGAAACAATTCGGAAATGCAAACGGAGGCAATCTCAAAGATTACAGAAATGAAACTGAAAAACCCATTGATTATAGGTTTCGGAATCAAAAATAAGACAGATTACCGGGCAGCCTGCAAAATGGCTAACGGGGCTATTATCGGGAGTGCTTTTATTAATGTGATTGATGGAAGTAAAGATTTACAAAGGGACATTCCCAGCTTTATAACCGGGGTTAAATCCAGATAATTTTTGTTTAATCTTTATCCGGTAATACATGCAGGCTTTGAATTGACCCTTTCACGTTCCCCTTGCCCCCATCTCCCCCTGTCTCCTTGTCTTTACTCACATCATTCCAGCCAATCTCATCAATCCCCGTCAATCTCATCAATCCCGTCAATCCTTTCAATCTCATCAATCCAATCAATCCCATCAATTCCCCCAAAACCTAACCCTTAACCATCACCCCGTTCGCCATCAGGTGAATAATATTGAAAGCAGGATCCATAACCAGTATATCCGCATCATAACCGTCTTTTATATATCCTTTGCCGGTGAGTTTCAGGATATCGGCAGGATTTGAAGTAGCTACCTGCAAAGCAATTTCCAATGGAATTCCTTCATCAGTAACGGATTCTTTTATTTCCCTGAGCACTGAGTCGGGTAAACCCATTTCTATCTTTATAAGTTTACCCGTTTCGGGATCAAATCCCGGCAGAGAACCACAGGCATCAGAAGTAAAAGTGATATGTTTAATAGGAACGCCACTTTCGAGAAGCTGTTTCAGAGCTTTCGAAGGTTTGATTTCTTCATCCATATAATAAGGATAGGAACTGGTGGTAATATCCACAAAGCCTTTCTTGCCGTATTCCTTGGCATCCTCAAAAATATAATCATTACGGTTACAATGTGTTGGGATAAACTGCCGGTAGCCCATTTCGCTGTTTGCAACCACATCGTGTATTGGTCTGAACGGATCGCGCGCGTCGCCCATATGCATATTTACGATTCCGGCTTTGCCACCGATCATCCCGGCAACACGGGCATGAGCAACAATACGGGTTAGTTCGGTATTAGTGGGAACTGACGAACGATGGTCGGAAATCGCAACTTCGCCAACGCCGATTATTTCTTCGATAAGTGCAATATCGCGGGCAATATCGCCGGTAACCGTTGGAGGCGGAACCTGATAAGCACCGGTGTACATCCATGCAGACATACCTTTTGCTCTTATGCTTTTTACTTTCATCAATACACTGTCAACAGTGCGGGTTATTCCATCGGTACCAAGACAACCGATAACAGTAGTAACGCCACCATCCACCATCATACTTATCTCCAGTTCGGGCATGCGACTTGCCGGCCCACCTTCGCCGCCACCGCCGGTAACATGTACATGCGAGTCAATAAGTCCCGGCGCAAGGTTTAACCCAGCGCATTCTACAATTTTAACTTCAACACCTATTGGGGGTTCTATATAGTCGGCAACGGCAAGGATGCTTTTCCCGCCGGCAAGAATATCTTTTTTACCAATATATAGGGGATTATAGGTTTCTGCATTTTTAAAAAGTGTAAGCATGATGGGGTTTTAGATTATTATAGGTCAAAAGTAAGGATTTTCCGGAAGATAGATTAGTAAAAAAAATGAATTGGTGTTTCGGCTATATTATGAGTCGATGTGCCAGAAAAGCTAACCCATCAAAAGAGATATCATTTTTAAAGAATCTATAATAGTTTCGAACTAATACGAAAAAGGATTAAGTGATTATTTCTTTGTCCTTTTCCCTTGATGGGAAAGTACCAAAAGATCAAGGCTTTATAACAATGCTGGCATTTCTAAGTCAGAGGTATCTCCTCGCAATACAAGGCATGAAAGATTAGTATAACCCCTGGCATTTGTCGTTGCTGTGTATTGCTACGCATGGCAACATAGCGGAACAATAATTTGGCTTTTCAGCATGATTTTCAGAGTGTAGGGACCGGCCTAA
>JBBRYZ010000082.1:0-18419 GCA_038237165.1 Bacteroidales bacterium | reverse complement strand
TTCGCTTAAGGCTGAATGCAATAATTCATTCCTTGTTATAACCATCAGTAATTCCTTTGATCCCGATGCAGTTCCCCGCAAAGGCACAGGAACCGGGTTAACGAATGTGAAGAAACGCATGGCAGCAATTTATGGCCGCAACGACCTGCTGAGTTCAAAAGCAGCAAATGAAGTGTTTGAAATAAAGCTTCAGATTCCGGTCCAGAGAGAAATTACTGCGAAAACTGAATCAAAATCATAATTTGTCTGTTAATAAATCACGTTTCCTTGAATCTGAACTCTTACCATATTCAAAATTTAAATCACTTTAGCAATCGATAAATTGATGAAATCCTAAAACTCTTGTTAATTTTACATCTGAAAATGTATCATCTATAAATAACCTTAATCCTGAATTGATGCAACCTGTTTCTACCATTATTATAGATGACGAACCGCTGGCTCGCGATATTGTTAATCGTTATGCCTCCGAAATTGAAGGTTTAAATGTTGTGGCCCAATGTGGTGATGGCTTCGAAGCGCTGAGGCAAATACAGACATTTAAGCCTGAACTTTTGTTCCTGGATATTCAGATGCCCAAACTCGATGGCTTCGAATTACTGGAAGTACTCGACTATAATCCGGCCATTATCTTTGCAACAGCATTCGATCAGTTTGCCATTAAGGCTTTCGAAATGAATGCGGTAGATTATCTTCTGAAACCTTTTTCAAAAGAAAGATTTCAAAGCGCGGTTCAAAAGGCAATTCAACGGATAGGTCTGGAAAAGGCAAACGCCAGTGCTTCCCTTGAAACTCTGAAAGAAACTGTGCAGGAATCGCGTGGCATGCTCGACCGAGTGGTTACCAGGCTTGGGTCTAAGGTAACTGTAATTCCGGTGGACCGGATCTGGTATATTGAATCGGCCGATGATTATGTGATGATTTATTCCGAATTGGGCAATCACCTGAAGGAAAAAACCATGAAATATTTTGAAGAACATCTGCCTTCGAATAATTTTGTGCGGATACACCGTGGCTCTATCATCAGTCTGGCACAGATTTCTGCTATCGATCCATATACAAAGGACACACACATGGTAACCCTGAAATGTGGTGCCAAGCTTCGTGCCAGCGCCGAGGGGTATAAGAAACTAAGAGCTATGCTTTAGAGAGGGCAGAAAACTGTCATCAATTTTGCGTGAGAGTGAAGAGAATAATTCAATAGCCACGAAGTGGCTAAACATTAATAACCGTGGGTGAAATTCACGGTTATTGATTGCATAGAAGTGAACAGCCACGAAGTGGTTGAACAGCTATGTTTTTTATTCAACCCCTCCGGGGGTGAGATTAGGAAGCTTTTTTAAACCATGGGTTGCACCGATGGTTATTCAAATATCGCCCTTTCAGGGCTTTATGGATTTACAGAGTTGAATTCAATCTTTGATTCGTATTTTTAATCATAACAATGTACTTTTGTAATCAACTTATTCTCAATTCCCCATTCCGCAATCCTCATGCACCTTCCACTATTTCAGCTTCTTAATTTCACTATCATTCTTATTGTATTGATATTTCTTATTAAATACCTCTGGGATATGTTTTTCGGCGAAACCTACGAGCCACCTGCCTGGGAACATGCCCGAAAGGAGGGAAGCTTAAGCAAGGAATTACTGAAGGCTTCACGCAATTATCCCGACAAAATCAGGCTGTATAATTTCTGGTTGCAAATCCAGAGAATCAATAAGGATAAGATAAGTGGTGACTTTGCCGAACTGGGAGTTTATAAAGGAGAGAGTTCACAACTTCTGCACCTGATGGCTCCCGACCGCACCATGCACCTTTTCGATACCTTCGAAGGCTTTACCGGCACCGACCTGCAGCCCGAAACCGGTGTGGCATCAACATACTCAACTAACAATTTTGCTGATACCTCTATTAATAAGGTGTTAAAGAAAATAGGTGAAAATCCGGTGAAAATCAAAGTTCATCCTGGATATTTCCCTGAATCAGCAGCAGGTGGTATTGATGCAACCTACTCGCTGGTTAGCCTGGATGCAGATCTTTACAATCCAACTAAAGCCGGACTGGAATATTTTTATCTCAGGCTTTCTCCGGGCGGAGTGATTTTAATACACGATTACAATCATAAATGGGATGGGCTGATAAAGGCTGTAGATGAATTTGTACTAACAATTCACGAACAATTAGTTTTGGTACCTGACTTGGATAGCACAGTTATGATTGTTAAGAATAAAAAGTAAAGTCTGGAAACATAATCTGTTTTTTACTAGCACTGAAAAAGTGCAATCTGAATAACCGTACTGTTACTTCTTTTTGGATAGCACAGTTATGATTTTAAGGAATGTGAATTAAGGATTGGATTCAAGATTTGTTTTATAAAAGCCCTGAAAGGGCGCTATCTGAACCAAACCCGAATAACTGGGTTTGGTACCCGACCTTGACAGTACAGTTATGATTTTGAGGAATGTTAATTACGGATTGGATTCGAGATTTGTTTTTTACAAGTCCTGAAAGGGCGATATCTGAATAACCGTGGGTGCAGCCCACGGAAAAAGATGAAAACAGCCCCGAAGAGGTTGAATAAGATAAAATCTATTCTGAGCTACCAGGTTATCCCCGGAGTTCATATATATGCGCGTGAAATCCATATAAATACAGGAATAGTCACAACAAGCCTTTCAGGCTTTACACATTAGTTTGCAGAAAGAATAAAAAGTATTGCCAAATACACAATTTTTGTTGGTCAATCCAATTTCAGAATTAATTTCAACATAGCTTTCATTATTCAAAACCTTCATTTCCTATCAATTAACATGCTATTCGCAATTGTTCTAAAAAAATAGTTGTAAATATTTTCAGCAGGGTGTTGTTCGTATCAAATAAGTTGTATCTTTGCACCCTCCTAAAACAGAAGCCCTTTAATAAGGCAACCGTTTATAAGCGAAGGACTAAAGTATTTCAATAGTCCGGGAAACCTGAGAAGATAAGACGATATAGGTTTCAAAACACGATAATGGCAAGCGATTTTCTCGCAGCCAGCTTTTACGAAAGCCTCTTGTGTTGAACGTCTTAACATCAGAATTGTATCCCGTAGTAAACGAAATCAGCCCTTTGTCGGAGTAACCGCAAGGGCATTTTTTTTTGATGCAATTGCAAACAAAGCTGAAAAGATTGTAAATTAATTTAGTTATCGGTTTGATTATCAAAATTAAAGTGTACTTTTGCAGCCCCTTAGAAAAAAAATTGCCCATTTAATAGAAAAATCAATAGATTCAATATGCCTACAATAGCACAACTGGTTCGTAAAGGTCGTCAGAAACTGACAGATAAAAGCAAATCGCCGGCATTGGATTCATGTCCTCAGCGCCGCGGGGTTTGTACAAGGGTTTATACAACCACACCTAAAAAGCCAAACTCGGCAATGCGTAAAGTAGCCAGGGTTCGTCTTACTAACGGTAAGGAAGTAAACGCTTACATTCCGGGTGAAGGCCACAACCTGCAGGAACACTCAATTGTAATGATACGCGGCGGTCGTGTTAAAGACTTACCAGGCGTTCGTTACCACATTATTCGTGGTGCTCTCGATACTTCAGGAGTTGATGGCCGTAACCAGAGCAGATCAAAATACGGTACCAAACGTCCTAAAAAAGGTGCAGTTGCTAAAGGTGCAGCTAAACCAGGCGCAAAAAAGAAATAAAAACTGATTCGTTACAACGATAATCATAACTCAACATGAGGAAATCATCACCAAAAAAACGCGTCATATTACCTGATCCAAAGTTCAACGAACAGGTAGTTACAAAGTTTGTAAACAATATGATGGAGCGCGGTAAGAAAAATTGCGCTTACGATATTTTCTACGACGCTATTGAAATCGTTACCGAAAAACTGAAAGAAGACGGTTTGGAAGTATGGAAAAAAGCTTTGAACAATGTTACACCAAATGTGGAGGTTCGCAGCCGCCGTATAGGTGGAGCTACTTTCCAGATTCCTTCTGAAATCCGTCCCGGACGTAAACAGTCGATTGGAATGAAAAACCTTATCCTGTTTTCGCGCAGACGGCATGAAAAATCAATGGCTATGAAATTGGCCAGCGAAATTATGGCCGCTTACAAAGAAGAAGGATCAGCATTCAAAAAGAAAGAAGATACTCACCGTATGGCCGAAGCTAACAAAGCTTTCTCCCATTTCCGGTTCTAGTTATTAAATACATTAAAGGAAAGTTAATACATGTCATCAGATAAACTGAAATATACGCGAAACATAGGCATTATGGCCCATATCGACGCCGGCAAAACGACGACGACGGAGCGTATATTGTATTACACCGGTCGCAATTATAAGCTCGGTGAAGTACATGATGGTACCGCAACCATGGACTGGATGATCCAGGAACAGGAACGTGGTATTACAATCACTTCAGCTGCAACAACTGTTAGTTGGGAATTCAAGGCGCAGGATTATCGCCTCAACATTATAGATACACCGGGTCACGTTGATTTTACGGTTGAAGTTGAGCGCTCATTGCGCGTTCTCGACGGAGCTGTGGCTGTCTTCTGTGCAGTTGGTGGAGTTGAACCACAAAGTGAAGCAGTTTGGAAACAAGCAGATAAATACCATGTTCCCCGCATCGCTTTCATCAATAAGATGGATAGGGCAGGAGCCGACTTCTTTTCGGTTGTTGATGAACTGAAAGAAAAACTGGGTGCTAATGCAATTCCATTACAGATTCCAATCGGTGCCGAAGATACTTTCAAAGGTATTGTAGATCTTATCTCAAACAAAGCTATTATCTGGGACGATGATTCTAAAGGAATGACATATTCCGAAGGTCCTGTTCCTGAAGATATGGTTGAAATTGTTGATGAGTATCGTACACGACTGATCGAAGGTTGTGCTGAAGAGGAAGATGAGTTGATGGAAAAATATTTCAACGACCACAATTCGATTACTGCTGATGAAATGCACCGCATTATCCGTCAGTCAGTTCTTGCAATGAAAATAACCCCTGTTATTTGTGGCTCGGCTTTCAAAAATAAAGGCGTACAGAATCTTCTGGATTCTATTTGTTTATATCTTCCTAATCCTTATGATGTTCCTGCTATTACCGGTATCAATCCTGATACAGATAAAGAAGAAGTTCGTCATATTGATTCGGATGAACCTTTTGCAGCTTTGGCATTCAAAATTGCAACTGATCCTTTCGTAGGTCGTATAGCATTCTTCAGGGTTTATTCAGGAACGCTCCAGTCAGGAAGTTATGTACTGAATGCATCAACAGGAAAGAAAGAGCGCATCTCCCGTATCATGCAAATGCATGCAAACAAACAGATTCCTCTTGATTCAATTGAAGCAGGTGATATAGGTGCAGCTGTAGGATTTAAACAAATCCGTACCGGCGACACACTTTGCGACGAAAAGCATCCTATCATTCTTGAGTCAATGACTTTTCCGGAACCGGTTATCAGTGTTGCCATTGAGCCACGTACCCAGGATGATGTCGATAAACTTGATATTGCCTTACTTAAACTTGCAGAAGAAGATCCTACTTTCAAGATCCGTACGGATCAGGAAACAGGCCAGACCATTATTTCGGGTATGGGCGAATTGCATCTCGACATCTTAACGGATCGTCTGCGCAGGGAATTTAAACTCGAAGTTAACCAGGGCGCTCCCCAGGTTGCATATCGCGAAGCTATTACCGCTACGGTTCGTCATCGCGAAGTATATAAGAAACAAACAGGGGGTAAAGGTAAATTTGCTGATATCATCTTCGATTTGGGGCCAACGGATGATCCTGAATTTAAAGGCCTGCAGTTCGTTAACGAAGTTAAGGGCGGTAATATTCCAAAAGAATTTATCGGACCTATCGAAAAAGGATTCAAAGCTGCAATGTCCAATGGCGTAATGGCCGGTTTTGCTCTCGAAAGCATGAAAGTGACTTTGATTGACGGATCGTTCCACGCTGTGGATAGTGATGCGCTGGCTTTCGAAATCTGTGCTAAAATAGGTTTCAAGGAAGCTGCACGCAAAGCAAAGAGTGTACTACTCGAGCCTATCATGAAAATTGAAGTTACATGTCCTGATAATTATGTTGGTGATGTTACCGGCGACCTTAACAAACGTCGTGCAGTACTCGAAAATATCGATGCCAAAATCAAATATCAGATCATTAAAGCCAAGGTGCCATTGTCAGAAATGTTCGGTTATGTTACCAGCTTACGCACAGTAACTTCAGGACGTGGAAATTCAACCATGCTTTTCTCACATTACCAGGAAACACCAAGGAATATTGCCGATGAGGTAATAGCCAAGATAAAAGGATAACAATCAGTCATAATAACAATAAAAGATTACAACGTGAACCAGAGGATTAGAATAAAACTGAAATCGTACGATCATAATTTGGTTGATAAATCTGCTGAAAAGATCGTGAAGACGGTGAAATTGACCGGTGCAATTGTTAACGGGCCGATTCCTCTTCCAACCGATAAGAAAATCTACACTGTTTTGAAATCGACTTTTGTAAATAAAAAATCGCGCGAACAGTTTGAACTGAGTTCTTACAAAAGGTTACTGGATATCTACAGTTCAACGGCAAAGACCATCGATGCTCTTATGAAACTGGAGTTACCTAGCGGAGTGGAAGTAGAAATTAAGATCTGATCACCGTCAGGTTTGTAATTGAAAGAATCAAAAAAGAAACATTAATATCTCGATATAATGTCAGGAATTATCGGAAAAAAAATAGGAATGACCAGCATGTTCGACGCCAATGGCAAAAACGTGGCTTGTACAGTTATTGAAGCTGGTCCTTGCGTAGTAACCCAGGTCAGGACCATGGAGGTTGACGGGTACGAGGCTATTCAAATGGCTTATGAGGATAAGAAAGAAAAGCATTCGACCAAAGCTGAAATAGGCCATTTTAAAAAAGCAGGTGTAACACCCAAACGCGTTGTTGTTGAGTTTACACGTTTTGAAGTAGGCCATACAAAGAAATTTGGCGATATACTTGCGGTTGACATATTTGAAGAAGGAGAATTCATCGACGTAATCGGTACCACCAAAGGTAAAGGTTTCCAGGGAGTTGTTCGTCGTCATGGTTTCGCTGGTGTTGGTGGTGCAACCCACGGTCAGCATAACCGCCTCAGGGCTCCCGGATCAGTCGGCGCTTCATCATATCCTAGCAAAGTTTTCAAAGGTATGCGTATGGCGGGCCACATGGGAGTTGAGCGGGTTAAAATGATCAACCTTCAGATTCTGAAAATCGTTCCTGAAAAAAATCTGCTCGTAGTAAAAGGATCAATTCCCGGAGCAAATAACTCATATGTAATTGTTGAAAGATGGAGCTAGTAGTATATAACATCAAAGGCGAGAAGACAGACGCCACGGTTACACTCAACGATAGTATTTTCGAGGTAACTCCTAATGATCACGCTATCTATCTTGATACCAAACAGTATCTTGCCAACCAGCGTCAGGGTACGCATGCATCACTTGAGAAATCAATGGTTAGCGGAAGTACCAAGAAGATCAAAAAACAAAAAGGTACCGGTACAGCACGTGCAGGTAGCCGCAAGTCGCCCTTGTTCAGAGGAGGAGCCCGCGCATTTGGCCCACAGCCACGCGATTACAGCTTCAAGTTGAATAAGAAACTGAAGAAACTTGCCCGCTTATCAGCGCTCGCATATAAAGTAAAAGAAAACAACATCATGGTTATTGAGGATTTTAATTTCTCATCACCAAAAACCAGCTCTTTCGCATCAGTACTTTCAGCATTGAAACTCGACGGACGCAAAACATTAATGGTGTTGCCCGAAAATATTCAGAACATTGTGCTTTCATCGCGCAACCTGAAAAAGGCGAAAGTAACACGTGCCTGCGACCTGAATACATACGATATCCTCAATGCTCAAAATCTGATATTCCTTGTGAGTTCAGTAAGCGAAGTTGAAAAATCGTTCGAAAATTAATAAATACCGTTAGCAATAACATTAAACAAAATAGCGATGGGTATCATCATCAAGCCAATCATCACTGAAAAAATGACAGCCCTGGGCGAAAAACTGGGACGATACGGATTTGTAGTTGACAAACGTGCCAACAAATTGCAAATCAAAAAAGCTGTCAAGGAATTGTATGGCGTTGAAGTGGAAGAAGTCAATACCATGACCTACGCCGGGAAACGCAAATCACGCAATACCAAAGGCGGAGTTTTGACCGGCAAAACCAATTCATTTAAAAAAGCTATCATCACATTAGCTAAAGGCGAATCAATAGATTTTTACAGCAATATCTAAGGAATAATGGCTCTCAAGAAATTTAAACCAACCACACCTGGTCAGCGTTTTAAGGTTATCAGCACCTTCGACGAAATCACCACTTCGGTGCCCGAGAAAAGTTTGCTTGAACCTCAGCATAAGTCTGGTGGTCGTAATCACGACGGGAAAATGACTATGCGTTACATGGGTGGTGGTAATAAGCAACATTACCGCGTAATCGATTTCAAACGCGAAAAAGATAATATTCCGGCCGTTGTTAAAACGATCGAATACGACCCTAACCGCACAGGACGCATCGCCCTTTTATGGTATGCCGATGGTGAAAAACGCTACATCATTGCTCCGGCAGGCCTCAAAGTAGGTCAGGAAGTTTTATCCGGTGTTGGAGCAGCTCCCGAAGTAGGAAATGCACTTTTTATGAGCGAGATACCTTTCGGTACCATGATTCATAACATCGAGCTTCGTCCTGGTCAAGGTGCAAAAATGGTTCGCAGCGCAGGTGCATCAGCACAACTGATGTCACGTGACGGTAAGTTCGCAGTAGTTAGAATGCCATCAGGTGAAACCCGCTTTATTTTGCAAACCTGCAAAGCAACAGTAGGTATGGTATCCAATGGTGACCACCAACTCGAAGTATCTGGTAAAGCAGGTCGCTCACGCTGGCTCGGTCGCAGACCACGCACACGTCCGGTTGTAATGAACCCAGTCGATCACCCGATGGGTGGTGGCGAAGGTAGAGCTACCGGTGGGCACCCACGTACCCGCAAGGGCACACCAGCCAAGGGCTTCAAGACCCGCTCGAAGACTAATGCTTCGAATAAGTACATCATTGAAAGAAGGAAGAAGTAATTTAATACATATAGCATCATGAGCCGTTCGCTAAAAAAAGGCCCCTTCATTGACTACAGACTTGAGAAAAAGGTCCTCGACCTGATCGAAAGTAAAAAGAAAGTTGTAATCAAAACATGGTCGAGGTCATCAACTATAACTCCCGACTTTGTTGGCCAGACTATAGCTGTTCATAACGGGAATAAATTTATTCCTGTGTATGTAACCGAAAACATGGTTGGACACAAACTTGGAGAATTCAGCCCTACCCGTATTTTCAGGGGACATGCCGGAAATAAAGGTAAGAAGTAATAAGACTTAGCAACAATGGGATCAAGAAAACATAATTCAGCTGAGCAGAGAAAAGAGGCAAACAAAACATTGTTTTTTGCCAAATTGAACGACTGCCCTTCCTCACCCAGGAAAATGAGGCTCGTAGCCGACCTGGTAAACGGAAAAAATGTAGAAAATGCATTGCACATTCTGCAACACACTCCAAACTATGCCGCCGAAAAGCTGAGCAAGCTTTTAAAGTCAGCCCTGGCTAACTGGCAGGTAAAGAATGAAGGTGTTCGTATGGAAGACAGCAATCTCTATA
The DNA here is from genome assembly GCA_038237165.1 of Bacteroidales bacterium. Taxonomy (GTDB): domain Bacteria; phylum Bacteroidota; class Bacteroidia; order Bacteroidales; family UBA4417; genus UBA4417. The sequence goes on along the minus strand of JBBRYZ010000082.1, from coordinate 8,711 downwards.
TCAAAGAGGTATGTGTCGACGGAGGACGTGCTTTAAAGAGGGTTCAGCCTGCTCCGCAGGGACGTGCTCACCGCATCAAAAAACGCTCAAACCATGTAACTGTTATTATCGACAGCCGGGTTAAAAAAGAAGAAACTGAAATAGTAACAAATAATCCAAAAGCCTAATGGGACAAAAGTGTAATCCGATCGGCAACAGGTTAGGTATCATTAAAGGATGGGATTCTAACTGGTACGGTGGTAAGAATTTTGCAAGCAAACTGGTTGAAGACGATCAGATCCGCAAGTATCTGAACGCTCGTTTATCAAAAGCCGGAATCTCGCATATCTATATCGAACGTACTCTCAAGTTGGTTACTGTCACAATCAATACGGCCCGCCCGGGCATCATTATCGGGAAAGCCGGACAGGAAGTGGATAAACTAAAGGAAGAGTTAAAGAAACTTACCGGTAAGGAAGTTCAGATTAATATTTCAGAAATCAAACGTCCTGAAATTGATGCTGTGATTGTAGGTAATACCATTGCACGTCAGCTCGAAGGCCGTATCTCTTACCGCAGGGCTATCAAAACCGCCATCACATCAGCGATGCGTGTTGGTGCCGAAGGAATGAAAGTGCAGATTTCAGGTCGTTTAGGCGGAGCTGAAATGGCCCGGAGCGAAAATTTCAAAGAAGGCCGTATCCCATTGCATACACTTCGTGCCGATATCGATTATGCTTTAGCCGAAGCTCAGACCACTTATGGTAAATTAGGAATCAAAACCTGGATTTGCAAAGGTGAAATCTACGGAAAAGTTGATTTGGTACCAGGTATCGAAAACATGATCAAAGACAAACCATCACATGGTGGTCAGGGTGGTCGTCCGCAAGGAAAAGGCCCACGCGGAGATCGTGACCGTGATCGCGGAGGAGACCGTGGCGGAGATCGTCGTCCAAGGAATAAGAAATAATTAAGGAATAAAGTACTCATCATCATATAGTTACTAGCGATGTTACAGCCTAAAAGAACAAAATACCGCAAGATGCAGAAGGGCAAAATGAAAGGAAATGCTAAACGCGGATCTGAGTTAGCTTTCGGTTCATTTGGTATCAAAGCACTTGAAGAAGTTTGGCTTACCGGCCGTCAGATTGAAGCAGCCCGTCAGGCAATTACACGTTACATGAAACGTGAAGGCCAGTTGTGGATACGCATCTTCCCTGACAAACCTGTTACCAAGAAACCTGCCGAAGTACGTATGGGTAAAGGTAAAGGTGCTCCCGAGTATTTCGTGGCACGTGTTACACCTGGACGTTTACTTTTCGAACTGGAAGGCGTACCTGAAGAAATTGCAAAGGAAGCCTGCCGCTTAGGCTCACAAAAACTGCCGATCGCCGTGAAATACGTTGTTCGCAGGGATTATGAAGAAAAATTAGCTTAACCTGGTTAACCGACAATCAAGAGTTGCCAACAGTATAATAAACGCAAAATGAAACAAGAAGTAGTACGTGAACTATCAACTCCCGAGTTGATTGAGAGACTCGACGAAGAACGCATGCAGCTTAACAAGCTGAAAATGAATCATGCCGTTTCTCCTTTAGAGAACCCAAACAAAATTAAAGCTTACCGCAGAACAGTTGCCCGTTTGGTAACCGAATTGCACAGGCGGAAATTAGAATCGGCAGCAGCTAACAAGGCTAACAAATAAAAATTTTCACAGCAATGGAAGAAAGAAACCTCAGAAAAGAAAAAATTGGTCTTGTTGTAAGCAATAAAATGGAGAAATCCATTGTAGTTCAGGTAGAAAGGCGCATCAAGCACCCTAAATACCACAAGTTTGTAAAGAAGACCTCAACATTTGCAGCGCACGACGAAAAGAACGAATGCGGAATTGGTGATACCGTTCGCATCGAAGAAACCCGTCCTTTGAGCAAGACAAAATGTTGGAGATTAGTTGAAATCATTGAAAGAGCTAAATAATTATGGTACAGCAGGAATCAAGACTTACGGTAGCCGATAATAGCGGTGCTAAAGAAGTACTCTGTATAAGGGTGCTCGGTGGTACACGCAGAAAGTATGCCTCCGTCGGCGATAAAATCATCGTTTCGGTGAAAAAAGCCATCCCCTCAGGTAATATCAAAAAAGGAACTGTAGCTAAAGCTGTTGTAGTTCGCACCAGTAAGGAAATACGTCGTGCCGATGGTTCCTATATCAGGTTCGATGACAATGCCGTAGTTCTTCTCAACACAGCCGGCGAAATGATTGGTACCCGTATTTTCGGGCCCGTTTCGAGGGAACTCAGGGAAAAACAGTACATGAAAATTGTTTCACTTGCACCCGAAGTGCTTTAATTAACAGATACTATGAGTAATAAAGTTCATATAAAAAAAGGGGACAACGTGAAGATTCTTGCCGGCGACTCCAAAGGGAAAACCGGGAAAGTATTGGAAGTTATAGTGGAAAAGTACAAGGCTATCGTCGAAAACGTAAACCTTGCTACCAAACACACCAAGCCTAATGCAAAGACGCCCAAAGGCGGAATCCTGAAACAGGAAATGCCTATTCACATCTCAAACCTGATGCTCGTTGACGGAAGCGGAAAAGCTACCCGTATCGGACTGAAGAAAGATGAAAAAACCAACAAAACTGTCAGAGTTTCAAAAAAATCCGGGGAGGTAATTAAATAATGGAATATTCAGCTCGCCTAAAGGAAAAGTACCACATGGAAGTTATTCCGGCTTTAACGGAACAATTCCAGTACAAAAATCATATGCAGGTTCCTAAACTGGTTAAAATCTGTTTGAACCAGGGACTTGGTACCGCAATTTCTGATAAAAAAATTATTGACGTCGGTGTTGCCGAAATGACTGCTATCGCTGGTCAAAAGGCTGTATCAACCAAGTCGAAGAAGGATATTTCCAACTTCAAGTTGCGTAAGAATATGCCGGTAGGCGTCCGCGTAACCCTCAGAGGTCAGCAGATGTACGAATTCCTCGACAGGCTTGTTGCTATCGCAATACCACGTGTTCGCGACTTCCGCGGAATTAACGCTAAAGGATTCGATGGACGTGGCAACTACACCATGGGTATAACCGAACAGCTTATATTCCCCGAAGTAGTTATCGACAAAGTTTTGAAGATTAACGGAATGGATATTACCTTCGTTACTACCGCCAAAACTGACAAAGAGTGTATGGCACTGCTCAAAGAATTTGGTTTACCTTTTAAGAAATAATATTATGGCAAAAGAATCATTAAAGGCTAGAGAGGTAAAACGGCAGAAGTTGGTTGACAAATATGCTGTTAAACGTGCTGCTCTTAAAGCTGCCGGCGACAACATCGGTTTACAGAAATTACCCAAAAACTCAAATCCGATCCGCTTGCACAACCGTTGCAAAATTACCGGAAGACCAAAAGGATATATGAGGCAGTTTGGAGTTTCCCGTATCAACTTCCGTTTTATGGCGCTCGACGGTCTTATCCCTGGTGTGAAAAAAGCCAGCTGGTAAAATAAATAAAGAAACATTTAATTACAAGATACAAATGATCACAGATCCGATTGCAGATTATCTTACAAGAATAAGGAATGCCGTGATGGCCAACCATAGGGTTGTTGAAATTCCTGCATCTAATCTCAAGAAGGAGATAACAAAAATCCTCTTCGACCAGGGTTACATCCTTAACTTCAAATTTGAGGAAGATACCAAACCTGGTGTTATTAAGATCGCGCTGAAATATCATCCTGTAACCAAACAATCAGCTATTACGCAGATTGAAAGGGTTAGTAAACCAGGGTTACGCCGTTATGTGGGTAAGGATACTCTACCCAGAGTTCTTAACGGACTTGGTATAGCCATCGTGTCCACATCACACGGACTGATGACAGATAAGGAAGCCAAAAATAATAATGTTGGCGGCGAAGTAATTTGTTACGTTAGCTAATAATAAAGGAGGATAAAAGAATGTCGAGAATTGGAAAATTACCGATTACGGTTCCTTCCGGAGTTACAATCACAGTATCAGACAAGAACCTTGTTACCATCAAAGGCAGCAAAGGCGAACTGAAACAACAGGTGGATCCGGATATTATCATAAAGGTTGAAGACGGTCACCTGCTAGTGCAGCGCCCAACCGAACAACAACGTCACAGGTCGATGCACGGTCTGTACCGTTCACTGCTTTTCAACATGGTTAAAGGTGTAAGCGAAGGCTTCACTATTCAACAGGAACTTGTAGGTGTTGGTTATAAAGCAGTAGTTGTAGGGCAAACAATAGAGCTTGCTCTGGGATATTCGCACAACTTCTTTTTTGAACTGCCCAGCGAAATTCACGTAACTGCAGTAACCGAAAGAGGAAAGAACCCCATTATTACAATGGTATCGCACGATAAACAACTTATCGGCCAGGTAGCGGCTAAAATACGCTCACTGCGCAAACCTGAACCTTACAAAGGAAAAGGTATCAAGTTTGTAGGCGAGGAACTGAAACGTAAAGCTGGTAAGTCAGCATCGGATAAATAATCATTGAGAACAGCATAACACTTTCAATCGATGTCATTTAAAATAGATAAAGAATACAGGAGGCTGAAAATCAAGCAGCGCGTACGCAAAACCATTACCGGTGACGCAGTTCGCCCACGCATGACAGTTTTCCGCAGCAACAAGGATATTTATGTGCAGCTGATCGATGATCAATCAGGCACCACATTAGTTGCAGCATCATCACGCGCTAAAGGTATAGCGGATCAAAAAGGTACCAAGAGTGAGAAAGCCAAATTAGTTGGAAAACTCATAGCCGAACGCGCCCTCGAAAGTGGCATTCTGGCAGTGGTTTTCGACCGTAACGGTTATCTGTATCACGGTAGAGTAAAAGCCCTGGCTGATTCAGCCAGAGAAGGTGGCATCAAATTTTAATTACAGCTATGGCAAACGTAATCACAAACAGAGTAAAATCGAGCGATACCGAATTAAAGGACAGGCTCGTCGCCATCCAGCGCGTTACTAAAGTTACCAAGGGTGGTCGTACATTCACTTTCTCAGCCATTGTTGTGGTTGGAAACGAAAACGGCATTGTTGGTCATGGACTTGGTAAAGCTAAGGAAGTACAGGCTGCAATTGCTAAAGGAATTGAAGATGCCAAGAAAAATCTTGTTCGCATACCGGTTTTCAAAGGAACTATTCCTCACGAACAACTTGGTAAATATGGCGGAGCTTTAGTTTTCATGAAACCCGCAACAGCTGGTACCGGTGTTATCGCAGGTGGTGCAATGCGTGCAGTACTCGAAAGCGTTGGAGTAAAAGATGTACTTGCTAAATCTAAAGGCTCGTCAAACCCTCACAGTGTTGTTAAAGCAACTATCGAAGGATTGTGCCAGTTGAAAGATGCACATACCGTAGCTCAGCTTCGTGGCATCAGCATGGATAAAGTATTTAACGGTTAACCACTAACTATAAAGCGCGATGAAGAACGTAAGAATCACACAGATAAAAAGTGGTATTAAACAACCCGAACGTCAAAAACGTACGCTGCGTGCCCTGGGCATTTCAAAAATGAACCGCCCGGTCGATCATGTAGCAACACCACAAATCGAAGGCATGATCAAAGCTATCAGCCATCTTTTAAAAGTGGAAGAAATCTAATTGTAAATCTGTCATAGAAAGCATATAACATGGATCTAAGTAATTTAAAGCCGGCAGAAGGCGCTACCAAAGCGGATAAAAGAATCGGACGTGGCCAGGGATCTGGACGTGGCGGAACAGCTACCCGCGGACATAAAGGTGCCAAATCCCGTTCTGGTTACAAGCACAAACGTGGTTTCGAAGGAGGTCAGATGCCTTTGTTCCGCCGTGTGCCTAAAGGAGGCTTCAGAAATATTAACAGGGTTGAATATACCGGACTGAATATTGATGTACTGCAGAAACTTGCCGAAAAAGGATTAACCGTTATTACTCCTGAAATTCTCAGGGAAAACGGACTTCTTGGTAAAAACGACCTTCTCAAGGTATTGGGTCGTGGCGAACTGAAAGCAGTTATGAATGTTACAGCCAATGCTTTTTCTGAAAAAGCAATTAAGGCAATCGAATCAGTAGGTGGAACTGTTATTAAACTCTGAACTTAATGAAACGCTTCATTCAGACAATTACAAATATTTATAAGATTGACGAACTTCGGAGAAGGATCGGCTATACATTAGGGCTGATTCTTATCTATAGGTTCGGATCGTTTGTTACTATCCCCGGAGTTGACCCTCAGCAATTGATGGCATTGAAGAGTCAATCTTCATCCGGACTTCTTGGCCTGCTTAATATGTTCTCCGGTGGAGCTTTCAGCAATGCTTCCATTTTTGCTCTGGGTATTATGCCCTATATTTCTGCTTCAATTGTTATTCAGTTGCTGGGTATGGCTATTCCATATTTCCAGAAACTGCAGAAAGAAGGTGAAAGCGGACGTAAGAAAATCAACCAGATTACCCGTTACCTCACCGTTTTAATTACAGCGCTACAGGCTCCGGGTTATATTGCAAACCTTATCTCAAAGTTGCCGCCTCAGGGTATTACACCATTCGATCCGAATGTAACATCACCCTCGGTATTCTTCTGGATTTCATCTGTGGTAATATTGGTTGCCGGTACCATGTTTGTTATGTGGCTTGGCGAAAAGATTACAGATAAAGGTCTCGGGAATGGTATTTCACTCATCATTATGATTGGTATTATCGCCCGCCTGCCCTTTGCACTTTCAAGTGAATTTATCGCCCGTATGGAACAAAAAGGGGGCGGACTCGTTCTTTTCATTGTTGAAATTGCAGTTCTTGTTCTTGTGGTTCTGTTGTGTATCCTGCTTGTTCAGGGTACACGTAAGATACCGGTACAATATGCAAAACGTGTTGTCGGTAACAAGCAATATGGTGGCGTTCGTCAGTACATCCCTTTAAAGGTGAATGCTGCCGGAGTTATGCCAATCATTTTTGCACAGGCAATCATGTTTCTCCCTTTAACTCTGGCTGGTTTTGCAAGCAGCGAAAGTCTTCAGGGGCTGGCAGCAACTTTCACCGACAACAACGGTTTCTGGTACAACTTTGTATATGCTTTACTGATCGTTGTTTTCACTTACTTCTATACAGCTATCACTGTTAATCCTAACCAGATGGCTGAGGATATGAAGAAAAACAATGGTTTCATTCCCGGTGTTAAACCTGGAAAGAAAACAGCGGATTTTATCGACGGCGTTATGTCGAAGATTACTTTCCCCGGTTCATTGTTCCTTGCTTTCGTAGCTGTTATGCCTGCACTTGTTCGCATGGCCGGAGTTAGCAACCAGTTTGCACAGTTCTATGGCGGTACCTCCTTACTTATCCTTGTAGGTGTTGTTTTGGATACTCTGCAACAAATTGAAAGTCACTTATTGATGCGTCACTACGAAGGTCTTACCAAATCAGGCCGTATCAAAGGGCGGACTGCTGCTGGAGCATTTTAATCAGTTGTAAAACTGGAGCGATGGCACTGATAAAGACTGAAAAAGAAATTGAATTAATACGTACGAGTTCTTTACTTGTTGGAAAAACGATAGCGGAAGTTGCCAGGCATATCAAACCCGGAATTACTACACTTGCTCTCGATAAAATAGCTGAGGAGTTTATCCGCGACCATAAAGCAAAACCTGCTTTTAAAGGATACAACGGATTTCCTGCAACGCTTTGTATATCGGTTAATGAGGTTGTAGTACATGGAATACCTGGTAAACGTGAGCTGAAAGAGGGCGACCTCGTTTCGATTGACTGTGGTACCATTATTGATGGATACTTCGGCGATTCAGCTTTTTCGTTCGGGATACTGCCAATGGCTGTTGAACTGGAGCTGCTGATGAAACGGACGCACGACTCACTGCTGAAAAGCATTGCTGCTGTTACTGCCGGGAAAAGGGTAGGAGATATTGGTTATGAAGTACAAACCTATGTCGAAAGCTTTGGTTATTCAGTAGTACGCGATCTGGTAGGTCACGGTCTGGGAAGCAGTTTGCACGAAAAACCCGAAGTTCCCAATTACGGGCGCAAGGGCAACGGATCAAAGCTTGAAGCTGGAATGGTTATCTGTATTGAACCGATGATCAACCTTGGAACCAGGCAGGTAATGCAGGAAAATGATGGATGGACAATCCGCACAATGGATAGAAAGCCGTCAGCACATTTTGAACACGCAATAGTAATAAGAAATAACGGAGCAGATATTCTGTCGAGTTTTAGTGAAATTGAACAGGTTATTAATCCTGAAATACTAATAACTAGGTAATAAATGGCAAAACAACTTGTAATTGAGCAGGACGGTATAGTGAAGGAATCACTTGGTAATGCAATGTTCCGGGTTGAGCTTGAAAACGGGCACATGATCATCGCGCACATTTCGGGTAAAATGAGGATGCACTACATTAAAATTCTTGTAGGTGACCGTGTTAAAATTGAAATGTCGCCATACGACCTTAGTAAAGGAAGAATAAACTTCCGTTATAAATAAAGAATAATCACCTTTAAGAAATAACAAGGCAATGAAAGTTAGAGCATCAGTCAAAAAGAGAACACCTGAATGCAAGATTGTACGCAGGAAAGGGAGAATTTATGTGATCAACAAAAAAAATCCCAAGTACAAACAAAGGCAAGGTTAATAATTGTGTAATCCCCAAAGTTAGAAATATAGATGGCACGTATTGCTGGTATAGATTTACCAAAAAACAAAAGAGGT
>JBBRYZ010000081.1:0-18537 GCA_038237165.1 Bacteroidales bacterium | reverse complement strand
GTCGAACGCCATTTTCGGATATATCAAAATGAACTCACTGGGAGCCAGCATTTTCGAAACGCGTAAAGAAATCATGTCGCTCTGGATACAAACCGGCGTCTATTTCCTTACAGCCTGCATTACTTATAGCTACCAGGTAAAATATTCGGCTCACCTGCGCAGTGAACTGGCTTCACATCCTTATCGGGAAATAAGGGAGCGGATTGCGGGTGGATTGGTTAAAGGTTAATGGGAAAGGGAAAATGGAAAAATAGTTAATGGTTAATGGGGAAATAGTTAATGGAAAAGGGGAAATGGTTAATGGGAAATGGGAAAAAGTTAATAGGGAAATGGGGGAAAAGTTAATGGGAAAATGGTTAATGGAAAATGGTTAAAAGAAAGAAAGATCAAATAACTCAAGAGAAAAACATTAAAAAGGAAATTTAAAAATGAGAACAACACTGAAAATCAATAAAACAACAATCTTAAAATCTGAAATCATGAAAACAAAGAATTCAATTATGCTTGCTTTAGCGTTGACGCTAATTTCGACTGTAACTTTTGCCCAGATCAACATCGGTCTGCGCCAGGGTATTGCAGCTACTACCTTGTCCGACAAAGGCAATCTTTATCAGGATAATAAAGTAACCCTTTCTTACACTGCCGGCGCTTTCGTTACCGTACCGGTGTTTAAATCCTTCGCTATCCAGCCTGAAATCAATTATATACGCAAAGGCCGGAGCAACGAAACCACTGAACTTAATACGAACGTTGAAACCGATTTTATGGTTCATTACCTGCAGATCCCTGTGCTTTTTCAATACCGTAACGACCAGATGCTTAATAAATCAGGATCGGTTTTTTATATCAACGGAGGGCCTTATGCTGCTTTTGCGCTCAATACTCAAACAAAAGTGACCAATAGTTCAGAAGGTGGTTTAATGGTTCCGGTTGGAGAAAGCAAAAATACGGATTGGGGCGCTGCTTTGGGCATTGGTTTCCAGACTCCTATCCGTGGCAAAGATGTACGTTTCGACCTGAGGTATGATATGGGACTTTCGGAAATTGAACTTCAGCCAACCGAATACCGCAGCAAGGCGTTGAGCCTGACGATCGGTATTTTGCTATAAAGAATTTTGGTGGTTAATTTGCTGAAATAGTCAGGGTTTCACTTTAAGTGAAGCCCTGACTAATTTCAAAACCTGGCTATTTTCAAAACCTATTTAACAACTTTAAAACTAACAGGTAATTCTCCATTGGAGCCAATTGCAACAATATATTTCACCTGTGCGGAAGTGAAACCTCCGCTTACAGTGCAATTTCCGCCTGATATTTCATCCCGTACAACAGGTGCGAAAATAACTTTGCCATCCAGAACCATGGCTATGGCTTTACCAATATTCCGTTTCGTGATATCGGCCCAGACCGGAATAACTGATTTTTTGAAGCTAAATTCAAGATTATCCTGATTCCGCTTTGAATCATGTGCCATTTTAAAGCTTTCGATATCGGTTCCATTCAGGATTACACCTTTGCCGTCCGCCAATTTCAAGGCGTAAAGACAAACTTCCGATTCCTCAAAAGTGTTATTCCAAACAAATTTACACTCCTGATCCAGTCCGGCGGCATTTACATATTTATTCACCTTACTGATTCCTGCAGAAGTTGTACAGCCGATTTGCGGATTTGTATCACCGGGAACTTTGCCGTTTAAGAGAGTTAACAACATGCCATCTCCTTTCAAAAGTTCCGAAACGCCTTTGTAATTATACGTTTCGTAAAATTCGAGTGTGCCTTTTTGCGTGGCAAGTTGCTCCGCAATTTTCAGATCCCAGCTATTGTTCAGAGTTAACTGGATTTGATTTTTACCGGGAATAGCTAGTACTTCAAACTTCGCTGTACCGTAGTTTTTCAGCCTGTTGGTAATTATTTCGGCCGATTGCGAAAGATCAGTCTGCGCTGTTTTGCTGTCGGTTGACTGGATTAGTATGCGGTGGGTATTGTCTGGCTTTGTTGTAAAGCCCATTGCAATGATGCCAAAGATAAAAATTGCAAGTATTGAATGTATGATCGTTTTCATTGTTATTTGAATTTAAGTTAAAACCAGGCCACTTCCTGTCGGAAGGGCGAAAAATAAAGAATTAATTTGCGGGAGGTTAACTTAAATGGGACAAATCGTCGGTATCAACAAAGTGATATTGCCGGAAAAGCCGCTGAAGAATTACCGGCTTTGTCTTTAGGCCGGCACTTCGGAGGAAGATCATCCGTTGGTGCGCGGCATTATTATCTGCTGCAAGGTGCAATCCTTCGTCGAAGGATTTAAAATTTGATTTATCAACTAACGGGATAAGGATATTCAGAGTTTGAATTTCCTGAATTTCAACTACAACGGCAGTGGCGTTCGAATACAGCTCGGATGCAAATTTATAAGGAGATTCGACGGAAGCCGGTTTTCCAAGATTGCCTGAGAAAGCAAAAACAAGCAGGAAGAACAGGAACGCGAATACTGCGCTTCCGAAATAATTAAACCTGTTTTCTTTCCTTATCATGCATCAAAGTTAGATGTATTATTGTTTGTTTTACACAATGATAGAAAATAATATTATAGTTTTTCGCTGTTTATTTTAAGGAAAGATAAGTGAATCAAAGTGCGGTTAATTATCCTCTAATTTAAATAGTGAGTTGGAAACACTGGATAGCATGCACTGAAGGAATAATTAATTGATTTCTTTCTCAAAAATTATTGAGCTTCATATTGTCCGAATTTCGGATAACCGTCAGCATTATAGAAAATTGGCAGTGACCACCATGCATGCGCTGTAATTCCGAATGTACCATCAATCAGATAACCATATTCATTAATAGTAATCTTTGTGTAATTATTTTCTGAAAAAGCACGATAAAATGCTCCACGGACATAATACATATTTTTAAATGGATTGGGGCTATTGTCATAATTCTGAAATAAAATTTCCCTGACCAGATAATATTCCCCTTGACTATTCTTCCGTTTTGATACGACTTTTTCCAGGTTATTGTTTTTAAAATAAAAGGTTCTTTCATCATATCCATTATAAGCAATTTCTTTAATCAGAGTATCGGAATAAGTATAGTTAATATCCCTGCCATCGGGGTGATAACCATCCTTAATTGTTATTTTTTGAAGTCTTTGCTGGGAATCCATTGTAAAAACCATTGGATTAAAAGTGTTCTCAACTACCGAGTTAACAAAATTATATATTGTATATATAGATACTTTATTACTCGCAAAAACGATTGAATCATAAACATCTTTAGAGAAAACCAAACTTGAAAAATTAGTACCGGACGGAACCATTACAAATCCACCAGTCACTTTTGATATATTATTCCCGCTAAAACTATATGAACATAACGTATCATTCGGCATAAAAATGGTTTCCCGGCCTGAAGCTAAAAACACTTCATCCACAAAATAGAGGAAAGGGATATTGCAATTTTTTAGTTTTTGCGGAGCTGTTTTAATTTCATCCTTTTTACAACCAGTTATTACAAGGAGTATTGTCAAAAACACAATCAAGTTTTTCATAGTATATTTTGTTTTTATAGTTAAATTTTCAAACCATTCCATTTAAAAGCAAAATTTAATAGTCACAGTCTCAGATAATTTAATAATTATTTAAGCTGGTATAGTCCTTTCTGAGAATCGTTCAGTATTTCATGCAAATATCTTTCAAACTTAGCATAAAATACTTTAACTTATTGATAAAATGGATTATTTATTTTGTTAAAAATTAGATTTTAAAATTTTAATAATCAGAAGATTATAATGCCTGATTATCTCTATTTCAAATGCTCCCAATACCACTCAATCGAATACTCCAGTCCCTGCCTCAGATTAAATTTTGGATCATAGCCCAGCAGTCGGGAAGTTTTTGCAATGGATGCCAGCGAATGAGGAATATCGCCCGATGTCAAATTGCAGATTGCTAAACTTTAAAGCAAAATCAACCGATTTTTGAATTACAGTTGATGAGTAAATGATTGACTATTTTATTGATTCAATTCTGTCGAAGTATACGTTTATAAGGCTATTATCTACAATTAAGATCTCAATGTCTATCCAAATTTTAGAAATAAGATTATGAAATTCTTTAATCCTTAGATTTCCGAATTTTAAATGTACTACTCTAGGTGGGGCACCTTTAAACATAACCTTAGTTGAAAAATCAGCATCCTTTGTTATAATTATCAAATTATTTTCTAATGCATATTGCCAGATAACTTCATCACTCCAGCTATCATTCAAATCTTTAACATGAATAAATTCCGAATTATTCCATAATCCAAAATAATATGGAAGATTTGCATCAACAAGATACTTTGCCATTATGCAATAGCTTTAATTGAATACTGGTGATTCATTAATTCAGCAGCAAACCTGATGCAGGCATTTATATCCTCAGGTTCTAAAGTTGGGTATTGTTTCAATATATCTTCCATAGAATCGCCAGCACTCAGAAACTCAAGAATTGTTTGCACGGATATCCTTTTACCCCGAATGGTCGGTTTTCCATTACAAACAGCACTATCAACAGTAATCCGATTCATTAAATAGTCCATAATACTTTTTTAACAAAATTAATCAATAATAAAACTGATTGCAACCTTTTCATCATTTAGTCAGGGTTTCACGCAAAGTGAAGCCCTGACTACTTTGACAATCTATTTCAAATGCTCCCAATACCATTTAATCGAATGCTCCAGTCCCTGCCTCAGATTAAATTTTGGATCATAACCCAGAAGACCCGAAGTTTTAGCAATGGATGCCAGCGAATGGGGAATATCGCCCTGGCGTGGATCGGTATAAACGGGTTCTATTTTCGAAATTTCGGGATCGAATTTTGCCAAACCATCGCGAAGAAAGGTGTACAATTCGTTAAGCGTAACGCGGTCGCCGAAAGCAACGTTGTAAGCGGTATTGTAGGCTTCAGGATTTTGAACAACAGCTGCACGCAGATTGGCTTGCACTACATTTTCGATATAGGTAAAGTCGCGGGTTTGACTTCCGTCGCCGAAAATCATGGGAGCCTCGTGATTAATTAATGATTTAACAAATCGGGGAATTACGGCAGCATATTGTCCGTCGGGATCCTGGCGGCGTCCAAACACATTGAAATAGCGCAGCCCAAGAGTTTCCATTCCGTATAATTCGCCAAAAACTTTTGCGTAAAGCTCATTCACTTTTTTGGTAACGGCATAGGGAGAAAGTGGGTTACCAGTATTTTCTTCAAACTTGGGCAAAGCGGGATGATCGCCATACACCGATGAGCTCGAAGCATAAACAAAACGCTTTACGCCTGCATCACGGGCGGCGGTTATCATATTCAGGAAACCGGAAACATTAACATCATTCGAAGTTATCGGGTCTTTTACCGAACGCGGCACTGATCCGAGCGCAGCCTGGTGCAACACATACTGAACTCCGGCAGCAGCTTTCGCACAATCAGCCAGGTTACGTATATCGCCTTCGATAAAACGGAAGTGTTTATTGGATAGAAATTCCTCTATATTCTTGAGCTTGCCTGTTGCCAGGTTATCGAGGCAAACCACCTCATTTCCATTGGCAAGCAATGTTTCAATTAATGCCGATCCTATAAAGCCGGCTCCGCCTGTGACGAGGACTTTGCTGTTTTCCAATATTTTTTCCATTTGAAAAAGTTAAGTGTTTGAAAGGTTTGGAGAGTTTTCAAAGTTTGAAGGGTTTAAGTAGTTGGACATGCTCGAAGGTTTCCAGCACTTCGTTCCGATAGCTATCGGAACCGTTCAGTGTGACATGTTTTGCGTTATATAGCTAATGATTCCATTGAATAACAATTGTTTGACAACCGAATGACAATTGCATGACAACTGAATGACTATTTTTTATTTCCTATTTTCCTCAATAAATCCCCGTGTATCTCTTCCGCCTCAAATACCCCTGAACTAACGCAAAACACAGTACCAGCAATACCGGCACAAGAGTATTCAACAACTGCCATTCCAGACGATCGGCTTTTACCCGTTCTTTGTCCAGTTCGCGAAGTTTTACCTCACGCGAGCGGACCGAAAGCAATCCCGAATCATCGCAAAGATAATTCATTGCATTGAGAATAAAGTCTTTGTTACCAAATTGCTGACCTGTATATCTGTCGAATCCAAGTGGTAAAGGGGTTGGTCCGCGGTCGCCGGGCTGAAGCTGGTTTTTAATTACATCGCCATCGGAAACCACAATCATGGCCGTTTTCGGACTTGTTGAAACAAAACCTATGCCGGGTAATTTAGCTATTTCCTGAGGGACACGGTTCTGGTACAGTGAAGTAAATTTGCCTTCGAGTAATACGGCAACTGGCTGGTAGGGCTGGTTAAACTGTGTGGCATCCGGTTGCTGGTATAAAAACCTAAGACTGACAATTACGGGAGCATTCAGCACCCGCGAATACCTGGAGGTTGAGAGTAATATGGTTTTGGCCACTCCGGGCGTCTGAACTGTATCGATGCTACTTACAAATTCGGTTTTCACTGCATTCAGGTTGCGGACAATCGGGTTAGCCGAAGTAGGTGTAAGCAGAGGAAAGAATAACCAGGGAATCAGTTTCTGGTTGCCTTTCTGATCAATAAGCACTGGGATTGGTAGCGAATTCATATCTACGATCAGATCAGGATTTAGCCTTGCACCGTAATTGAAAAGCATATCATCCAGGTTAAGGTCGATGGGCAGAGCAACTGTATTTTCCTTCATCTTCAGGCTGTCCATGGCGGCATACACAGGATCGACCAGCCAAAGGACCTTACCTCCGCGCATTACAAACTGGTCGATAATAAACTTATCCGCCTCATTTTTAGCGAAAGCGGAATCGGGCTTTGCAACAATTATAGCTTTATACCTGTTTTTTATGCCGGACCCATTTGAATCTTTTTCAGTAAGCGCCTGCAGATTGGATTCGGTAAGCTGTCCATCCAGTTTTACATGTTCAATATCATAGTATTCGCTGAGAGCAACCTCGGCGCTTGCGGTATATATCGGTTCCAGCTCACCGTGCCCTTCGATAAATGCTATTTTGGGTTTCTGCGTTACACTCAGTTTCCTGATAACATTGATAAGACCAAATTCAAGTGCCTCGACCGAATTATTCAGAACTTCATCAGGTGGTTTACCAACCTGTGTAAGCAGAAGATCGAGCGGCATTTCCTTACCCTGGTAAGAAACAACAGCTCCCGGAAATATAATTTTACGGGTAGTTCCGGCTTCTTCCTTCACGGTGAGATCAGTTCCATTCAGTCCGCTTTTGGCCAGTTGCAAATACATGGCTTCAAGCTGATTTTTATCTTTTCCAGAGGTTGGATCAATAAATTCGAACTCAATATTTTTAGAATAAGCCCTGAACTGATTCAGCATTTCACGCGTTTCGTTACGCAGGCGCTTGAAACCTGCAGGAAACTCACCTTCGAGATACACTTTAAAATGCACCGGACCTTTGAGATCTTTGAGCATTTTACGTGTTGAAGGAGCTAGTGTGTAACGCTTATCACTGGTAAGATCGAGCCGGTAAAAAGCAAAAGAGCCTATAATATTAACTATTGCGATAATTGCCAATGCTATTGCCAGTTGCCTGAAACTGTTTCGCCTGATATATTTTCCGTTCGCTGTCATATCTCTTCTTTTTTCAGGGTTACCATTTTCTGCGTTCGAGAAAAAATCGCGTAAGCAACAGGAAGAAAGTTACCAGGCTCAGGAAATACAGCACATCGCGTGTATCTATCACTCCACGGCTCATACCGGCATAATGGGCGTCAATTCCAAGCTGGCTGATAAATAAACCAAAGGAGCCAAACACTGAGAGATTATAAATAAAATCGAAACCGATGTAAATAAATCCGCACAGGAAAACAGCAATAAGAAATGAGACGATCTGGTTTCCGGATATGGCCGATGCAAATATCCCGATGGCCGCAAAACCGGCGCCGAGGAAAAGCAAACCGATGTAAGAGCCCCAGGTTCCGCCATGGTCGAGGTTGCCGGGTGGCATACCAAGTTTATAAACGGCAAAGTAATAAACAAGTGTGGGCAATATTGCAAACAATACCAACACTACTGCGGCAAGGTATTTGGCAAGGATAATTTCAAATTCGGTGATTGGCTTGGTCAGCAGCATTTCCATGGTGCCGGCTTTAAGTTCTTCGGCAAAAGAGCGCATGGTAATGGCGGGAATCAGGAACAGGAAAACCCAGGGAGCCAATGTAAAATAGTTGTCGAGACTGGCAAATCCATAATCAAATATATTAAACTGCTGTGGGAAAACCCAAAGAAACAGCCCGTTAACCAGAAGAAATACGATGATGACTGTATATCCTATCAATGAACTTAAAAACGTGCTTAGCTCTTTACGAAATAATGTGTACATGCTTATGCCTTTCGGATGGAAGGGGCAAATTTAAGGATTTTGAGCATTTGAATTACAACCTAATTATTGATGGTTTGCAAAATTTCAGAAACGATAAATCTATTTCGTCAGAGCCTTTTTGCAAAATATTAATCCAACCTCATTATTAATTGGTTTCTTGCAATCAGGTAATTTATATTCCCTGTGATTAAATCCACTATTACTGCCACAACATCAACATAAATTCCTGTTTCCCATTCCGGACCATTTTTGCTTATCCTGAATGACTTATATTTCGGCATAAGATTTCCTTCATTTGAAACCGGGTTCGAAACCCAGATCTGTTCTTTATTAAATACATAAAGTGTCTTTATTTCAAACTTATTTGTAATAGTTAAACTATCAATATTTATGATATAAATTGGTGCGAACAATCTTGTATTCTTTTTTTGGACTCCCCCAGGCATATAGTCACGATAAAGCTCTACTTCCAATACAAGTTTTTGATTATCAATTTTTATTGTATCCTTTGCATCCGAATACAATTTTTCAATGAGTTGAGAATCAACAACAACATCCCCATATAATTTGTCCTTTTTACATGAAAAGATCATTACAATGATAAAGAAAAACAATACCAAGCATGGAATGAATTGGCTTCTTTTTGAGGTTTTCATGATGATTAAATTACTAGCAGATGACAAGTAGAATGCGGATAAGGCTTCAGGTAAAATAGAGTTTACTACTATTGAATTTTGACAACAATCCTTGCTTTTCAGTTCTCAATTAATTTCGACCGGGTAAATATCCGCTCCTTTGTAATTTGATAATGATTTTTGATTTTTACCATCAAGAGCCATCACAAAAATTTCGGCATCCATATCCAATATACTTTTGGATGTAAAAAGTATAAACTTCCCATCCGAAGATATTTCCGGATATTCATCTCTCATTTCATTGTCAGTTAGCTTAAGCTTTCCTGAACCATCCGAATTCATTATGTGTATTTCAGGATCTTCATCTTCCCATGACACATAAACTATTTTCTTGCTGTCAGGTGTCCAATGGGGATCGTAATTCCCGTCGGGTGGCCATCCCGGCCAGATACGCGGCGAATAACTGTTTGTCAATTGTATTTGATTTTTCCCATTCAGATCAGCTACAAAAATCTGAGTGCTGCGGTTATCTATTGTTGACTGATATGTAATTTTCTTCTTGTCAGGCGATAAAACAGGGTTACCTGCCTTTGGTATAATCATCTGCTTATCCGAACCATCCAAATTCATAAAATAAATTGCTGCCGGAATATCATTAATCTGATGGCAATATATTATCCGGTCATCGGGAGTAAATTTAGCCGAAGCATTGGTACCGGTATAAGTGAGTGTATCAATAGTATGTGTTATAAAATCATAAAGCAATAAATCCAAATCATCGGATAATTCGTTCCTATTTTTGGAATAAACTATTTTTGTGTCATCATCCGACCAATCAGGAAAGCCGCAATACCTATGAGATTTATCAATAAGCATTAAGTCCGAACCATCAATTTTCATTGAATAAAGTTCGTAAAAGCTGTTGTTCATGTGAATAAACAAGATAGTTTTACCTGAATGTGAAACCACCGGCTTTTCGCATCTTACTGTCAGATCGGAAATTTTTTCCTGGTTCGATCCATCGCTATTCATCCGATATAAGTTCCACGCACTACTATTTTCGATACGTTGCGAAATAAACACAATCTTTGAGTTTGACTGAGAAAAGTCAAAAGAATCTTTAGCACAACCCAGTATCAACGCTGAAAAGACTGCCGCAAATGCAATTAATAATATTCTCATTTTAAACATCTTTAATATTTAATAATGTTATTACAGATAGTGCTTTTGGGCTCAAATTTTACTTACAAATTAAAGTATAATTTCAGCTTTCCTTGTGTCTGATCATTCTTTAACCACAATCCTTGCCTTATAATCTTCAGGCTTTATTTGAGTTCCATATTTCGGATAAGGCAATAATTTCAGAAAAGAAATCTTATAGCCTTCTATAACAGTATCTTCGGCACCTTCTTTCAAAACAAAGAATACAGGGCTGCTGTTGAATTTTTCAAATTTAAAACGCGCGGATGCTTCTCCTGCCCATACACATTCAACCCCTTCCGGACAACGGGAGTCGCTGATCACCGAATCAAGGCAAATATAGCACTGTCTATCAGGGTCATAAACACAATCCTTATATGATATTTCAATGGTATCGTTTAGCTTGAGATTATTGTAGTTTTCTATTCCGGATACATAAATGCTTTTATATTTTGAAGACGGATACAAAGTTATGCATGCATTAAGCTCAGAATCTTCAGCTTTACGGACTTCAACTTTAAGTTTCTGACCTATTGCATACTTCCCCCGGTTTAGATTAACTGCTTCATAGTAACTATCCTGACTTATGCCCACTTCATTTTTAATTTTTAACGAATCATTAGGGAATGATAAGATACAAGTACTGCAATTGGGGTCGAACCCGACGATTTTAGCATCATATTGAATCGTTGTATTATCCTTCCCCTTTTCGCAACCGGAAAGAAGCAGACAAATGAGAAGAATTGAAAGTGCAGAAAGAGAAAAGGATTTCATATTAAAATTTTGTTTCCCTAAAGGTACATATTTTGGGATTTTGGTTGCATGGGGTCAGAATAAATATTATTTCCCAAAAACAAAAACGGCGGATCACTCTTCTCCAAGCACTACCAAAACCTCATTATCAATGGAAATTCCCTGTAGTGATGCGGCTTTCCCACGGTTTACAGCCAACTGAAGGTATCCGTTTGATGCAAACAAAGCACAGTGATTGCCTTCGCGTACATCGCCATACGCTTTTACCAGCGGGAAAATATCTTTTTTACAGAATACCCGGTAAGCATTCTTGCCCATACAATCGCGAACAAAACTATCGGTAATATTTACAAATACATTTTCATAATTGTCGATATGCATCACATTTCCATAAATTGTCTTACCATCAAAGGCCGGCTGCATAAGCGTTTTAAGATTTAGCAACTCCAAAGGCTCACCTAACTCATCCATCGAAGTTCCTTTAGCAAGCAATGTAGCCACTTTCACAAACCTGTCGCGCGATGGAAAAGTAAAATACCCTGAATCCTGATTTACAGAAATTGAAATGATCTTTTCGGGTTTTTCATCCAGTATAATGGAAAGCAATCCCGTGTCGGCGCCAATAAAATAATGCCCTTCGGATTTTACGATTACATGCGGATGTTTGTCTGATTCAATAGAGTCGACGCCAATAATATGAATGGTTCCGGCTGGAAAACTTCGCCATGTATTGCGCATTACAAACGATGCGTGTTTAATATCAAAAAGCCTGATATTGTGCGATATATCCACTATTACAGCATCAGGAATGCGGCTGAGTATAGCTCCTTTAACCGAAGCCACATAATGATCAGTCAGTCCCCAGTCGCTAAGCAATGTAATAATTGGCATGTATTAGATTAGTTAATAGTTAATCAGTTAATGGTTAATCAGTTAAAGGTTAATGGGAAATTAGTTAATGGTTAATCAGTTAATGGTTAATGGGAAATTAGTTAATGGTTTATGGGGAATTAGTTAATGGGGAATCAGTTAATGGTTAATGGGAAATTAGTTAATGGTTAATGGTAGATCAGTTAATGGGAAATCAGTTAATAGTTAATGGTGAATCAGTATTGGCTAACGGTGAATCAGTTAATTATAAAATGTGATTGTATTTTATAACTTAGTCTTAGATGTATGGCGAACTGGAAAAAACTCTTTTTAATTTTAAATAGCGCGATTACCTTTTTCTTTTAACTTTTTTTCTTTTAACTTTTTCCTTTAACTTTTTTTCTTTTAACTTTTAACTTTTAATTTTTTTCTTTTAACCATTAACTTATCCCTTCCCTCCTAAGAAGCATCAAAAGTAAAAAATATCCCCGGATAATGTGGAATTAACATTAATTTTGTCACACAACACACAGATATCACAAAACAGATTTCAATACATGACCGAAAGCACATTTTCACTCGAATCATACAGCCCGCCCGAAATATTCGGCATTAACGACCGCAACATCAACCTGCTGCGTGAGCTTTTCCCTAAATTGAAAATTATTGCACGCGACGACATTATCCGCATTAACGGCGATGAACAGGAAATAGAAACTTTTTCGGTGCTGTTTACATCCATGCTTATGTTTTACGATAATTACGCCCGACTCGATGAAGATGATATCCGAAAATTGGCCGGTAACGGCAACGCCGGCGAAGTAATTTCCACTTTCCGCGAAGCCAATGCTGATGTGCTGGTACATGGCAAAAACGGCATGATGATTCGCGCCCGCACCATTAACCAGGAGCGCATGGTGAACAGTATTGCGAATAACGATATGATTTTTGCAATTGGCCCTGCCGGAACAGGTAAAACCTATACGGCAGTCGCACTTGCCGTCCGCGCTTTGAAAAACAAGGAAGTCCGGCGGATTGTACTTACCCGGCCGGCAGTAGAAGCGGGCGAAAACCTGGGTTTCCTGCCCGGTGACCTGAAAGATAAACTCGATCCATATCTTCAGCCTTTGTACGATGCACTCCGTGATATGATTCCAACCCAGAAGCTGGTCGGTTATCTCGAAGATGGCACCATCGAAATTGCACCACTTGCATTTATGCGTGGCCGCACGCTCGAAAACGCCTTTGCCATCCTTGACGAAGCACAGAATTGTACCGAAGGACAGTTAAAAATGTTCGTAACCCGCATGGGGCGCTCGTCAAAATTTGTTATTACAGGTGATATTACCCAGATCGACCTTCCCCGCAATCTGAATTCCGGTTTGGTCCAGGCTATGAAAATTCTGAAAAACATTAAAGGCATAGATTTTATTACGCTTGATATCCGCGATGTGGTTCGGCATAAACTGGTAACACGGATTATCAATGCTTATGAGAAGAAAGAATAGGCAGGACTGAAAGAGACATGGGGATATGGGACACGGGGACATGGGGAGGTGGGGACAAGGGGACACGGAGACACGGGGATATGGAGATATGGGGATATGGAGACGCAGGGAAATGGGGAAATGGAAATAAGGGAACGAAAAAAATAAGAAGTTACATCTTGATTGGGCGAAGGGAGGAGTCAGAATACTTATTAACATCATTGTTGAAAACATTCAACTGCAATTTCTTGTTTCCTGATTTCTTTCAGAGAAATCCTTTGTAATTTTACAGCTTCGAAAACCAGTAATTACCATCAGTTTCAAACCACTAAAAAAAAGCCAGTTCAAATGCAAAACGCCATCACACGCACCGATTTCACATTTCCCGGATTAAAGAATCTGT
Source organism: Bacteroidales bacterium (assembly GCA_038237165.1). GTDB lineage: Bacteria > Bacteroidota > Bacteroidia > Bacteroidales > UBA4417 > UBA4417. Next base: position 4,787 of record JBBRYZ010000081.1, on the reverse strand, counting down.
ACATTGGCAAAGTCCGCGATGTGTATAATATCGATGATGAATTGCTGATCATGGTTACCAGCGATCGCATTTCGGCATTTGATGTGGTGCTGCCACGCGCTATTCCTTACAAAGGTCAGGTTTTGAACCAGATAGCTTCAAAATTTCTCGACGACACTTCGGATATCGTTCCCAACTGGAAAATTGCTACTCCCGATCCCATGGTTACTGTTGGTCGTCTGTGTGAGCCTTTTAAAGTAGAAATGGTGATACGTGGTTATCTGAGCGGACATGCGTGGCGCGAGTATAAAGCCGGGAAACGCAGTATCTGCGGAATTCCCATGCCCGAAGGAATGAAGGAAAATGATATGTTCCCAAATCCAATTATTACTCCAACAACAAAAGCATCTGTCGGACACGACGAGGATATCTCGAAAGAGGAAATCCTGAAACAGGGGCTGGTAAGTAAGGAAAATTATGAAACACTAGAAGAATATACAAAGGCTATTTTTGAGCGTGGTACTCAGATTGCAGCCGGAATGGGATTGATACTTGTTGACACTAAATACGAATTCGGCAAAGCCAATGGCGAAATATTCCTGATCGACGAAATTCATACGCCCGATTCATCGCGTTATTTTTACAAAGAAGGATATGCAGAGCGTCAATTAAAAGGCGAGCCACAGAAACAGTTATCGAAGGAATTCGTGCGCGAATGGCTGATGGATCATGGATTTCAAGGCCAGGACGGCCAGCAGGTTCCGGTGATGGACGATGATTTTGTGAACCTGGTTTCAGAACGGTATATCGAATTATATGAGCACATTACCGGACAGAAATTCGAGCGTGCAGATGTTACGAATGTTCCTTCGAGGGTTGAAAGCAATATCAATAAATTCCTGGAAGCGTATTATCGATAAGAAATTTCGGATTTCGGAAGTGGAAATCAGAACGAAGATGACGCAGAAATAACGGATAAATGCGGATTTTTATCAAGATCTACTCAAGATTCCTTCATAAGTCTTACCTCTTATGCCTTACACCTTATATCTCCTTAACTCAATATCCTTAAAAAAGCCTTCAATTCTCTGGCTTTTTCTTTCATGCCATGTTCAAGGTATGCATGCATCAGATCTTTGCACCAGCGTATAATAACCGTTTTATTATCAGCAGGATGGAAACATTTTGGCAATATTTCAATTTCCGCCTTTTCGAGATACAGCATTATTTCTTTTTTAGTAAACACTGCTCCCTTGGCAAATGGGTTTATATAAAATTTGACCTCGCTCAAAGGTTTATAGTCATTTCCGAATTCGGAAGGAAGATGTGTAAAACAACCGATGAAATTACCGGTAAGGTCTACACCTTTTACCGGAAGCATTAATTTCTGTGCAATAATAATATAAAGAATCCCAATGGAAACGGCATTTCCACGCTTCGAATGCAGAAGATTATTCAGGAAGTAGTGTTCGGGAACATGCATGTCGGTGATTTCGCCACCAAATTCATTTAACCCGAAAAGCACATGATTCAGCACTTTGATTTTCTCAAGACTGGTTAAATTATCGTTCAATTCGAGCCACACACTGCGGGTAAGTTTATTCATATCTGCCAGAATTTTTTCTTCTTCCAGGTTTGGATACTGAAACTTTGAGGCAATTATAAAACCACGCAGCAAATCCTGAGCTCCGGATGCCGCCCAGAAAGCCAGTTCGCTGTATAAACCATCGTACTGAATGCTGTGTACAATTTCCTCTATTCGCTGCCGTGTTAACTGATCGCTTGTATTGAACCAGGCCTCTTCGAGAGGCACAACGGCTGGTAGTCCGAGGGTGAGTATCTCATTACTTACCTGCTGAAAGGCTTCCTGGTCGGGATCATCAAGCAAGTGAATAAGCAGGTTAAGATATTCCATAGAATAGCCTTCGGACATTGGTTTTGGGTTGCTTAAAATTACGGCGGTTCCAATTAATCCGATTACGGTCTAAAATATAGTTTTCAACAAACGAAGGTTGAAATCTAAAAACAAATATTCATCACTTGAATTCAGTAAAGCCGTGTAATGAAATTTTTCAGGCATAAAAAAACCTGACGGAGCTTTTCCATCAGGTCTTTTTCAGATTCAAAATACGATTACAGAATATGCCAAACGAATCCAAACTTATAGAGGACAACGTCCACAATAAGGCCAAGCAGGAAAAGCATTCCGAAAACCCTGTTGTATTCAAATGCATGTGATACCAGGTATAGCGGCCAGCCTTCGCCCGAAGGGCCTTCGGGTTTTACAGCCGGACGTGGATGCATAAATACCTTCGAAGCCCAGATGAGTTTTGGTAAAGCGAGAATCACAATTAACATTGCCGGGCCCAGGCGATTGGTGAGCACCAATGCAATTATGAAAACGTATTGCAGTAGCCAGAATCCGATTGTTGAATAGCGGGCTGCTTTTTCGCCAATTACAACAGGAAGTGTACGAACACCTTTTGCTTTATCTTCGGGCAGTTTGTCGGTATGTTTACCAAAAAGTACAGTGGTTGGCCCGAGCGCGTATACAAGGCTTAATAAAACAACCCAGTTATCCCACTGCCCGCCTGAAACCACATAATAGGTTCCGCCAACCATCAAAGGACCCCAAACCAGGATTACCGAAGGCTCTCCTAATCCATAGTATTTTAGAGGCCAGGTGTAAAATAACAGGAAGAACAAGCCGGCGCCCAGTAACAAGAGAGCTCCAATGCCTGTAACTACGACCAGATAAATCCCGATTGCAAGAGCAATTCCAAGCGTAACAAACAGATAAGTCATGAAACTTTTCATGCTAAGCAATCCATGCTCGAGCGGCTGCGGGCCATAGAGTGATCGGTAATAATTATCCTTATCGATTCCTCTTTTATGATCAACCAAGTCGTTAAGCAGGTTGTTGCTGGCATGTGCCATTACTATTCCAAGCAACGACAAAATAAAAAGATCCCACGAAAACGTACCGTTGCGGTAAGCGAGCAATCCGCCAATGGCAGCAGCTATAGCTGTCATTATAAATACCGCGGCACGTGTAGCAATTAGCCAACGCGAAATTACATCGAGTGCATTCCATTCAGGCTTTGTTATTTGTGGTATCACCCTAAGGGCTTTCATCCACATTGAAGTATTTACCATTTAATTTAAGTATTTGTTTACTTCAAAACAAATGCTTCGGAATAAAGGTTCAACGTTTGATCAGATAAATTGAAAAAATCAATGCAGGATTTTGATATTAAACGGATTACATTATTTTAAAATTCCCAGCCTCAAGTTGCAAAATCCTGATCTAAAGAAAGAAAATAATTGAGGTTCCTGTATTTTATATCTGAATCATTATGTTTAGTTTTTAAAAGTTGATTCAGAAATCTTAAAAATAACAGAATTGTTAACCATTAGATGTAGCGTAGCATGAAATCAAAGAATTAAAATAAGGGAATCGGGAGAATAATTGTTTTGGAAACAGGCAACAAACCATATGACCGTGCACAAGCATAAAACCTGCTTACCAAACCTGATTAATTCTTTATACACTTGTAAACCTAACAAACAATACTAAACCCGCTTAGCAACATAACCCCAGATATTAAATGCTATAAATCAATAAAACAGATAGTTGCAAAATTTAATTTTTCTTTTGTTTTTTCTATCTTTGCTTACTCAAAAAATCAAAAATCAATGAAAAAATTTTTACCCCTCGTTTTTATTTTAGCCATCCTCTTTGCAGGATGCAGTTCCTCGAAAAAACAACTCCAGAAAGGCAATTATGATGCTGCCATAGCAAAAGCCGTAAAACAGCTACGTAAAGATCGCACCGATGTAAAAGAAATCGAAATTCTGGAACAGTCGTATAAGGTGGCAAATAACCAGGACAATGAAAGAATAAGATTCCTTAAAATGGAGGGGAAACCGAATAACTGGGACAATATATATAATGTTTATAAATCGTTGAGCGACAGGCAATCACTTGTAAAAACTATAACTCCGCTGGATAAGAACGGGCAGTCTGTTGATTTCCCGTATATTGATTACATGGCAGAAATGGTTGCAGCAAAACGAAGGGCTGCCGATTTCTATTATGCTCATGGCAATGAGCTGATGAAGAGCGGTTTAAAAGATTCGTACAGGCAGGCTTTCGACGAATATATCAGGGCAAAAAATTATATAGGTGATTACGAAAATATCGATAATAAAATACAGGAAGCGAAAGAGCTAGGAATGAGTAGGGTTTTTGTTTCAATTCATAACACTTCCATGATAAAATTTCCCCAGGAATTTGAACAGGATCTGCTGGCTCTCGATTTGCCTTCGCTAAACTCCGAATGGGTTGAATACCACACCCAGAATCTGAATAAAGACACAAAATATGATTATTTTGTAGATGTAAATGTAAAAGTTGTTGCTGTAAGCCCTGATCAGACCATCCAAAAAGATACAGTTATAAAAAAGGAGATTGAAGATGGATTTACATATATGCTCGACAAAAAGGGAAATGTAATGAGAGATACACTTGGCAACGACCTTAAGGTTAAGAAATATAAAACGCTTCAATGTGCATTGGTGGAGTCGTACCAACGGAAAGCATGCCGCATTGACGGCGATGTTTCCGTTATACAGGCAAATCCGGAGAATGTTCTCAAGAAAGATCCGATTTGGGCACAATCCAATTTCGAATATGTTTCTTCGCGCGCATTGGGAGATATTCAGGCGCTAAGTTCCGAGCAGCTAAATAAAACAAAATCAGGCCCGGCGCCGTTTCCAACGGATATTGATATGGTTGTAAAATGTTC
>JBBRYZ010000080.1:0-18836 GCA_038237165.1 Bacteroidales bacterium | reverse complement strand
GTACTTGCCCATATCCACGGCTCCGCCCTTGCACTGAGTTACATTATAGATCAGAATCCCTTTACCTATGGCAGTTGAAAGGGCATCAATAAACCAGTCATCGGTCGGAGCGTTGCCAGCACCATAGGTTTCGAGGATCACGCCTTTAAGACCTTTGATATTGAGCGCATTTTTTACAACAATTTCGGCTATACCGGGGAATAATTTCAAAATAAGAACACTGTTATCCAACACTTTGTGTACTTTCAGCTTTTGTGCACCGGGTTTAAGTATCTGATCAGTCCTGTACCGGATATGAACGCCTACTTCAGCAAGCGGCGGATAATTTCCCGAAAGGAAAGCATTAAAGTTTTCGGCATTGTATTTACTGGTTCGGTTACCTCGCAACAACTTGTTTTCGAAATAGATAGCCACCTCAGGAACCATAGGGGCTTCACCCATCCGGGCTGCTGCTATTTCGATGGCATTGATAAAGTTATCGCGCCCGTCGGTGCGTATTACTCCCATAGGCAATTGTGAGCCAGTGAAAATAACGGGCTTGTTCAGGTTTTCGAGCATAAAACTTAGCATCGAAGCCGAATACGACATAGTATCAGTGCCATGCAGAACCACGAATCCATCGTACTTATCATAGTTTTCTTCAATCATCGTGGCCAGCTTTACCCAAAATGATGTGGTTACATTTGATGAATCTATAAGCGGATCGAACGATACAGACTGCAGATTATAGTCGAAATTGCGAAGAACCGGCATCAGTTTGTAAATATCTTCGAAAGGATAGGGTTGCAGAGCTCCGTTTGAGGAGTCTATTACCATTCCGATGGTGCCGCCGGTGTATATTATTAGAAGAGATGGAGTCATGGGGATTAAAGGGTTTCAGGGTTACAAAGTTGCAGAGTTACACAGTTTCAGAGTAACGGAGTTTCAGTTGCTTTTACTTGGTAGTTTCTCATTTTCAACACAGATTCATAATTTTTGATCCAGGCATTAAAATCATACAAACTTAATGGGCTCACAATTAATTATATTTAGTAATGAAATATGGAAGCAAAAGTAAATTAAAAAACTCACCTCTGCCTCCTCTCTTTGAAGGAAAGAGAGTGGGTGATTACGTGTTAGGATGGAAATTATGAGTCAAGTATCAATGTGTCAAGTAAAACCTTTGAACAGGATCATAAAACTTTCTAGCAGAGTCACTCCCTCTCAAAAAGTCAAGAAGTCCGCTTCCCTTCTCCTTGAGGGGAAGGTGGCCACCTTCGGCGGACTGATGAGGTGAATAAAGGGAGCCGGGGAGTGAGTTTACAAATTAAAAAGTCTTTTCGCATTCCGCGTTGTAATTTCAGCCACTTCTTCAACACTCAAACCACACAATTCAGCCACCTTTTCAGCAATGACTGGAATATAAGCCGGCTCATTCCGCTTACCCCGATAAGGCGCGGGCGCCAGGTATGGAGCATCCGTTTCGAGGATTATATGCTCCGGACCAACGGCTGCAACTACTTTCTGTAAACCTGAATTCTTAAAGGTTACCACCCCTCCTATTCCCAGCATAAATCCGGCTTCAATAACCTGCAAGGCCTGTTTTTCATCACCAGGAAAACAGTGAAAGACACCTTTTAACGCCGGACTGGTTTCGGATTTCAGGATTTGCCAAACCTCGTCGAAAGATTTACGCACATGAATGGCAACAGGCATTTTGTGCTTTTTTGCCAGCTGAATCTGGTGAAGAAATACTTCTTCCTGCAATGCCTGCTGTGTTTTGTCCCAATACAAATCGATGCCGATTTCGCCGACAGCAATATAGCCGCCTGTTTCTATCTGCCGGACAACTTCTGCCATTTCACGCTCAATCGTTTCGGGAAGCACCGATGTAGGATGAAGCCCGGCCATAGCATAACAATTTAAAGGAAATTGTTTGCACAAATCAAGCATGGGCTGCCAGGAAGCATGGTCGATATTGGGCAACAGCATAATTTCAACGCCTGAAGCAATAGCTCTGCTGACAACATCTTCCCTATCAACGTCGAACTCGTTTAAATATAAATGAGTATGTGTATCAATAAATTGCATGTTACAAAAGTACGACAACAAATTCTAAAGATTACAAATTTGCCAAGAGATCAATTGTTAATAAAAAAGCACCCTGCGTAACCGCAGAGTGCCCTGAAAAATCTGATTTTTTTGTTAGTCTTCGAAAATATGCATATTGTCGAGTGCATCCATCATTCCTTTTACAGAAGCGGCTGATTCTTCGAGTAATTTTTTCTCTGCCTTATCGAGTTTCAGTTCGATAACTTCCTCAATTCCATTTGCTCCCAGGCAAACCGGAACGCCAAGAAAAACATCTTTCAGACCGTACTCGCCGTTCAGTTTGGTGCAAACAGGGAAAATCCTTTTCTGATCATCAACAATGGCTTCAACCATTTGAGCGGCAGCGGCACCTGGAGCATACCAGGCCGAAGTTCCCATCAGGTTAACCAGTTCACCGCCGCCCTTACGGGTACGATCAACAATTTTATCTATCTCATCCTTGTTCAGCAATTCGGTAATAGGAATACCACCAACCGAAGTATAGCGCGGCAATGGAACCATGGTATCGCCATGACCGCCCAATAGCATTGAGTGAACATCCTTTGGCGAAATACTAAGCGCCTCGGCAATAAAGCTGCGGTAACGGCCTGTATCTAAAATACCAGCCATTCCAAAAACCTTGCGTTCATCTTTCAAAGCGGCTTTGTAGGCACAGTAGGTCATAACATCAAGCGGATTTGATACGATGATGATAATAGCCTCAGGCGAATACTTGATAACTTTTTCAGTTACGTCCTTAACAATAAGGGCATTGGTTTTAATTAAGTCGTCGCGACTCATGCCTGGTTTTCGCGGAAGTCCTGAAGTAATAACCACCACTCCCGAACCTTTGGTTTTAAGATAGTCGTTGGTAGCACCGCTAACATGGGTGTTAAAATTATTGATCGAAGACGTCTGCCAAATATCCAGGGCTTTACCTTCAGCAATTCCTTCTTTAATATCAATTAAAACTACTTCGCGTGCAAGATCTTTGTGCGCGACTACATTTGCAACAGTGGCGCCTACATTTCCGGCTCCGATAACAGTTATCTTTTTCATCTTGTTTAAATTTCTTTGTTTGAAAGTATAAATCAACGCCAGTAAAATTATAAAACATTTACATAGCTATATATATTAGGAGCGAAAATATTTTAGCAAATTCACTTCCCCTGATTATCTTACAGTAAAACAGCAGTTTAACTATTTTCGATTTTACAGCGTTTTTCGTTATTCTGGGCATCAATCACGGCAATTGCAGTCATATTTACAATTTCATTTACACTCGAACCCATTTGCAGAACATGAATTGATTTATCAAGCCCCATAAGGATAGGGCCAATTGCTTCGGCACCTGCCAGTTCCTGTATGAGTTTGTAAGCTATATTTCCTGCTGTGAGGTATGGGAATATAAGTGTATTTGCGGCGCCGCCAACCAGTTTGCTGAATGGGAAATGCTCGGTAAGTATTTCGTTGTTTATTGCAAAATTTGCCTGCATATCGCCGTCAACAATCAAATTGGGATGATCGCGGTGCAGAATTGCAACTGCATCGCGTACTTTGATAGGTATGTTTCCTTCAACAGAGCCAAAATTAGAATAGGAAAGCATAGCAATGCGGGGCTCTATATTAAAAGCGCGTACTGCCTTAGCTGTCTGAAGTGCTATTTCGACCAGTGTTTCGGTGGTAGGATTCATATTCACGGTAGTATCAGCAAAAAAGAAAGGCCCTTTCTTGGTAAGCATGATATACATGGCCGAAATCCTATTAGTGTTTTTACATTTGCCGATAATTCGCAGCGCCGGGCGAATGGTTTCGGGATAACCGGTAGTTAAGCCTGAGATCATGGCATCGGCATACCCGTTTTCGACCATGCTCGGAGCAAAGAAATTCCTTTGACCCATTGAGTCCATAGCTGCCTGGGAGGTTAAGCCCCTGCGCTGCCTCTTTGTATAGTATTGACTGGCAAAAAGCTGCCGCATTTCAAGTTGTTCCTTTTTGGTAGGATCAATAATTTCAACACCAGGCAATTCAAGATCGTACTGTTCGATAAGCTGGTTGATAATGGTTTTGTTACCCAATAAGATAGGGACGGCAATTCCTTCATCCAGAACAATTTCAGCAGCTTTGAGAACTTTATAGTTTTCGGCTTCTGCATATACAACACGTTTGGGATTTGACTGAGCCCTGGCTTTTATCTGTTTGATAAGAGGATTAGTCAGGCCTAAGCGTTTGATAAGTTCGGCTTCATAAGCTGCCCAATCGGTTATCGGTTTGCGGGCAACACCTGTTTCCATGGCCGCTTTTGCAACAGCTACAGCAACAAAAAGTATTAATCTTGGGTCACTTGGCTTTGGAATGATATATTCGCTGCCAAATTTGAGGTTGGTTGCATTGTAGGCAATGTTCACTTCTTCGGGAACAGCCATTTTAGCAAGGTCAGCCAGTGCGTAGGCAGCAGCCAGTTTCATTTCCTCATTAATTGTACGGGCTCTCACATCCAAAGCTCCACGGAATACATAGGGAAATCCAAGTACATTGTTTACCTGATTGGGGAAATCACTGCGGCCGGTTCCCATAATAACATCGGGACGGGCAGCGGTTGCTTCGGTATAGGATATTTCGGGAACAGGATTGGCAAGTGCAAACACAATTGGATGGGGAGCCATTTTCATCAGGTATTCAGGTTTCAAGGCTCCGGCAGCCGATAATCCAAGGAACATGTCGGCGCCATCAAGGGCTTCTTCGAGGGTGCTGATATCACGGTCGGTAACAAACGCCGCCTTATATTTATTCAGATCGGTACGTTTACGATTGAGTACGCCCTTGCTATCGAGCATAATGATATTTTCTTTTTGTACTCCCAGCTTGATATATAGCCTGGTGCATGAAACGGCTGCGGCACCGGCTCCACTTACCACAACTTTCATATCTTCAATTTTTTTGCCATTTATTACCAGAGCATTCAACAGACCCGCTGAAGTAATAATAGCCGTTCCATGCTGATCGTCGTGCATCAGCGGAATATCAAGTTCCGCTTTCAGCCGTTCTTCAATTTCGAAACATTCAGGAGCTTTGATATCCTCAAGGTTAATTCCACCGAAAGTAGGCGAAATAGCCTTTACTACCGCTACAAACTTATCGATGTCGGTTTCATTAACTTCAATATCAAAAACATCTATATCTGCAAAAATTTTGAAAAGTAAACCTTTACCTTCCATCACCGGCTTACCTGCCTCAGGACCTATGTTGCCAAGTCCGAGTACAGCGGTTCCATTAGAGATTACTGCCACCAGATTACCTTTCGCAGTATATTTGTACACATCGTCAGGATTTGCCTGTATTGCAAGGCAAGGCTCAGCTACTCCCGGTGAGTAGGCCAGCGAAAGATCACGCTGTGTGCTGTGAGGTTTGGTTGGTACTACTTCAATTTTGCCCGGACGCCCTTCGGAGTGATATGTAAGGGCATTTTTCTGAATGAGTGTTTTCATTTGTTCTTTTCAATTTTAACTGTTCACAGGAATACGCCATGATAATTAAAATATTGCATCTTTAAAGGATGTTTTTATCAATCATGGCTATTTATTGATAACCTTTTGTTTATCAAAATGATAAATATGCATTTTTCAAACTACAAAGTAAAAACAAAAGAGTGGGATATATTCAGTAATTTGCTTAAAACTGTTGTATTCCATGCAATTTGAAATGTATCTAAATTACCCTGGTATTAGAACCGCTCGTCGGTATAGGCTAAAAGTCGGAAGGCTTTGAAAAATGACAAAATAAAAGCTGAATTTTAAAATTATAACGTTTCAAACCTTTCAATTTTTCAAACTGTCACACTGATAGCGGTTTCATGAGCGCAGCCGAACAAAGGCGAGTTTGAAACTTTACAACCGAGCCGTTTCAATCAAACTTATTCTGACGTAAAAGAATGCGACTTCAAGTTGCAACAGACGCGCAAACCCTTCAAACAATTTAAACTCTTCAACCCTTTCAACCCCTTTTGAAACCAAATTTCTTTTTTAACCTTAAATCGCTATTTTTGCAACGCATAGTAACAACACTTATTGTTAGTGTTCAGCGCAATGCCATTAAATTTATAATCCCAGGTTTCCAATGCAAACCTAAGGCAGTAAATTAATTAACCGCACATACTCTTCATTTTCAATTTAATAAATAAAAAATGTATTCCTTTATCGAAGGTAAAATAGCTGATCTAAATCCGACAATGGCGGTAATAGCTTGCCAGGGGATTGGTTACTCCATCAATATTTCACTCAATACGTATTCGCAGATTAACGGCAGGGAGACATGCCGCTTGCATACACACCTTATTGTGCGAGAAGATGCCCTTATCCTTTATGGTTTTGCAGATATCGGCGAAAGGCATGTATTTCAGCAGCTTATATCCGTGTCGGGGGTTGGCCCCAATACAGCCAGGCTTATTCTGTCATCACTTTCCCCTTCGGAAGTTGCCGATGCCATAGCCAGCGAAAATGTAAAGCTGCTTCAGTCCATCAAAGGCATAGGAGGCAAATCGGCATTACGGATCATCATCGATCTGAAAGATAAGATCATGAAGGACCTGCCGGCAAGTGAAAATTTAATCTCTCCGCACAATACAGGCAAACATGAAGCGTTATCTGCACTAGTAATGCTCGGTTTTAACAGGCCGGTTGCCGAGAAGGCCCTGGATCAGGTAATTAAAGCTAACGGAGGAGTGCTCCCGGTTGATCAATTGATTAAGAATGCGCTGAAGATCCTTTAATTTTATGATTTTCAGCGATTATTGTGTTTATATTACAGCTACAAATAAAAACTAACCAGCTAACCTTCACTTGTTGGCAGTAAAAGACAAAGAATCCAGAGGTTTGAAGCAATATACCCAATACCTGTCCAGGTTTTCTTTTTTTACTATACTTATATCTCTGGTTTGGGGTGTAAGTGCTTCTCTTGGCGTTTCCCCGGATAAATTGGAAACCGGGCATTTTATTGCTCCTCCCGATAGCATTCGTCCTGATTCCACCCTTCATTTTCCCATTCCCGAAAGCCAGAATCCTTACGATGCCAATCCTTCCGGTGGTTTATACCTGAAAGAACCTGCCAATGTGAAACAGGATGTCATCTACGATCCTTTGCACAACGAATATACGGTTACCAGTAAAATCGGCAATCTCGATTACCGGAATCCGGCTTCCTATACTTTCGACGAATATCGTAAATGGGATACCCGCCGCGCGCTCGACAGCTACTGGCGCGAGCGTGCCAATAGTGCTTCGGGTGCCACAAGGCTCGGGGTAATTCCGCAGTTGCACATTGGTGGCGAACTTTTCGACCGTGTATTTGGTGGTAACACCATCGATATCAGGCCACAGGGAAGTACTGAGCTGATTTTTGGCGTGATCTCAAACCGCCGCGACGATCCCTCCATCAGCCAAAAACTTCGGCGCACTACGAATTTCGATTTCAGTATGAAAATCCAGATGAGCGTGCAGGCCAAGATCGGCGATAAAATCGAATTCAATACCAACTATAATACGGAGGCTACTTTCGATTTCGAAAATAAGCTGAAGCTGAAATACGAAGGCAAGGAGGATGAAATTATCAAACTCATCGAAGCCGGTAATATCAGCATGCCTATTAACAGTACGCTTATTACCGGGAGCCAGAGTCTTTTTGGTTTGAAAACCCAGTTGCAGTTTGGCAAGGCCACCGTTACAGGAGTTTTTTCGCAACAGCAAAGCCAGGTTCAGAATATAACGGTGCAGGGCGGGGCACAAACACAGAAATTCTCGACCCGCGCCCTCGATTATGAAGAAAACAGGCACTTCTTTATCGGCCAGTTTTTTCGATCCGAATATGAAGGCGCTGTTGCAACACTTCCTGTAATTACATCCAATATCAATATTACAAAAATTGAAGTCTGGGCAACCAATATAGGCGCCGCCATAACCGAAAACAGGAACATCGTAGCTTTTCAGGATATAGGTGAAAGCAATCCCTACAACCCAGCCATACACAGGACCTCTCAGCAGCCTTTTCCGGATAACGACAATAACGACTTATTAACAGGGCTTGATACCGCACTTGTAAGGGATATTTATAAAGCTTCCAAATATCTTATCGAACAGAAAGGCTATACATCAGGTATTGATTTCGAAAAAGTTGAAAGCGCCCGAAAGCTTTCCAGTTCCGAATACATGTACAATAGCCGGCTGGGGTTTATTTCGCTCAACACAACCATAAATCCCGATCAAACTCTGGCAGTGGCCTATCAATATACTATTATAGGCGATCCTACAAATAAGACCTATCAGGTAGGTGAATTCTCCGACCAGGGCATCGCTACAGCAAGCTGCTTGTTTGTTAAACTGTTGAAAAGCACAGCTGTAAACACTCACATTCCCTTGTGGAACCTGATGATGAAAAACGTTTACAACCTGGGAGCTTACAATATTAATAAGGAAGATTTTTTACTGAATATACTGTACACCGGCAACAGCAGTGCGGTTCCTACAGGTTTCTTTACGGATGATAAACTCGCCGGACTGAAAGGTATCCCACTTATCGAAGTATTCGGTTTTGATAAACTCGATCAACAGCTCAATCCTGCCAAGGACGGTGTTTTTGACTTTATAGATAATGCTGCCCGCAACGGAGGAACCATACAAGCCTCGAACGGCAGAATATTTTACCCGGCACTGGAACCCTTCGGCAGTTACCTGCGCAATAAGATAAACAACAATTCGCTGGCTGACAAATATTGTTACGATTCGCTGTATTCCATGACCAAAACCGGCGCCCAGCAATATCCCGAAAAGAATAAGTACATTATGGAAGGGCAGTATAAGTCGGAATCAGGATCCGAGATATCACTGAACGCGATGAATGTACCACAGGGATCGGTAAAGGTAACTGCAGGTGGTGCTCTTCTGGAAGAAGGCAGGGATTACACGGTGGATTATACCCTTGGCCGGGTGAAAATTATCAACGAAGGTGTACTCAACTCGGGTACTCCTATTAATATACAGCTCGAAAACAATTCCATGTTCAATGTTTTCAGCCAGACTTTGCTTGGAGCACATGTTGACTATAAAGTGAACAAGGATTTGTTGCTCGGTGCGACCATTCTCAACCTCTACGAAAGACCTATCACACAGAAAACCAATTACGGCGACGAGCCTATTTCAAATACGATTTGGGGAACGAGTGTTAATTACCAGAAAGATGCTGCATTTATTACCAAACTGGTTGACAAGCTCCCGTTTTTTAGCACTAAAGCTCCTTCGAAACTGCGCGTAGATGCTGAGTTTGCACAGTTTATCCCAGGCCACTCTAAGGCCGTAGGCAAAGCCGGCACATCGTATATCGACGATTTTGAAGGCGCAAAATCAACCATCTCGCTCACCAACATTTCGTCCTGGGCTATTGCCAGTACGCCACAGGGTCAGACTACGCGCGGCATGTTTCCCGAGGCTGCCCCAGGTACACATCTGGCATATGGATACAACCGGGCAATGATGGCCTGGTACAACATCGATCCGACAGTATTCTATGATAAATCGAATTCACGAAAACCAAAAAATATTACCAACGAAGAACTTTCGCGAAATTCGACCCGCGTGGTTTATGAAAATGAGCTTTTCCCGAATAAGGAAAACCAATACAACCAACCCCTGAACATTAACATGTTCAACATTTCGTATTTCCCTGATGAGCGCGGACCATACAACTATGATGTGGGTGATAAACTTCAGTTTGCAAGCGGTATGGATAAGGACGGCAAGCTGGTTAATCCTGATACCCGCTGGGGTGGTATGATGCGCAAAATGGAAACCTCTGATTTTGATGCGTCCAATGTTGAATATATCACCTTCTGGATGATGGATCCGTTTACGGAATCATCCACTCCTCTAGGCCGAAAAGGTGGCGAATTGTATTTCAACCTTGGTGATATTTCGGAAGATATCCTGCGCGATGGTCGTAAATCCTATGAAAACGGCCTGCCAACCTCCGCATTGGTAACAGATGTTGATACCACCGAATGGGGAAGAGTTCCTACCAAGCAGGCGCTTACACAGTCGTTCGATACTAAAACCGGTGCACGCCAATACCAGGATGTAGGATATGATGGATTGCCCACTAATGACGAAAAGACTTTCTTCGATAAGAATTATCTACAACCGATCATCAGTCAGTTTGGCACAGGCTCCGCAGCATACGCCCAGGCGAGTGCCGACCCGTCTTCTGATAATTTCCATTCGTTTGTAGGTGGGGATTATGATTCCGATCCTCCCAGCGGTCCGGGTGGTAGCATAACCAAGCGCTATAAATTGTACAACGGACCCGATGGGAACTCGGCTGAAAACGATAACAGCAGCGCCAATTCCATTGGCCAACGTAACCCCAATACCGAAGATCTGAATAACGACAATACCCTGAGCGACCAGGAGAGGTATTTCCAGTATGTGGTCAAACTTCGTCCTGAAAACATGGTTGTAGGCGAGAATTATATTACGGATATGTTTGAATCGGGTAAGTCAAATCCGTTTAAACTGGCAGACGGATTGCCCGGCGGAGTGAAATGGTATCAGTTTAAAATCCCGATTCAGAAACCGGATAAAGTAGTCGGTGGCATTCAGGATTTTAAATCGATCAGGTTTATCCGTATGTTTTTCAAAAACTGGGACACTGCTGTAGTCTGCCGTTTTGCATCCCTCGAACTTGAGCGTGGCGAATGGCGTAAATATAGCAACAGCTTGCTTACCCCCGGTGAATATATACCCGATCCCAACCAGGACGGAACATCTTTTAATACCTCCACCGTGAGTATTGAGGAAAACGGAAGCAGGGTTCCCGTTCCGTATGTGGTTCCTCCCGGTATAGCACGCGAAATTAATTATGCCACCACCTCCACTGCCCAGCAGTTGAACGAACAATCAATGGTGCTGAAAGTATGCAACCTCCTCGATGGCGATGCCCGGGGAACTTATAAAACTACTGACTTCGATTTCCGGGATTACAAGAACCTCAAAATGTATATTCATGCTGAAAAAAGCATACAGGAGCAAGCGCTAAAGGATGGTGATCTTACAGCTTTTATCAGGTTTGGTTCCGATTTCACTAACAACTACTATGAATATGAAATACCTTTGAAGCTCACCAACTGGGGTACATCAGACCCTAATGCAATATGGCCCGTAGAAAATGAAATGGATATTGAGCTTGCCAAACTTGTAAATGCCAAAACCACGCGTAACAGCCTGATGAATGCACCCGGTTCAGTTATAAGCATAGCGAACCTGTTCACCATCCCCGACGGCGCCGATGGTAAAAACAAAATTACTGTTGTTGGTTCGCCGAGCATGAGCGATGTGAGGACTATGATGATTGGTATACGCAACCCGAAACGAAATCCGAAAGTATTTAATACCGACGACGGGCAGGCCAAATGCGCCGAGGTATGGGTAAATGAATTGAGACTTACGGATTTCAACGAAAAATCAGGCTGGGCCGCTAATGCACGAATGGCTACCAACCTGGCAGATCTTGGCAATGTTATGGTTTCAGGAGCATATAGTACACCGGGATTCGGTAGCATCGAAAAGAAGGTAAACGAACGTCAGAAAGAATCAGTCAGCCAGTTTGATGTAGCCACTAACCTTGAACTGGGCAAATTTCTGCCCGAGAAATCAGGGATACGAATACCTATGCATTACGATTACTCACAAACTGTTATGAATCCGCAGTACAACCCGCTCGATCCTGACGTGCTATATGCCGATCAAACTAATGGTATGAGCAAATCAGAAAAAGATTCGCTGAAACAGCTCACTACTGATGTAACCAAAAGGCAGAACCTTAATTTCATGAATGTGCGCAAGGACAGGGTTGGAGCAGCACAGAAACCGCAACTCTGGGATATCGAAAACTTTGACCTATCATATGCCTACTCCGAAATCAGCCATCACAACATCGATATTGAAACAGATAAAAGGAAAACATATCGTGGTGGTCTGGGATATAATTTTACGGTAAATCCTAAAAATGTAAAACCATTTCAGAAAACGGTGAAGTCGAAAAACCTGGCTATCATACGCGATTTTAACTTTTATTATCTGCCTAAACTGCTTTCGTTTCGTACCGACATGTACCGCGATTACCAGAAAAGATTAATGCGTAACAAAAGTGCTGCTGAAATAATCATACAGCCTAATTATACCAAGCAATGGGATTGGAACCGGATTTATGATATCAAATACGACTTATCTCAATCCCTGAAATTTGATTACAGTGCTAATGTAAACGCCTTCATCCTTGAACCGCCCGGAGGTTTTGAGAAACAAAACAGCAACTACGAGAGATACCGTGATACAGTCTGGAATTCGATAAAGAGCTTTGGCTCCATCAACCGTTTTAACCAGATGGCCAATATTAATTATACGGTACCTTTTAACAAGATTCCAATTCTTAACTGGGTAACTCTTACTGCCCGTTACGGAGTAAAATTTCGCTGGGAAGCGTCACCTGCTTCATTGCAGGCAAGGTTCGGGAATACCATCGAAAACTCGCGCGACATCCAGCTTAACGGCGGTGCCCGACTAACCACTCTTTACGACAAGGTTCCGTACCTTAAAAAAGTACGGCTCGAGTTACAGGGTAAAGGCCAATCGCAACCCGACAGAATGCCAGGCAATGAACCTGGAAATCTGAAAGGGAAAGGGAAAAATGGCGATCCTAAACTTGCAGGTAATAAGGCAAAAAATGGCGCTGCAGCCGACAGCCTTGAAAAACCAAGGAAAGACTACCTCAAAATTGTCAGAAACTATACGTTGGGAATACTTATGTCAGTGAAAGATGTTAACTTTACATATACCAAATCGAATGGCATAATATTACCTGGCTTTTCTCCCGAGCCCGGCCCATTAGGCAATAACTGGAACATGGATGCTCCCGGGCTGCCATTTATTTTCGGGAGTCAGAATGATATAAAATACAAAGCCGCTTCTTCGGGCTGGCTTTCGAAGGATACCTTACTTAATAATCCTTATATCACAAGGGCTAATGAAAATCTCACCATACGTGCCACCGTTGAGCCCATCCGGAATTTTAAAATTGACGTAACTGCCGACCGATCCTATTCAAGTACCTACCAGGCCTATTTCAAAGCGAACAGCCAGGGAACTTTTGATCCTCCTACATCACCACAGGAGCGAGGGAATTTTAGCATGTCGTATATTATCTGGAAAACAGCCTTCTCAAGAGACAACAGTAATAATCAAAGTCCTGTTTTCGAAAAAATGCTTTCATACAGGTTAACCATGGCTAAAAGGCTTGCCGGAGGAAACGAAAATTCAATAGGCGATTCACTCGGATATCCCAAAGGATATGGGCCGACTCAACCACAGGTGCTAATGGCCTCATTTCTGGCAGCTTATGGTGGCAAAGATCCGAATAAAATCAAATTTAATCCTTTCCCTGTAATACCTTATCCTAACTGGCGGATTACCTATAATGCGAACCAGGGCATTGAGTTTCTGCGTAAATATTTCCAGTCCTTCAATGTTTCGCACGGATATCGCTCTTCCTATTCCGTAGGCGGATTCCTTACAGATGCAAATTATTTTGAAGATAATGGCTTCCCTGCAGCGCTGGATAATGCCAAAAATTTCATACCCCTGAAACACATGGATGTCATCACGCTAACCGAACAGTTCGGACCACTGATCGGGTTTGATGTAACCATGAAAAACAGTATGCTTGGCCGGCTGGAGTTCAAGAAAACAAGGAATCTGTCTTTAAGTTTTGTCAACAACCAGCTTACCGAAATGCGAAGTAACGAATTGGTAATAGGCACAGGATACAGGTTTAAAAGCGTTCCGTTTAAAGTAAAATCATTGTCGACCGGCAAAACCGTTACCATGAAAAGTGACTTGAATGTTAAACTTGATTTCTCGATACGTGATAATAAAACTATCTTGCGCCGTATTGAAGAAGACAATAACCAGATTTCGACCGGAACAAGGCAGACATCCATAAATTTTTCGGCCGATTATATGGTGAGCCAGAAACTGAATGTGAGGCTATTTTACGATCAAACCATCAGCAAACCACATGTATCGCAGCAGATACCTACATCCAATACTAACGCAGGAATTTCGCTGAGGTTTACACTGGCTCAATAAAAGCGTAAAACAGCAATAAATCAAAACCGGTTTTCGGCCCGTTTTATTCAGAATCATTCTAATTTTAAAACTAATGGTTGCAGGTTGTTAACAATGTGTAATTTTGACAACGAAAAAAAAACAAGAACAATGAATATTCCTGAGAATCTTTATTACACCAATGATCACGAATGGATCAAGGTTGAAGGCAATACCGGCATAGTTGGTGTTACCGATTTTGCACAGCACCAGTTAGGCGACATCGTCTTTGTAGATGTGGCCTCAGTTGGCGAAACCCTGGCCGAGGGTGAAACTTTCGGAACTATCGAAGCCGTGAAAACTGTTTCGGATCTGTTTCTGCCTGTTGATGGAGAAGTAATCGAATTTAACGATGCTCTGAACAACGAGCCTGAACTGATCAACAAAGACCCGTATAATGCAGGCTGGATTGTTAAAGTTACTATTTCGGACCTCACAAAATTAACAGCACTTCTTTCAGCAGAGCAGTACAAAGCATTGGTGGAAGCGTAAAGATTTATTTCCGACAAACGGATTTATTTGCCTGTATTGTTTAAGGTATTAGCACCTGTCATTGTTGTGACAGGTGCTTTTTTATGTGCAAAAGTCAAAAACATTTTTTATTAAGAGTTATAAACATTTAGTTCTGCGATTGTGTATAGAGAGTATTTTCGCGCCAATTCCCCATCATTTTACTTTTAAACCCTATCCAACTTATGCGTAAAACAGTTGTCACCCTCCTTGTGTTGTGTGCAGTAGCCTCTTTGCAGGCTCAGAACTTACAGGTTCATTACGATTTCGGTAAAACCCGAAAGCTTGTAACCTCCACCGTAGAAATGTTTAAACCCGATAAATGGGGAAGCACCTTTTTCTTTATTGATATGAATTATGATGCTAAAAACTCCAAAACGGTAAGTCTTGCTTATTGGGAAATAGCCCGTGGCATCAAACTCGGGAAAAGCCCCTTTGCCGCCCATATTGAATATAATGGCGGTTTAGGACAATTTAAAGCCGGTCCGGATTATGGAGCTTACCAGATCAATGATGCATGGCTTGGCGGATTGGATTACAATATCAACAATGCTGATTTCACAAAAGGAATAACTTTTCAGGCAATGTATAAATATATTAAAGATAAGCAGGATGCTTCGTTCCAGCTTACAGCCGTATGGTATATGCATATGCTGAATAGAAAAGTAACATTTGATGGTTTCGCCGATTTCTGGCGCGAGGATAATACATTTGTTAATAGTGATGAAACCACTGCAACTACCAAATATATTTTCCTTACTGAACCTCAGATCTGGTATAATTTTACTGAAAACGTATCTGTAGGGTCTGAAATTGAGATCAGCACAAATTTTGGAGGAAACAAAGGATTTATGGTTAATCCTACCCTGGCTGCAAAATGGAATTTCAAATAACCCCTTAAATCTAAACATAAATGATTGAAACCTTAAATAAATATTTTGGCCTCAAAGTCAATAATACCAATGTCCGTACGGAGGTTATTGCTGGGATTACCACTTTTGTTACAGCCATGTATATCATCGTTGTAAATCCGTCAATATTAAGCGCAACCGGACTTCCTTTCAATGCAGTACTCACTGCAACGGTTCTCCTGAGTGCCTTTAGTACCATCATGATGGGTCTTTATGCAAACAACCCTATTCTGGTTGCGCCCGGTATGGGACTAAATGCGTTTTTTACCTTTTCGGTAGTAATCGGAATGAAATTACCAGTCGAAACAGCACTTGGAGCTGTATTCTGGGCCGGAGTTTTCTTTTTACTGCTGTCGGTTTTCAACATTCGCACACTCATTGTCAAATCCATTCCAAAACAAATCAGGTATGCCGTTGCTGCCGGGATAGGACTTTTTATTACCCTTATTGGTTTTGCAGATGCCAAGTTTATCGTATCAAAAGGTACACCTGTATTGGGAATGGCTCAGCTTGATATGATTGCCTTAACCTTTGTAGTAGGGCTGATGATTACGTCAATACTTGTTGCTAAGAACGTTAAAGGTGCGCTGATTATAGGTATCGTTATTACAACTATACTCAGTATTCCCATAGGTCGTTTTTATGGCGATGCATCAGCCATTAATTTTGGTGTGCCTACCCTGGTTTCATGGAAAGGTGTTTTTTCAGCTCCTGATTTCAGCCTGATAGGCAAACTCGATCTGGTAGGCTCGCTTAAATGGGCAGTTTTCCCTGTAACGTTTGCAATTTTGTTTACTGATATGTTCGACAGCCTCTCCACTTTTGTAGGTGTCGCCGAAGCAGCCAACCTTATGGATAAAGATGGCGAGCCCCGCAATATAAAACAGTCACTTATAGTGGATGCTATCGCAACCGGACTGGCGGGAGTATTAGGAACTTCGTCAGGTACCGCCTATATTGAATCGGCTGCAGGAGTTCAGCAGGGCGGGCGAACAGGTTTAACAGCTTTGGTTGCCGGCTTGTTGTTTATCCCGTTTATGTTCCTGTCGCCATTGCTCTCTATTGTTCCAATGATTGCAACTGCACCGGCACTTATACTTGTCGGGGTTTTTATGCTTAAACCTGTACTAAAAATTAACTGGGTTACCTTGGATGATGCTATTCCCGCATTCCTTGCTATGGTTATGATTCCTTTTACATTTTCGATTACACAGGGAATTATATGGGGTTTTCTGAGCTGGACAATTATTAAAATTGCCATGGGAAAATACAAGGAGATCTCAGCAACCCTGATAGTTATTGATATTCTCTCGATCCTGCTTTTGCTTTCGATGGTATAACCGAAAAATTATTTTTTGATAAAAGTCCGGATATGTTTGTATCCGGACTTTTTTTATACATTTATACCTTTATACAAAAATAGTCAGGCAATTATTTCGGATACATAACTTTCTATTAACTGTTTAACAATCACAAATTTTAAATTATGAAGACTTTTAATCCAGAGGTTTTCCAGGGTAAATTATCAAAAAAAAATTATTTCGAAGGCTGGTACTTTAAACAAGTGTCGAAAGATCTTGAACATGTTTATTCTTTTATTCCTGGCGTTTCCCTGAATCCTGAAAATCCGCATGCTTTCATTCAGGTTATAAACGGAATTACTGGCATAACTCAGTACATTGAGTATCCGATTTCGTCATTTAGTTTCAGCAATAAAGACTTCAAAGTGCAGGTTGGGGAATCGGTTTTTACAAGCAACAGCATCTCGCTGAAAATTGATTCGCCAATGATTAAAGTAAGTGGAGAACTTAGGTTTTCGGAAAGGGTGAAATATCCTTCCTCACTGCTGTCGTCTGGAATTATGGGCTGGTACAGTTTTGTGCCGTTTATGGAATGCAAACATGCAGTGGTTTCGGTATCGCACCGGATTGATGGAAACATAACGGTTAATGATGATGATATAGATTTTTCGGGGGGAAAAGGATATATTGAAAAAGACTGGGGAAAATCTTTTCCTGAATCATGGATATGGTTGCAGAGCAATAATTTTGCTAATTCCGATGCCTGTATTATGATGAGCATTGCTAAAATTCCCTGGTTGGGAAGTCATTTTACAGGGTTTCTTGGCTTCCTGTATAATGAAGGCCATTTTTATTCATTCAGTACTTATGAAAAATCTGAGATAACTCACCTTAGCCGGGATGAGGATAAACTTGTTGTTATTTTCAGGAATAAAAAATTTCAACTCGAAATATCAGCCCATCTCAAAAAATCAGGAATACTACTTGCACCAAAACATGGTGCAATGAGCCGCAGGATAAAGGAAAGTATAGATTCGGAACTGCAGGTTGAATTATCTGACTTCGAAGGACACGAAGTATTTCACGACACAGCCCGCCGGGCAGGGCTGGAGGTAATTGAGGGGATTTTTGATATTGTGAAGATTAAACCAAAGAAAAAAGTAAGCTAGGCAGTTCTGACACCAATCTTGCATGATTGAAAATCTATAATCAAATTGTTCAGATTACAAATCTGTAACTCTTTGGGGCGGGAATGCAATTCCCGCCCTGCAATTTAATTTATTACTTCAAAAAAACCTTTGTCCACATTGTAGCTATAAATTTGCCCGGTTTCGATAATGTAATACCAGCCACTGATAGTCAACAATCGTTTTTGATATTTCTCAGCTATGTAAGGATATGTTAGCAAGTGATGGATCTGCTCCACAACATTCATTTGCTCTGTTAGCCATTCGCGCGATGCATTACTTCCTTCCGGCAATATTTTGAGTACCTTATCTTTTACCGGAAGCGCAAGTTCGAGCCATTTGCGGGTATGATGCAGTTTTTGAAAATATTCAGCCGGCTTATATAAAGCTGCAATCCCACCACAATTCGAATGTCCACAGACTACAATATTCTCTACTTCCAACGCCTCTATTGCAAATTCAATAGCCGAAACCGCAGCCAGGTATTCGCCTGATTCCTGGTATGGAGGAACAATATTGGCAATATTACGGATAATAAATAATTCGCCTGGTCCGGTTGCTGTGATCATCGACGGAACCAGCCGCGAATCGGAACAACCTATAAATAAAGTATGCGGCTTTTGTTCCTTGCCAAGTTCCGAAAACAATTGTTCG
>JBBRYZ010000079.1:0-18943 GCA_038237165.1 Bacteroidales bacterium | reverse complement strand
TGGCTTCGGTTACAATCATGCGCTGTTCCATCAGGTCAAGGAGTTGGTCGTCGAACATATCAATCTGGGTTCGCAATGCGCTCAGTACTTCTTTAAATTTGCTGTCCTGCGAAACTGGCTGGCGCAAAACAAGTTTGTTGAGCAATTCATCTAAAGCCTGTGGCGTAACCTGCTGACTGGCGTCGCTCCAGGCGTTGCCGGGATCTCTGTGCGATTCGAGCATCAGTCCGTCATAATTCAGGTCCATAGCTTCCTGTGCAATTTCGAATAAAAATGCCCTGGCACCACCAATATGACTGGGATCGCAAAGCAAAGGTAATTCGGGTAGTCTTAATCGTAGTTCAATGGGTATCTGCCATTTGGGCTGATTGCGGTAGGCTGTTTTTTCGTATGCCGAAAAACCACGATGAATTGCACCGATACGCCTCACGCCGGCTGCATACAAACGCTCGATAGCGCCTATCCAGAGCTCGAGGTCGGGATTCACAGGATTTTTAACAAATACCATTACATCAACACCTTTCAGCGCATCGGCTACTTCCTGCATAGCGAAAGGATTCGCGGAGGTACGCGCGCCAATCCAGAGCACATCAACGCCGAATTTCAGAGCTTCATACACGTGTTTCTGAGTGGCTACTTCGGTGCCGGTAGGCAAGCCGGTTTCTTCTTTCACCATTTTCAGCCATTTCAAACCTTCGTGACCAACACCTTCGAATGCATTCGGCCGTGTTCGAGGTTTCCAGATGCCAGCTCTGAATACATCCACTTTTTTCAAAGCTGCAAGCTGACGAGCAGTTTCCAAGGTCTGTTCTTCGGTTTCGGCGCTGCATGGACCCGAAATCAGTAAAGGACGGCCCTTGTATATACTCCAGTTCTGAATGGGTTCGATATTGAGTTTAGTTTCCATATTGCTCTGTGGTTTAATTATTTAAAATGTGTTTGATAGGTCAGATCTTTAGTTAAGAATTTTTCTTATTTTATTTGCTTCGTTCATTAATTCCGTAAGGCCTTCGGAATCTTTCTCAAGAATGTATTTTCGAAAAAGATTCATTTTCTCCAGGTAATTATCCAGTACTTCAATAATGTGTTCTGAATTCTGAAGAAAAATGGGTGCCCATGTTTCGGCATTACTTTTGGCTAACCTCACTGTGGATTCGAAACCACCGCCTGCCAGTTTGAGGATATTTTCCTCGTCTTTTTCCTTATCAAGTACACTCAGTGCCAGCGAAAATGAAGTGATATGCGAAATATGTGAAACATATGCAACATGTATATCATGATCCTCAGATTTCATATATGAAATTTTCATATTCAGGATGTTGTACATCCCAACTACAGTTCTCAGTGCGTCCTCATCGGAAAGTTCCTTGTCGCAGATGATCAGATGCTTATAATCAAATAATTTCCCTATGGCAGCCATTGGCCCCGAAAATTCAGTTCCGGCCATCGGATGTGATGCCACATAACGGCCACGGTTAGGATGGTTTATTACTGCTTCGGCAACACCCGACTTTGTCGAACCCATATCAATAGCTACTTTATTGGTGCCATCAATTAATGTAAGTATTTTGGGCAGCATTTCCCTGTTGGCGCTTACAGGTGTACTTAAAATGATAAGGTCCGATTTTTTCACAGCATTTTCCAGAGTGTCAATTTTATCAACCAGTCCACTGTGCAATGCAATATTCTGATGATGTTTGTTGTTGTCAACACCAATTACACTACTCGCAAAACCACGCCTTTTAAGGTCAATGGCCAGTGAGCCTCCTATTAATCCTATTCCGATGATGCATACTTTCATAAAATATTCTGCTTTATTTGTTCAAGAGTTCAATGCTTCGCGTTCAATGCTTTGCGTTCAAGGGTTCAATGCTTTGCGTTCAAGGGTTCAATGGTCCACGATCAATGCTTCGCGTTTAAGGTTCAATGCTTCGCGTTTAAGGTTCAATGCTTCGCGTTCAAAGGTTCAATGCTTCGCGTTCAAGGTTCAAAGTTGTTGAGGAAGATATTCCCCATTAGTAAATCGTAAATCGTACCTCGTAAACCGTGCAGTCGTGTGTTCGTTTAGTCGTGCAGTCGTGCAGTCTTATCATTCATCTCTGTCAGTCTTTCGAGAGCTTTATTCAACATTTGTTCATTGGCACAAAGCGAAATCCGGACATAATCATTTCCCTGATCCCCGAAAACCATCCCCGGTGTTATAAAAACATTTGCCTTATGCAGCAGCTCTTCGGTTAGTTCTTCACCACTGGAATAAGTTGAAGGAATCTTTCCCCAGACAAACAGACCGGTTTGTGTTGGATCGAAAATGCAATTGAGCTTATGCATAATCTGCTCGACAAGTTTACGTCGTTTGCCATAAATTTCATTAACAGAAGAATACCACTCATCATTACAGTTGAGCGCTTCAACCGCTGCCAGTTGCATAGGCTGAAACATGCCGGAATCCATATTGCTTTTCACTTTCACAATACTCTTAATATATCCTGAATGGCCTGCAACCATTCCAATCCGCCATCCAGCCATATTATGAGATTTACTCATGGAATTAAGTTCCAGCGCTACTTCTTTTGCTCCATCTACCGACAATAAACTTAAATGCGTATTGTTCAGGATAAAACTGTACGGATTATCGTTGCATAATAAAATATGGTGTTTATGGGCAAATGCAACCAGGTTTTCGAATAGCTTAAAATTTCCACTTACACCCGTTGGCATATGCGGATAATTGATCCACATGATTTTAACCTTACTCAGATCGCTGTTTTCCAGTTCATTGAGATCAGGAAGCCAGTTGTGTATTGCATCAAGATTGTAAGATCGTACCTTTCCACCTGTTAATTTTGACACAGATGTATAAGATGGATAACCGGGATTTGGAACCAGTACTTCATCACCAACATTTACAAAAGCCATGCTGATATGCATAATGCCTTCTTTGGAACCGATCAGCGGCAGAATTTCATTATCCGGATTTAAAGTAACATGGAAATATTTCTTGTACCAGTCGGCAAAAGCTTTCCGTAAAGCGGGAATGCCATTGTAGCTTTGGTAGCCATGTACATTAGGCAACCTGGCTGCTTCACTCAATTTTTCAATTGCTGCATTAGCAGGAGGCAAATCAGGACTACCAATACCAATATTGATAATATCCAGACCAGATTTCCGCATCTCATCAATCTGCCTGAGCTTTTGCGAGAAGTAGTATTCCTGAACCAGTTCAGTCCTCGATGATGGTTGTATTTTCATTTGGCCGTTGTCCATTTTGATATTCTCCCAGTATTTGTAATTGATCGGTTAAAGGTTTCACAGCTTCAATAGCCTGCTGGTAACGGCTATAATCCATGAACACCAAATCGATGTAGAAAAAATATTCCCATTCAATGCCAACAATAGGCAGCGATTGGATTTTTGTGAGGTTCATGTTGTAAAAAGAAAGCACAGAAAGCACTTGTGATAGCCGACCTTCCTCATGATGAAGCGAGAAACATAAGGTTGCCTTGTTAATTTTCTGGTTGGCTATTTGTTCCAGTTCTTTTACTTTTTCGCTTTCGGTTATAATCTGGAAACGAGTGAAATTACGTTTGTTGGTTTCGACCCCGGATTTCAAAATCTGCATATTATACATATCTGCTGCCATCTTACTCCCCAGTGCGGCAATGCCTGACAGGTTTTCTTCCCTGATCCATTTTACACTAAGTGCCGTATCAGCTGCGTCAATTATTTTTACTCCTTTGCGCCGCAGTTCATTCAGGAAAACATTGGATTGCTGAATGGCAATTGGATGTGAGTGGATTTCCCTGATGTCGTCAATCGCCTGACCCGGAAGTGCGATCAGGTTCTGCACCACCCGCAGGTATTGCTCGCCCATGATAGCTAAACCGCTTTCGCGCAGCAAGGTGAGATTTTGCAGTAAACTCCCCGCAACCGAATTCTCCATGGCAACAATGCCACAATCCACTTTTTTATCCTGAAGTTCA
Source organism: Bacteroidales bacterium (assembly GCA_038237165.1). Taxonomy (GTDB): domain Bacteria; phylum Bacteroidota; class Bacteroidia; order Bacteroidales; family UBA4417; genus UBA4417. The sequence continues at coordinate 14,963 of JBBRYZ010000079.1, read as the reverse complement.
TTAAACAGGTCGGTGAATGTTTCGCAGGGAACGATTTCGATATTGATACCATCGAAAAATTCTTTTGCGGCAATTTCGTGATAAGCGCCGAATCCGCCCTGTATGGCTACGCTGATGATGTTTTCTTTAAGAGGAGGTGTCATAGTTATATCAAAAAAAAAGTCCCGAATCATCCGGGACTTTAAACATTATTATTCTTTAGCAATAACGTATCAGTCCGGCTTCTGCGTAAAATAAAAAAAGAAGAAGTAAGAATTTACGTTGTTGATTTTCATGTCGTTGATTGATTCGTTGGTATTGCAGTATGTGAATACTCAATTGCAAAAGTAAACATTATGCAAATACAAATGCAATATTAATCTGAACTTAACAATCAAATTTATTCAAAGTTCATTTTAAAATGTTGTAAATTAATAAATTATCCTCAGAGATTTTTTTTAATGTTCCCTTTTACTCACGAACCAATCAAGCCGGATGAAGTTTCCTTTATTAATTCCCATGCTTTCTCCACGTGCCGTTGCTCTGTTAGCGTTCCGGCAACCGACATACGGAGCGTGTATTTCCCGTTGAGTTTGGTATGCGTTAGGAATAATTTACCCGTGGCATTCAGTTCCTTCATTAATGATTCGTTAATGCGGTTGAGGTTTTCGAGGTCGTTAATTCCATCAGGTATAAACCGGAAGCAAACCACGCTGAGTGTTACGGGCGCCAGTATTTCAAAATCAGGATGTTCGGTTATCTGTTTTTCAAACCAACGGGCAATGCCAATATGTTCGCGTATTTTTTCCTGCAACTGTACTACTCCGAATGAGCGAATCACAAACCACAGTTTCAATGCTCTGAAACGGCGTCCCAACTGTATTCCCCAGTCGCGGTAATCGTTCACCAGGCCGCGGTTCCCGGTTTTCAGGTATTCAGGTAAGATTTCGAAAGTACGGATAAGCGTTTCCTTGTCTTTCACAAAATAGGCTGAGCAATCGAAATTGGTAAACATCCATTTGTGCGGATTAAACACAAAGCTGTCGGCTTTTTCAATTCCTTCAATCATCCAGCGGTATTCAGGCAGCAGCATCGCAGATCCGGCATACGCGGCATCCACATGTAGCCAGGTTTTGAACTCTTCACAAACATCAGCAATTTCAGCAAGCGGATCAATCGCTGTACATCCTGTAGTGCCAATTGCTGCCACTACGCACAAGGGATTAAATCCTTTAGCTATGTCTCCTTCAATAGCTTTTCGAAGCAGTGCCGGATTCATTCGAAATTGATCATCAGTTGTTATTTTTACCAGGTTTTTACTTCCAATCCCGGCTATTTTTACTGCTTTTTCAACCGACGAATGAGCCTCGGAAGAGCAATAAACCCGCAGTTTCTCATTGCCGGAAAAACCGTTCTCATTAATTCCGTATGCCGTAATTTTTTCGCGTGCGCTTAAAAGAGCCACCAGCGTGGAAGTGGATGCCGTATCCTGAATAACGCCATCCCAATTGGAAGGCAGGCCGCACATAGTTTTAAGCCAGTTCATTACCAGTTCTTCCAGTTCGGCAGCAGCAGGAGAAGTGTCCCAAACCATTCCCTGCACTCCCAGCGATGCGGTAAGCATTTCGGCTAATATGCTCGGATAGCTACCGTTGGCAGGGAAATAGGCAAAGAAATTCGGGCTTTGCCAGTGTGTAATACCTGGCATAATGATTTGCTCAAAATCGCTTACTATCTGCGCCATATCTTCACCATTGGCAGGTGGAAGTTCAGGAAGCTGCGCAAGGATTTCACCCGGTTTTACATTTGATTTTACGGGGTAAGTTTCTATATTTTCGTAATAATCGGCCATGCGGTCGGCAAGGCGGTGCGCCCATTCCCTGAATTCGTCATTATTCATAACAATCGTAATTTTTCTGTAAAAGTAAGGAATGTGGAAATCGGGAGGTTTTAAATTCTTGTTTTATATATCCAAAATGGTCTTTTTATTATACTTTTTGGCGTTTCCAATATTCAATTTGGTGTTTCAAATATTGGAATTGTGGTTTTTAATATTGAATTTGGTGTTCTCAATATTGAATTTACCGTTTTGAATATTCAATTTGCCGTTTTCAATATTGGAATTGTGGTTTTTAATATTCATTTTGGAGTTTTCAATGTTGAATATGGTGTTTTTAATGCTCAAGCTACTGTTTTCAATATTTATTTTGTCATCATTAATATTCAATTTGCCGATTTCAATTTTGAATGTATCATGCTGCAAAATTATTTTATAGAAAGCCAAGTGTTAATTCCTATGTATTATAATCATTGATAGAAACGGAAAACAATTACAAAACAGGAATAAATAAACCCCGCCAATTATTACCAGCGGGATTTTCATTTGACCAGAAGATTTCAAAAACTCTTGAATAACCCTGTTGAACGATACACATTAGACAGCTTTATTCTAGTGGTTAACTATCAGATTTCCCTGATAGATGGTTCTGCCATTCGTTACTCTTACAATGTAAAGTCCATTTTTTATTGTTGAGGTGGGTACTACGATTTTTTTATCACTGCTTATAACTGAATATACACTAACTCCTGAGCTATTCATGACCGTGAGAGTATAGCTAATGTTAGTCATAATATTTGCAGTCTGAGTTGTGGCAATGTTTTCGGATACTGCAACATCATCAATACTAACTTCCGATTCAGTTGACGATGGATTAGGTGTAATAATTAATGGTGGGGGTGGAATTACATCTCCGGTAAAAAATGTAAATAAATTATAAGATTCGCCACAAGTATTACGGCCAGAAAATTTAATGACCTCCCCTGCATTAATTGTTTTTGCACCTGCATCAACAATAAAACCACTTGCCCACCAATAAGCAATTTTTTTATTAGGCATACTAGCATAAAAGCTCCATGTTGAATCAATTAAGTCAGAAAGTGCTGGTACATCAACTGTTAATGTCCCTTCATATGCATAATTACCTGAAGCTGGAAGTATTTTATAATAATTGCTGTAACCCATATCTTGTAAATTGGAAATGCTGCTTACAGATATTCTAGGTGTTCCAACCCAAACTGTTTTTTGCGGAAGTATGATTGTTGTTGAACTGGGTCCATAGCAGGTTGATGTAATTGTAGGCATTACCCAACCTTCTCCAGTGCCATTTGCAATAAATGATGCCTGGTTTGTAGCTGGAATGCCAGATAAAGTCAGATTTGAACTTTTGGCCCAGGTAACTGTGCACCCTGTTGGAAGATTATCAATTGTAAATGTAGTTGGGCTGGTAGAGCAGACATTATTAGAACCAGTTAAATTAATAATAGCTGGTTGTGTGCCAACACCAACAGCATACCAAGCATTTTCTATTTGATTCACGAGAAGATCACTGTTATAAGGACATAGTGAACGTGCAGCTGCAACGATTTGTGTTCGCATATCTGGATAAAAAGAAACGTTATTTAAGTATGTCCCGTATACAGCCTTAACAATTAAATCCTCTGCCTTATCCATTCCTATGCCGTTGACAGTATACTTATTACCTAGTTCATTAATACCAATCCCACCATTTACCAAAAGATAAAACCAATGAGAAAAAACGCCACTTCGCATGTATATGCCACTTTGACTTGTTTCAGTTAATGAATTATACGTTGGGCCTAAATATGTGTCAGCTATTTTTTGTAATGCATTCGGGTCACCTGGACTTTGCAAGTTTCTTAAACATCCATAATTTAATGTTATTTGTTCACCTATTTTCCAAGTGTTATTTGGATGAATTCTGTACTCCAGTATTGCTCCCCAAATATCACTTAAACCTTCGTTAAATTTTGAAAAAGTGGGTGTGAGTGCCCATCCGATTTGAAAATCAGTGATGCCATGGCCATATTCATGAGCGACTGCATCTACACTAGCTATCGGACCGAAGTTTACGTCACCATCTCCAAACTCTAACACTTTTAAAAAAGGTTCCCAAAAAGAGGCATCTTTTTGGTTGTTCGTACCATAATGAATATAAGCGTTTATCGCACGTCCATTGTTGTCGAAACTATTTTTGCCATATACATTGTATAAATGATCGTATATTTTTTGAAGTGTCCAATGTATATCAAGTGCCATATCATCTTCGTTTGCATGGTATTCCGCTGCTGTCCAGTTATTGTCATTATCAGTAATTTCAGCACTTTCATCATATGTTGGGTTTGTGCTTCCTTTTAGATTTCTAACGTGTATGCCGTTACCTCTAGAATAATCTATTAAATGATATTTCAAAGAATAAATCTCTGTGTTTGCTGTTTGCATACCACTGTAACGTGTTGCAAAAGTTCCTACAGGTGAAATATTAGAACCGATAGAACTTGTCAGAACGATCTCACTAGTATGCGCATCTACATAGCCAACCTCATCATTATTTGAATTGTCAGTGAATAGCCTAATTTGGTAGATTAAAACCGGAGTAGTGGAAAGGATTCCGTTAACTTTCTCTTTAGATATTTCACATATTATAAGAGGCGATTTACTATCAATTATTTGATTGATTGGTATTTTTTTGAAATTAGCAAATTTCTCAATAGCAGTTTCGGGCGCAAGTGTAGGATTTATATCAAGATTATTAATTTTTACATAATGACCATGAGCGAGATAAATTTTCCCATTCATGTAATGTAAGTTATATCCCCCACCTTCGACTTTTATACCGTTGTAGTATTGATCAAAATGTTCTACCCTTTCTTCTTGATTTATAGAAGCATTAGGCGCTTTTATAAACTGATCTGATCTATTAATTTCAAGAAAGTCCTTAAAGAAATCTTCGGAATTTGTTGGAATTACATCGTTCGAAGTTATAGAAGTAGTTTTATAATCAGCAAAATTAATTGAGGAAATGATTCCATTAATATCTTTGTTGACAATAGGATATTTTATACTATTTTGAGAAATTGCTAAGCTAGCAATAAAAGTTAATAGTATTGAAGTGATTGTTTTTTTCATAATTTGTTAATTTATCCGTTTATAAGTAAAATTGTGGAAGGTTGCAAATGGTTGTTGTATCTCCCAATTCATCGTATTGTTATGATCTGAGAATGTAAATTTAAATTTATTGTCAAACACCATACCATCATCGGCATATTGGTAATAATGCAACAAAGAGTCAACAGAATATTTAAAGGAAGTGCGGACTTTAGTTTCATAAACATAATCATTCATTATGCTATCCGGTAAAAATTCTACATATCCATTAGCATGTGAAATTGGGATCATAGTTGGCAAGTTCCCACTTGCAGTGCATTCCCATTTACCAAGTATTGCTTTTGCGGGATCCGTTTCAATAGGATTCTTTTTACAGCCAAAGACAATAATTCCAATTAATATTAATTTAAGCATTTTTTTCATAGTATAATACATTTTTGGTTAAGTAAATAATTTGTGAACTTCGGAGTATTGTTTTTATTTTTTCATATTACCATCCTTTCGTTTTTAATAAAGTGAATTTTAAAATTAAGTATGAATCAAGGCAGCCGATAAAATAACTGCCTTGATAGTCTTTGCAATTATTACCCTTCCCTTACAGTTGAGTTGTTTTAGAGGCTTTGGCAGAATCATCAACATTAAAACCCCACTCGGCAATTCGTTTAGGGTTTTTGGAGTTAATTGATTTTAGAAGGTTACGGCTGCTTTGCAGTATTTCCGCAATAGCGGGAGTTAATAAATCACGCTCGCGGTATGCTGCTTCCATTTCCCCCTTTAATTTTTCCGCTTCGTTGTGTTTTTCAAGGGCAATTGCTATCGTAGGGCCTGTTTTTGCCCAATCGTTATCAATTAGTGCATTTAGTGGTGACTGCACACCATCAACAACATGCTTATTATACACTTTAGTTGCCTGGTTTAGCATTTCAACTATGTTTGTCGAAATTGCAATTCGTCCTTTTGTGTTTGCCATTTTTGAATAGTTTTAGTGGATAATTAAATTGTTATTTGAACGGGTAAATATAATGCACATAGATATGAAATGCAAGCTATTATAAAAATGATTTTAGTTAATGTCAAAAAATCCTGCCGGCAACGAGATTTGTATCTTTTATAGTAGTTACCTTACTCTTTTTTTACCACGGAGGCACAGAGAGCACGGAGTAACACTATGATTTTAAATAAAAATATGATTCTAACTTTCTTTATTCTTAGACCTTATATCCCACCGTGTTCCTCTGTGTCCTCCGTGCCTCCGTGTTTTATTTCTAATGTAAATCATTTATTTGTTTTACCACTTAGGCACAGAGAGCACGGCGTAACGCTAAGATTTTATTTTTGTGTCTAAAACAGGAATTTGTCTTACTTATTTCTGAACACTTATTTCCCTCCGTGTCCCTCTGTGTACTCCGTGTCTCCGTGTTTTCATTCTTAAGTAAATCATTTCAAAACATAAACCTAAAAGTTCATACATTTGCGTACTTATTTTCAGGGGAAATAAAACGGTTAAACGGAGATTTCATTTGAAATAAAATATCAGCTACTGATACCTGCATTATTGAATGAACAAGAATTATATTCCCCAGGCATTTTTTTACACTTTGGCCGTTGCAGGCATTCTGGCTATTTTATCACTTTTTCAAAAAGAACGAACATTTTTTGGTTATGAATTAAAACCGGTTAGTATTTTCTCAGATATTTTAGCTGACGACACCACTGCATTAAATCAATTGAAATTTAAGGATACTCTGGCACCGGAAGTGGATCCGTGCCCCGAAGATGTGGTGTGTTTCCGCAATTTCACAAGCGAAGAATTTCCGCTCGACAAACTATTCAGTCATTTACTGAAAGCCAAAGAAAAGAAAGGCAAGGTGCGCATAGCCTGGTACGGCGATTCGTTTTCGGATGGCGATATACTTGTGAGCGATCTGCGCGATACATTGCAAAGTCTTTACGGCGGTAACGGGGTTGGTTTTGTTCCAATCACGTCCGAAACAGCTGGTTTCCGCCGTTCGGTAATTCATTCTTTCGGTGGTTGGAATACATCATCTATCCTTAGCAATCCATCGTCGCAACGCCTTGGAATAAATGGTTTCAGCTATTCGCCCGATTCAGGAAATTACGTATTTTACAAAGGAACCAACCGTTTCAGGCACACCTCGGCTTTTTCCACCTTCAGGTTGTTTTACACTTCTTCGTATAATCAGAAAGCGCGCATCCTGCTCAACCGGAAGGATAGCCGGATAATGGAACTTACAACTACCCAAATCCCCGCTATGGTTATGGTACAGGCAGATACGATTATGCAGGTAAGTGCGCGGCTCAACATTGGCGGCGTTACCTGCCTCGGCGCTTCGCTGGAGGATGAAACAGGTTTTTATATCGATAATTTTGCCATCAAAGGCAATTCTGGACTGGGATTACAGGCAATTAACCAAAAAAATCTTGCCGCATTCGACAGCTTATTGAATTATGATATGATTGTTCTACAGTTCGGGCTGAATGTTTCGAATTCGCCAACCAAAGATTTTACCGGTTACATAAAAGGGATGAACCGGCTAATCAACAAATTGAAGGAAGCTTTTCCGGAAACGCCTATTCTCCTTTTGTCTGTTTCGGATCGCAGCCAGCGCCTCCAGGGCAACTTTGTAACCATGCCTGTGATTCCTTTTCTTATTCAGGCACAGGAAAAGATTGCCTTCGACAACAAGTTGCTTTTCTGGAATATGTTCGAAGCCATGGGCGGTGAAAATTCAATGGCAGGTTTTGCCAATTCAACACCTGCTTTGGCAAATAAAGATTACACGCATCTGAACTTCGCCGGAGGCCGGAAAGTCGGTTTGGCTTTCGCCCGGAGTTTTATTTACGAAGTCGAAAAATATAAAAAACGGAGGAATAGCCTTGCTGTTAAAACAAATTAAATTTCTATCGGTCATCGTCATTTTAATTCTCTCTCTTGGTCTAAAAGGGCAGGTAAGTGAGATCGATTCCCTAAGTCTGGCAGAATACCCTTTTATCAACTACGAAGCTGATACATTGATAAATGGGATATCCTTGCTTCCGTTTTTCAATAAACTACTAAAACTGGAAAACGGCGATACTAGTCAGATAAGCATTCTCCATATCGGTGATTCGCACATACAGGCTGATATGCTTACGCGAGAAGTCCGTAAAAACATGCAATGGCGGTTTGGCAATGCGGGCCGTGGATTGGTTTTCCCGCTGCGGGTTGCCGGTACCAACGAACCGTTGGATTACCGCTCTTCAACCAATGAGAATTGGACAGTTGCAAAAATAAACAGTCAGAACCGGCAGCCGGAACCGGGGTTATCGGGAATCTCTATTCTGTCAGGCCAGGGCGGAGCCTATATTGATATTACCACCAGTAATCACGATGATCTTGATTATGCTTTCGACCAGGTTACTTTGATTCACATAAAAGATTCACTTCAGTTTGATTGCCGCATAACCGGTTCAGCTTCGAAATTCGGATACCTGATGTCGGCCGCCACATCGGTTCCAGACGATTGTATAACTTGGGTTCCTTTCGTGCGTTCCACCAATTTTGTGCGAATACAGGCTGAACAAACTGAAGAAATGCAGAAATCAATTACAGTTAACGGTATAATACTTCAGAACAGCAAACCTGGAATTTTGTATCACAGCGTAGGAATTAACGGGGCTCATTTTAACGATTATAATAATTCGCCGTTATTTTACACGCAGTTAAAAGTGCTGAAACCTGACCTGGTGATAATTTCGCTGGGTACGAACGAAGGTGCGAACCCGAAAGTGACGATGGATGAAGTTATAACTTCAGTAAGGGCAATGGTACAAAAAATAAAAAACCTGAATCCCAAAGCCTGCATATTGATTGCCACTACAGCTGACGACTATTTCCGGAAAAAATATAAGAATCCTTACCTCGAAGCAGTTCAGCGGGCTTTACTGCAAGGCGCCGAACAGGAAAATGTTGCCTGCTGGGATATGTACAGCATTAGCGGTGGTTTCGGCTCGTGTGCGGAATGGCGCAAAGCTGCCATGTTGCAACGGGATGGTGTACATTATAACAAACAAGGGTATGAATTACAGGGTAATCTACTTTATAAAGCATTAATCGACAGTTATCAGAAGCATGCAGCAGATTGATTTAAATAAACTCTTGCAGGAGTTTGCCTACAACCCGAAAGCACCGATGATTTTCAGCAGCGGGTTCTTCCTTTTCCTTTTCCTGGGGTTTATCGCTATTTATAGCCTTGTATATAAGCAAAATACGCTTAAAAACATTTATCTTACCCTGTTTTCCATCTTCTTTTATTACAAATCGAGCGGGCTGTATTTTATCCTTTTATTGATCACCGCCGTGGTGGATTATAACCTGGCAAAGCAAATTGCCCGAACGGAAATCAAACAAAAACGTATCCTTTTCCTGGTACTGAGTCTGGTGGTTAATATCGGAATGCTGATTTATTTCAAATATACAAACTTTTTCCTGGGTATAATACATGATGTTGTAAACAAGCCTTTTGACCCACTGAATATTTTTCTGCCGGTCGGGATTTCGTTCTTTACTTTCCAAAGCCTGAGTTATACTATTGATATCTATAGACGCAATATTGAACCTGTTAAAAATATTTCCGAGTTTGCCTTTTTTGTAACATTTTTCCCCCAGATGGTAGCCGGACCGATTGTAAGGGCCTCCGTTTTCCTGCCCCAGGTTCGCAAAACACCTTTTGTTACAAAGGCTGATTTCGGGAAAGCTATTTTCCTGATTTGTATTGGATTATTTAAAAAGGCAGTTATTTCCGATTATATCAGCAGCAATTTTGTGGACAGGATTTTTGATAATCCGGGTCTGTACACCGGACTGGAAAACCTTTTTTGTGTGTATGGTTATGCCATGCAGATTTACTGTGATTTTTCGGGTTATACCGATATGGCAATAGGAATCGCTCTTATGCTAGGATATAAACTGCCTGTTAATTTTGATTCACCTTATCAGTCCGCAAGTATCACCGAATTCTGGCGGCGCTGGCATATTTCGCTTTCTACCTGGCTGCGCGATTACCTGTATATTTCGCTGGGCGGAAACCGTAAAGGCAAAATCCGTACTTATTTTAACCTGATGATCACTATGCTGCTGGGTGGATTGTGGCATGGTGCCGGTCTTAAATTTGTGATCTGGGGCGCATTGCACGGAGTTGGACTGGCAATCGAAAAATTTATAAACTCCATAGTACGCATTCCTAAAACAAAGCTAACTCGGATACTGGGAGTATTTATTACGTTTCACTTCGTTTGCTTTGCCTGGGTATATTTCAGGGCCGATAATATGACTTCCGTAAAAGCGATGCTCACACAGATTACAACTTCCTTTCATCCGGAAATTATATCAGATTTTATTAAAGGATATCCTTATGTGCTGATGCTGATGGTGTTGGGATATATGCTGCACTTTATCCCCACCAATATCGAGAACTACACCCGGCAACTGGTTATTAAATCGCCTTTCGCACTTAAAATCGGGTATCTGCTGGTTATCGTTTTGATTGTAATCCAGATCAAATCATCTGAAATACAACCGTTTATTTATTTTCAGTTTTAAATTCAATTGGCTTTTTTCAATTATTCTTATCCTTAAACTGAACATTATTCAGTACTATTCCTTTTTACATGGTACAATCAATTCTCTATAATTCTTATAAAATGAAAACCATCTTTTCTTTAATCCTCGTATTTTTTGCCGTTATCGTTTCCGCCCAGGAAAAGCACCTGAAAAACATAAAACAACTTACCTGGGGCGGTGATAATGCCGAAGCCTACTTTAGTTTTGCCGGAAATAACGTTTCCTTCCAGAGTAACAATGAAGCCTGGGGGCTGAGATGCGACCAGATTTTTAACCTGGATATTGCCAAAGCCGCTGCTGATTCAACTTACAAACCAACCCTCATCAGCACAGGAATGGGACGCACCACCTGTTCGTTTTTCATGCCTGGCGACAAGCAGATCCTATATGCTTCAACTCACCTGGGTGGCAAGGATTGTCCGCCGAATCCTGAGCCGCGCACAGATGGAAAATACCTCTGGCCCATTTATCCTGATTTCGACATTTTTGTTGCCGATCTCAAAGGTAACATCGTAAAGCAACTTACCAATACACCGGGTTATGATGCTGAAGCCACAATTTCATCGCAAGGTGATAAAATAGTTTTCACTTCCATGCGCAATGGCGATCTTGATCTTTACACCTGCAACATCGACGGAAGTAATGTAAAGCAGGTTACCAACACTCTGGGTTACGATGGTGGCGCTTTTTTCTCGCCCGATGGCAAAAAACTTGTTTTCAGAGCTTCGCGGCCTCAAACTCCGGAAGATATTAAAGTTTACAAAGCTTTACTGGCACAGGGTTTGGTCATGCCTACTGCTATGGAAATTTTTACATGCAATGTGGATGGAAGCGATATGAAACAAGTCACACATTTAGGGAAAGCGAACTGGGCTCCGTATTATCTGCCATCTGGCAAGAAGATCATTTTTTCGAGTAACCACCAATCCACAAAAGGATATGATTTTCAATTATTTATGATTAATCCCGATGGTACCGGACTCGAGCAGGTGACTACCGAAGGTTATTTTAACGCATTTCCCATGTTTTCGCGTGATGGCAAAAAAATAATGTTTTCGTCTAACCGCAATAAACGCAAGCCACACGACATGAATCTTTTTATTGCCGACTGGGTTAATTAGGGAATTAACTTGTTCTTAAAGACCGGGTGTGATAAAAGTCGACCCGGCTTTTTTTTGTAAAAGCGAAAAACTCCTGTTACTTTGATTCTGATAGTTTTTCCATAAATTTGTAAACTCACCAAATCAATTCAAATGAAACAGGTTTTAAAATACGCGGGTTATATTTTGCTTCTGTTAATTGTCGGTTTTTTGGTCTGGCGGTTTTCGTTTATGATCGTATGGATACTGGTAGCGGCAGTAATTTCATTTATTGGCAATCCTTTGGTACGGTTTTTCGACAAACTGCATATTAAGAAATTACGTATACCTCATACCGTCAGCGCAGCACTATCCTTAATTACCATAGTGCTTATGTTTCTCGGCCTAATAGCTGTTTTTGTTCCGCTTATTGTTAAGCAGGCAAACACCATTTCGGCAATTGATGTAAAAAAGCTTGCAGAAAATTTGAGGGAGCCTTTGCAGTGGGTTGATACCGAAATGCATGAACTCGGATTAATTCCGGCCAGCGAAACACTACAGGAATTTATTATTGTTAAAGTAAAATCAATAGTAAATCTGGGGAGTGTCACCAATGCTCTGGGTGGTGTATTTAATGCAGCCGGAACAGTAGTAGTTGGATTTGTTTCAGTGCTTTTTATCGCCTTCTTTTTCCTGAAAGATGAAAACCTGTTCGAAAACGGATTGCTTCTTTTTATTCCGGAAAAGCACCACCAGGCAACCCGTAACGTAATAAGTTCGTCAAAACACCTGCTGATGCGATATTTTATTGGCGTAATGCTTGAATTATTTGGAGTGATGACATTAATCACTCTTGGTTTGCTGATCTTTGGAGTAGAGAATGCATTGCTGATCGGTTTTTTTGGTGGCATTATGAATATTATACCATACATTGGTCCATTAATCGGATCGGTTCTTGGATTGATGTTAGGTGTTACTGCCACTCTGGCCTTTGGATCGTTTGATGATTTACTGCCTGTAATGGCAAAACTCATCGGGGTATTTGCGGTAGTCCAGTTTCTGGATAATAATGTCCTTGTGCCACTTATTTATTCAAACAGCGTGAAAGCGCATCCGCTCGAAATATTTTTCGTTATCATTATGGGTGGCAGTCTTGCAGGAATATTCGGAATGTTGCTGGCAATCCCGGTTTATACGGTGCTCAGGGTGATTGCCCGGGAGTTTTTTCAGCAATTCAGAGTGGTGCAAAAACTTACTCAAAAGATTGATTAGCTTTGGATACGCCTCAGATATTTCGCTATTACCTCGCTTTACTTAAAACACTTAACCTGAGTAAGTTCTTCAATCTTTTGCTGGTCGAATCCGGGTTTTTGTTGAGTCGGATTTTTCGCAAAGTGATTGTGATCGGAAAACCATGGGCTGCTTCTCTCGAGCCAACTACTTCATGTAACCTTCGCTGCCCCGAATGTCCTACCGGAATGCAATCGCTCACGCGGAACAAAGGGAATATGAATATGGAAGTTTTCCGGAAAATTCTGGATAAACTTTCTCCCGATTTGATACATCTAACACTCTATTTTCAGGGCGAACCTATGCTGAATCCGTATTTTACAGAAATGGTTCAAATGGCTCGCAGCCAAAAGATATTTGTTGCAACTTCCACTAACGGTCATTTTCTGGATGCTGAAAATGTGGATAAGATTATTAAAAGCGGTCTTAGTCATCTGATCATTTCCCTTGATGGCCTCGATCAACAAACCTATGAGCAATACCGCGTAAAAGGAAATCTTCAAACTGTAGTTGAAGGTATCCAACGATTGGTGGCAGCCAGGAAATCTGCGCAATCAAATTCTCCTTTCATCGAACTTCAGTTTCTGGTTATGCGTCATAATGAACACCAGGTTAATCAGGTGAAGGAATTTGCAAGGGAAATTGGAGTTGATAAACTTTCGCTCAAATCTGCCCAGGTTTATAATTTTAATTCAGAAAATACTATTATTCCGTCTCTTAAAGAAAAATCTCGTTATAAACATATGCCGGATGGTTCCTGGATTATCGCTAAAAAAATCCGGAATCGTTGCCGCAGGATCTGGAGTTCTATTGTTGTTACATGGGATGGGGAAGTTGTTCCTTGTTGTTATGATAAAAATGCGGATCATCAAACGGGGAACCTGCTGGAAGAATCGTTGAATTCATTATGGAAAAACCAGCTTTACACTTCCTTCCGAAAAAAAGTTCTTTCTAATCGATCTGATATTGATATTTGCAGGAATTGCGGCGAATAACTAAACATAATAGGCTTACTATTGTTCTTTGATCTGAAAAGAGGAAAAATCATGTTGAAAAATTTATTGTCTGTAAGGCCATTTGGACTGGATGCATTGGCTGTCGTCCGTATTTTTACCGGAATACTCATTCTCCTTCATGGACGAATGGTTTTCGATATTGAAATGATGAAGGGAATGGCCGGATCTCTAGGTAGCGAACTGGGTTTGCCATTTCCATTATTGATGGCATACCTGGCAAAAGGAACTGAATTTTTTGGAGGTCTATTATTTGCTCTTGGGCTTTTCACCCGCTTCACCACCATTCCTCTGGCTATAACTATGGCAGTAGCCATTTTGGGATCACATCAAGGGCAAATTAACGGTGATGGTGAACATCCATTCCTGTTTCTCCTTATTTTTGCAGCCTTCTTTTTCATAGGCTCCGGCAAGTGGAGTATTGATTATCTGGTTAAAAAGAGGAATTGAAAAATTATTTTCTTACGACTATTTTCTGAAACTTTTAACTATTTCCCTTTACTCCCCTGCTTTTACTGAATGAAACCTTAGTTTTTATGCTTAAAGAAAAAATACAGGAATTGTTTTCGGCGCAGACAAACTGAATACTTATCTTTGTAGAAAATCTGTTTTATGGGTGCAATAATTATTAAGGCTGATAATAAAAGCAATAAGATACTTTCTGATCTTGCAAGGAAACTTGGGGGAAATGCTTTTAACCTAAGTGAAGATCAATACGAAGACCTTCTGCTGGGTCAGCTAATGGATTCACAAAAAACCGGGGATCTTATTTCCCGCGAATCAATTCTTAAAAAGCTGAAAACCAAATGATTGTTGAATTTGACAAATCATTTGAGAATTCACTTGACAAAATCTAGGATGTTTCTTTATTCACAAAAGTTGAAAAAATAATCCTCACTATTGAAAAAGCTCATAGTATATCTGAAATTCAAAATGTAAGGAAACTTGTTGGTTTTAAATCCTATTACAGAATCCGTATTGGAGATTACAGGCTGGGATTTGAAAAAATCAAT
>JBBRYZ010000078.1:0-19211 GCA_038237165.1 Bacteroidales bacterium | reverse complement strand
GTGACCCCGCCAGGATTCAAACCTGGAACCCCCACATCCGTAGTGTGGTACTCTATTCAGTTGAGCTACGGGGCCATTTTGACGGTGCAAATATACAACTTTATTTAAATTTGCAAACGGAATAAAGCTATTTTTGCGATTAAACCTGAAAATTTCTATTATGATTACAAATGACTTTCTGTCTCAGCTTCCTGCAATGGCTCAAGAACTTCCCTTTGCGATAACAGTTTGCAATACCGAAGCTACTATTCTATACATGAACGACCGCTCAATCAGCACATTTCAAAAATATGGCGGAGCCGAAATAATCGGAACAAGTCTATTCCTATATCACCACGGGCCAACGTCCGATAAATTACGTGAGATGCTTGATACCGCAACTAAGAATGCTTATACCATTGAAAAAAACGGAATAAAAAAGCTCGTGTATCAATCACCCTGGTACAAGGATGGAAAATTTGCCGGACTGATAGAACTCTCACTGGAAATCCCGATTGAGATGCCGCATTTTGTGCGGGGATGAGTTTTCTTGTTTGAAGAGTTTGAAGAGTTTGAAGAGTTTGAAGGGTTTGAAGGGTTTGAAGAGTTTCAGTGTTTCAGTGTTTCAGTGTTTCACTGTTTCACTGTTCTGAAATCCGCTTTAATCCGTTCTTTCCGCGTTATCTGCGTTCTAATTTAAATCCGAAATCAATAATCCTCCTCATTCCATTTCTGTCCACGAACAGCTTTTTTACCGGATTGCTCTTTCTTACTTTCAATCCGTTTTCGTTTTGAACCGGCAGTAGGTTTTGTTGCTATCCGTTCTTCTTCCGTTTCGAAAGCTTTTTCAACAAGTCGGATAAATTTTTCGGTTACCAGTTTACGATTTGCCAGCTGGGTCCGTTCGCGCCCTGAGCTGATTCTGAAAATACTAAGTTTCGAAATACGTGTACGAAGTTTTGACAGGAAAATATCTTTTTGTTCCTGATCCAAAATATTGGATTCAAGCACGTTAAATAACAAGATCACTTTGGTAGATACCTTATTCACATTCTGGCCACCGCTGCCACTGCTTCGTGTAGCTGCGAAACGGCATTCATTAAGAAGTGATGTAACATCCGGCAGTTTAGACATATTGATTAAGAATTTTTACTGACACTATTTGATTCAATTCCTGTAATTACAGATACAAAGGTCTTAAAAGAAAGCAATAAGTCAGTAAAAATTCTTTTCAAATCTAAGAATCTGAAATCTTACTCAGGAAAAGCAAATGTCCGCGGACCAATTCCGGCCGGGATTGAATCAACCAATGAGCCATTTTCAGACCTGAACCTCAAAACAACACCGTTAGTCCCGAAACTTTTAGGATCTGTGGCATATAAATAACCCGTTTTATTTTCATAACCAAGCCCATAGAAATATCTGGAAATGAGTTTTGCAGGTGTTGCATTGCTCGTGACAATATTGAAACTATAAATCCCATTGTTGTGCAGGAAATATACAATTGATTTCTGTTTATTGATGACCAGTTTTTCGGGATGATCATCGTTTGAAGTAAATTTATAGGTATAATCAATGGCAAGGGTCACCGGGTCAATCCGGATCAATTTACCTGGGGTATCACCCGGCTGGGCCCATCCTTCAAATCCTTTTCCTTTACACATTACCCAAATGCGGCCGGTTCCATCAGCCACCATTCCTGATGGGGCATCACCAACCTTGATTGTCTTCACTACTTTATCAGTAGTAAAATCGATTACAGTTACTGTACTGTCAATGCTAAAGCCTCCTGAATTAATTACATAAACATAATTACCCGATTTTACCATTGCATCAGGGCCTGTTCCTGCATGAATTGTATCAGTTATAACATTTGATTTCAGGTCAATAACCGCAATACGACCAACCCAGTCGGACACATATGCTTTTGCATTATCCACAGCCAAAAACTGGCTTGGATTTACAAGTTTTTTTATTGTTGCTAATGATTTAAACGTAGCAATATCAACAACTTCGACAGCTCCGCCATTATTCAAAACAATGTAAGCTTTCCCGTTAAAAAGGGTCATACTTTGTGCAACGTTGCCCAGAGGCCGGCCATTCACTGATTCAAAAATATCCTGTTTCACCAGGTTGCTGTCAGGTTTAAAAAAAGTTATACTACCATTTCCTCCCGGGCCAAATATCCCTTCATTAACTATAAATATTCCATCATCAAATGTGCCTTTAATGGAATTGCTCTCATCTTTGTTACATGAGTAAAATGTTGCTGTTGTTGTTAATACTAAGAGCAGAAATGTGGATTTTAAAATTTTCATGGGTTTGTGTTAAGTTAATTATTTGAGAATTATTACACTTATTGCGAAAGACCTTCCCGGTTCAGGATAATGGAGAACGGACTGATAAGTTACGTTCAATACATTGCGACATGAAGCCTGAAGCTTGAAGCTTACTTTTTTAGTTTTTAAAGTTGTTCCGGCATAAAAATCGAACAAAGCGTATGACGGTAATGATTTCTCGTTATCACTCCGCACATACCTCTTTCCTGTGAGAGTAAATGAAAACATGCTATAATAATTGTTTCGACCAATGAAAAATGTTTCCTGAACTTTATGCAATGGTATGTATATCAGTTGCTTATTAAGCATTGTCGATTCATCCGGAAGAGTTTCTTTGTAAGTTGAAGGCGAATAATTATACCCGAACCTGAAGTATCCGTTGAAACCGGCATATTTCCAGTCGGAACGTGAAGATATTTCAATTCCACGGCTCCATACTTTTTGCACATTCCTTGGCGACCATAACGAAGAGGTAACCGGAATCCATTGGATCATATTGTCAATCTGTGAATTATAAACAGAAAGGACAATTACTGACCGTACTAATTTACCAGTATGCAAATTGAATTTAATACCTGCTTCAGCATTCCAGCTACTCTCAGGTTTCAAGTTAGGGTTTCCACCGGGAATCCAGTATTTGTCGTTCATTGTCGGAACCCTGAAATTCCGTGATGCATTAAAATTTATTGAAATATGTTTTATAACCGGAATAACAGCACTGAATGAAGGACTGAAAGGAATCTTGTATCCTTTCGAAAAATCCTGTCTTAAATTCAGAACACTGGTAATCCCGTGCTTTTGACTGGTAAAAGCCAGGGCCGTCCATACGGAACCTTCAGGCTGGTATTTAATACCTTCGTAATAATCCACCTTTGCGCGAATAATATGTGACGTTACACCGCTGCCCAGCGAAAAGTATTTTCCCAGAGATCGCTTGTATTCAAAATCTGCCTGCCAGGTATTCAAATGGTAAAATTCATCCAGTTGAGAACTTTTACTCTTGAAATGCTCTTTTTCATCAACAAAGGCCGACCTGACGAGAAACGACTGTTTTACACCTGTATATGACCATTGCAGGCTGCTACGGATCGCCCGGTCCCATTGTTGCTGATCATTAGTTGTCATGGTCATGGTAGGAGGAATCTGCCGATCGGTGGCCTGGTACCAGAATCCAGCCGTAAGACGTTGTTTGGAATTCAGAATATATTCAGCCTGGTGAATGGTGGATACCGATTTGACCAGGGCATGTTCCAGCCTTTCGCGATCGCCCAAATAAGTTGTGTACCAGAAATTATTTTTATTCCAGTCACCGGAAACTGACCCGGTGTACGCAAGGCGGTTGCTGCCTGCGCTCACTTTTAAGCCGCCCGTAGTATTACCTATACTTGCATAATTGAGTAAAACGGAGGATTGCAACGGCAATGAATACCGCATTACGTTTGAAAGATGAAGGCTCCCTCCTATCACGCCCGAACCCAGTAACTCACTGGCACCTCCCGACTGAAGTGAAATATCGCTGAAATCGAATGTGGAAATGCGTGAAAGATCCGTCATGCCCAGATTGGGCTGCTGAAGATTAATACCGTTCCAGAAAACACCTGATTGTGATGAATTGGTACCCCGTATGGATAATGTTGAAATACCACCTGGTCCGTAGGATCGGAGCGTTACAGCGGATTGCTCGGCAAGCAAAGTTGCAATACTTACACCCTGACGTATGGCCAGCGTTGTACTATCCATCTTTTCAATTTTCATCCCTGAAGAAAACACGGATATCTTATCTGCCTTTATTTCGACAGCGCCGAGGGATTGAATAGAATCGTTTATCTGTGCAGATATTTTCAGCACAAGGCAAACAAAGAAAAACACAAGGACTACCCGTCGGTTCATACGATTTAATAAAATACGGGTAAAATGTGACCAATAACTGCCAATGACAGTATGTGCCGCTGCTTTTAACCCGAAAGCATTGAACAATAACACATCGGCAGGTCTTCTGACTTGCTCCCCCTTTCCGGCGCCTTCCCATGACGCGCTAACGTCAAAGTGGCATAAGGATTGCCGGTGGGCAAAATTGGAGTTTACAGCAGCGGGACTGTCCGGGATTTGCACCCGATTCCCTTTTCAGGCATCACCATTGCAAATGGGACGCACACCGTTGATGCGGCAAAGGTAAATCAATAAATAAGATTTTTGCAAATAAAAGATTTCAACAGGGTGTTGATAAGTAGAAACGCAATTCATTGAGTCTTTAAAATTTCCCGATTGAAGTCCCGATAGCTATCGGGATTGAAGAGCTTCAGAGTTAAAGGGTTACAGTACCCTGAGCGTAGTCAAAAGGTAGATTTTTAAGGTTTTTCTTTTTGGATTTTGATCTTGGAATTTGGAATTTTGAAATTGTGACTTATTATTTACTAAGCCATATCAATCTCTCCGGAGGGCAAAAACTCTTCAATTCCGGGATAATAAAGCTTTTTTTTTGCCATTTCCTGAGGATAGGTATAATAATGCATCAACGATTCGGCGCCAAGTATTCCATCATTCATATAAAGCTGAACCTGTATAATCGCAACATTGCGGTTCATTTCCTGTAATCTGGCAACCAGCCTGAAAGGAGCTTTATCCATTTTTACGGGCTTAATCAGCTTCACTTCCATTTTTGAGGTAACTCCAGCCGTTTTTAATTTCACAAAAACGTACCAGCTTGCAATTTCATCCATCAGGGTTGCCTGTATTCCGCCATGTAAAACGCCAACCCATCCCTGAAGATGCGCCTCAGGTTCCCAGTCGCATATCACTTCGTCACCTTCAACTCGGAAATTCATACGCAAGCCGAGTTTATTATCCGGCGAACAACCGAAACAATTGTATCCTTCGAGTTTGTGAAAAGGATTTTTGATATTGATGGGATGTAACATTAGACGTCTTATTTATTGCTGTAAAGGAAAAAATGCCCGGTATTTATAGGCATTTATGTGTTAATATCCAGAAATGCAGGCTATTTAATCTTTCCTTTAAGATAGTTTGTAGTTTTGATAACTTTTCCGGCAGCATCATATTCAAGCCATTTACCTTCTTTTTCTCCGTTTGAATAGTTACCCTGAGCCTTCAATTTCCCGTCTTCGTCGTATTCTTTCCAGGGACCGTTTAATGAACCTTTAAGATAAGTGCCTTCTGATTTCAGTTTGCCGTTTTCGTAATATTCTTTAGAAAATCCATTTTCAACATTATCCTTGAATTCCTGTTCTGTCATTAGCTTTTTGCCTGGGTAATAAGATTTCTGAACACCCTGCATCTCATTATTCGCATAATTATATTCTGCAATCGGGTCACCATTCAGCAGATAGAAATTGGAAGGCCCGTTCTTGAGATCATCTTTATATTCAGATTCTTCCATGATTTTTCCGGCTGAATTTTCATAATAAATTTTCTTCTTACCGTTGATTTTCCCATGAACATAATCAATAGTGGAAGCAGGATTTGTTCCATAGAAAAATTTCTTTACCGTGCCTTCGATAAGGTCGTTCAAATAATACGTTTCGCCAACAAGATAGCCCCGTTGATCAATTTCAACTGTAATTCCGTTAGGTATGCCTTTGCTGAAATTCTCAATACGAATCAATTTCCCATCGGTGGAATAGCTGGCCCAGCAACCTTCTTTCTGATTGTCAGCATAAGTTCCTTTAGAAGAACCAGTGCTGGACTTTTCCTCCCACAAACCTTGTTTTTTCCCGTTGGTATCTGTTTTATTTTCTGTTGTTTGAGCCAAAACAGCTGAAATTGAAAAAACCATTAACACGAAGGCAAAAAGTATCTTTTTCATAAAAATGTTATTGGATTTAGTTGTTATATGAAGTGAATTATCAGATTTCAAAATTAGTGTTCTTTTCGATAGTGCCAGGTTTCAAAATCAAAGTTCCAGATTTCAAACTCCAAATTCAAAGTCGTATCTGTTTTTTACTGTCTGAACTATCTACAAAACAAAATACTCCCAGTATCTTAAAACCCTTAAATCTCTTCAATCTCTTCGACCTGTCACACTGAGCGAATCCGATAGCTATCGGATCGAAGTGTCAAACTCTTCAAACCATTCAAACTCTTCAAACAATCAATCCATTCAAACTCTTCAAACAATCAATCCATTCAATCCATTCAATCCATTCAATCCATTCAATCCATTCTAAAACTATACAATTTCTCCATACAAATCAAATGCATCTGCAGAAACTATCTTCACGTTATAAAATTCACCGGTTTTCAGATTAGCAGCAAAATTAATTAAAACTTCATTATCCACTTCGGGCGAATCAAATTCAGTGCGTCCAACATAATACTCACCTTCCAGTCTATCAATCAGAACTTTAAATGTTTTCCCGATTCTGAGCTGGTTTAATCCGAACGATATATTTTGCTGTATCTCCATAATTTCGGCGGCACGGCTTTGCTTAACTTCTACAGGAACATCATCAGTCAACCCAAAAGCATTTGTATCTTCCTCATGCGAATAGGTGAATACTCCTACCCTGTCAAATTTCGTATCACGGATAAAGGTTTTTAATTCTTCAAATTCTTCCTCCGTTTCACCGGGATATCCGACAATAAATGCAGCCCTGACAACTGCATCTGGCAATTGCTCCCTGAATCTAGCCATCAGCGCGTAAGTACCAGCCTTATCCACCCCGCGCCGCATACTTTTCAGTATTCTGTCGCTGATATGCTGAAGCGGAATATCCACATAATTACAAACATCAGGTCGCGAGGACATTACACCCAGTAATTCTTCAGGAAATGTTGTGGGAAAAAGATAATGAAGCCGTATCCAGGTAAATAGTTTAAGGTCCGATAGAATGGTGACCAACTCCGGAAGCATCTGCCGTTTATACAGGTCAATGCCATAATAGGTCAGATCCTGCGAAATAAGCAAAAGCTCCTTTACGCCCTGAGCTGCCAGTTTTTTAGCTTCATTAACAATATCCTCAATGCATCTTGAAATATGCTTTCCGCGAATTCCCGGAATAGCACAGAACGAACATGACCGGTCGCATCCTTCGGCAATTTTTAGATATGCGTAGTGATTCGGAGTTGTGAGATATCGTTCGCCTAATAATTCTTTCCGATAGCTGGCACCCAT
This sequence comes from Bacteroidales bacterium, assembly GCA_038237165.1. Lineage (GTDB taxonomy): Bacteria > Bacteroidota > Bacteroidia > Bacteroidales > UBA4417 > UBA4417. The sequence continues at coordinate 11,762 of JBBRYZ010000078.1, read as the reverse complement.
ACGGGTTACTATTTCGGAAAGGTCGCGAACGCCAAAATACTCATCCACTTCCGGAATTTCCTTCATCAATGGCTCTTTGAACCTTTCGGAAAGGCAGCCCATTACATAAACCTGTTTCAGCTTTCCTTGCTTTTTGGCATCAATAAATCCAAGAATAGTTTCGATAGATTCTTCTTTTGCGTCGTTGATAAATCCACAGGTATTGATAATCACGGAATCCTCGCGACCTTTTTCGCCATCACGCAACACCCTAATATTATTCAGTTTAAGTTGCCCCATTAAAACTTCTGAATCAACTGTATTTTTTGCACAGCCAAGGGTAACAACGCGGATGGTATGGCGGGGAAGGGTCATTGGAAGGGATTAGGGGTTGGGGGTTGAAGAATTTCGGAATTCGGATTTAGGATTTAGGATTTAGGAACCCTGAAACTTTGAAATTTTGAAACCCTGAAACAAATTAAGAAAACAGCGAATTAACAAACTCATTCTTATCAAAAATCTGAAGATCTTCCATTTTTTCACCGAGGCCTATAAAGCGGACAGGAATTTTGAACTGATCGGAGATTCCTATAACAACACCACCTTTAGCGGTGCCATCGAGTTTGGTGAGTGCGAGGCTGGTAACATCGGTTGAAGCGGTAAATTGTTTTGCTTGTTCAATGGCATTTTGCCCGGTGGAGGCATCAAGCACCAGTAAAACCTCCTGTGGCGCATCCGGAAGCACTTTCTGCATTACGTTTTTAATCTTTCCAAGTTCATTCATCAGGCCAATCTTGTTGTGCAGGCGGCCGGCTGTATCAATGATGACAACATCAATATTTTTAATAACAGCTGATTTCACGGTATCGTATGCAACCGCTGCCGGGTCGGAGCCCATGGACTGTTTCACTATCTGCACACCGGTGCGATCAGCCCAAATACCAAGCTGATCAATGGCTGCAGCACGAAAAGTATCGGCAGCGCCAAGCATAACACTTTTACCGGCTTTAGTAAAATGATATGCAAGTTTGCCAATGGTAGTGGTTTTACCAACTCCATTTACACCTACAACCATGATTACGTAAGGAGTATCGCGCTTTGGAAAATCAAAGCCCACGAATTCGCCGGTATCATTTTCGGTGAGCAGGGCAGCAATTTCTTCTTTCAATAATCCGTTCAGCTCGCTTGTTCCAAGGTATTTATCCTTCGAAACACGTTCCTGAATACGTCTGATTATTTTCAAAGTAGTCTGAACACCAACATCTGATGTAACCAGAATCTCTTCCAGGTCATCGAGTACATCATCATCAACACTCGATTTGCCGGCAATAGCTTTTGTAAGCCTTGAAAAAACACTGACACGCGTTTTTTCCAGGCCTTTATCGAGTACTTCTTTTTTCTCTTTGGTGAAAAATGAAAATATTCCCATTTTAAAAATTTTAGTTCAAGGGTTCAATGGTTCAAGCTTCGCGTTCAAGGGTTCAAATGTTCAATTGTCCAGTAATTCAAAGATAAGTTTATTCCAGCACTTTACGAATTCCCGAAAACTGAAAAAGCTTTTCCCCTAAAGAAAAAGCTTTTCCGTATGAAACAGAATTTCGTACTATTTTTTAGCCAGGAAATCTTTAACCAGCTCGTTAGCTACGATGGTTTCTTTAAACACGTAAGCACCGGATTTAGGTGAACGGGCCATACGGATAACTTTTGCATAGTCCTTACCACTTGTGGTACGCAGGGTTGCAACAACTTTCTTTGCCATGGTATAATGTTATTTAATTTCGCGGTGAACGGTTACTTTCTTGAGGATTTTGTTGTATTTCTTAAGTTCAAGACGCTCAGGCGTATTTTTCTTGTTCTTAACGCTTACATAGCGCGATGTACCGGGCATTCCGCTTGTTTTATGCTCTGTGCACTCCAGAATTATCTGTACCCGTGCTTCTTTGCTCTTCTTAGCCATTGGTTATAATCATTTTTATTACAGGGGTGCAAAAGTATAGACTTTATCTGAAATATCCAACAATAGCTGGAAATTTATTTTCAAAATCTTATACACAATCATTTGTTAGTATTTTGCAAAATCAAATGATAATGCAAATATACTACCTATCTTTGTAATTGACTATAATAAAGCCAAATAAATGAATTGCCTGATAAGATTTTTGAATATTCCGATATTACTTTTTGCTCTGATTTGTGCAGAAAATATTTCGGCTCAAAACTATGAAGCTGTTAAAGCAAATGCAGAATATTTTTTCAAGGATTCAATAAACCAGGATATACTTGCTATCAGGATTGATACTGTATTCAAAGATGAAAATGACATTATCTTCGGTAACTTTAAACAAATTCGTCCTACAGATTATGGCTGCTTCAATATCAAAGGCAGCTCCTGGATTGGCGATCCGGTTAAAGAAATGCCTGACGGCACTTTCGTTTTTGGAGTTTATGAGGAAGGCACACGAGATTCCAGCGACACTTACCGAATACTAACATGTTCAAAGTTAAATGATGCCTGGATTTTTTACAGTTTTCATTATTCAACTGAACATATTGAAGCACAGGTTACTGAGATTAAACAAATGAAGTTTATTGGAATTACAGATTCGGTCAAAGTAATTTCACTTACAAGGAAGAATGCATTGGGAGAGATAGTGCCAAATCCTTTAAACACTCAAAAAATATTACTTAGCAAAAACTATGGTCTGATTCGTCTTCCAAAATTTGATGACTTCAGGTCAAGGGTGCCAAATTCTCCTTTTTACGAAATTGCAGGTAAAACAAATCCTGAAACTGGAATTACCAACCTGAAAACCATGCAGATATACGATTTTCAGCCTGGTGATGAATTTCATATCATTCATACTGAAAAATACTTCTATTCATCTCCCTATCCCGATGAAATAATCTCCAGCATTTCAAGAATACTTGAAAGGATAAATTATCCAACTAATGATTCAGTATCGTATAAAATTGAAAGATGTGAGTTACGTAGTTTAAGAACGTCGGATAAAGAAGCCACATTTTCATACAGCACAAAAACTGACATCCAAACTTTTTCCTCTGCCGCAAAGCCTGAACTGGAAACCGAGCCGTTGGAATCAGTTCAATCTCCACGATACGGCAATTCAGTTACATCATCAGGAATGGGAGTGCTTAATGACTCAAAACTAGCATTTAACAAGATACCATATAAAGTAATTACGCCTTATTACATGTTTCAGGAATTGAGTTATAACTGTTTTCAACAGATGTTGATTGACGATTTCTTCTTCCGGGTGAATTATTATTTTAAGGGTTTGGGCGGACCATATACATATTTTAACGGTTCTGGTTGGGGTGAAAACAGTGACATACTGAAATATTATAAAAAAGGATCGGAAACCTGGGGAACTCCTTTAAAATGTGATTCGCTAATGGAAGTCGGGATACCCGAATATCAATTAAATCGGAAAATTAGAATATTCCCAAACCCAAATTCAGGCACTGTTAATATTTCGATCCCAGTAGGAATTATGTTACCCTGTAAACTTGGCATAATTGATCTTTCGGGCAAAATAAACAGAAGTTTTACAATGAACCTGCAATCTCAATCATTCGACCTGGCAAATCTACCGGTAGGAATTTATATATATCAGCTGACTTCGGCAAAACAGGAGATTTTCAGGGGCAAAATCATCAGACAATAGGTTATCTTTGCCTTTATGATATGGGAATCGTACCGCCGTGGATTTGATGCTTTTCTGAGGCTCGAAAAGTCGCTTTCACAAAATTCGGTGGAAGCATACCGGCATGATATTGAAAAGCTTACTGCATTTTTGGAAGAAAACAATATCGCGGTTCAGCCTGCTGAAATCACCCTTCACCACCTACAGGATTTCCTGAAATGGCTCAACCAGACATCGCTTAATGCCCGATCGCAAATGCGCATTATTTCCGGTATCAGGGCTTTTTATAAATATTTGCTGCTTGAAAATTTGATCAGCGATGATCCAACTCAATTATTGGATATGCCAAGGACAGGAAGGAAATTGCCTGAATTTCTGACCATTGATGAGATTGAACGTCTGATTGCTGCCATTGATCTCTCAAAACCAGAGGGTGAACGCAACAAAGCCATGATCGAAACGCTTTATGGTTGTGGTCTTCGTGTATCAGAACTGGTTAACCTTAAAATTAGCAGCATTTATTTCAACGAGGGTTTTATGCGTATTACGGGCAAGGGCGATAAGGAACGTTTGGTTCCATTCAGCGGTAAGGCTTTGAAGCAAATTAATCTATACCTTCAAGAAATCCGATCTCATGTTAACATCAAAAAAGGCCATGAAGATTTTCTTTTCCTGAACCGGCGCGGAGCCAAGCTTACACGCGAAATGATCTTTACCATTATCAAAGACCTGGCATTAATCGCCGGCATTCATAAAACCATCGGACCACATACTCTGCGGCATTCATTTGCAACTCACCTGGTAGAAGGAGGCGCCGATCTTCGTGCCGTACAGGAAATGCTGGGACATGCGAGTATAACAACCACTGAAATTTATACGCATCTGGACAGGGCATATTTACGTGAGAATATCATGGATCATCATCCGTTATATAAGCGTAAAGCATAACAATTTTTCCGAATTTCAATCCTCACATCCAGTGCACATGAAATTAACTTTCCGAAGAATAATCATATCTCTGATATCGTCCTGTTCAGTAATTCTATTATTTGTGTTATTCGTTCCCAGGACTTATGATGTTCCTCATATTAAAGATCGAAAAGGAACATTTTACTGGAATTTGCCAACAGGATCAAGAATCGCGTATACACTCATTACAGCCAAAGGAATAAAAAAGCAATATCCCATAATTTTCCTCCAAGGTGGACCAGGAGGTTTTTATACTGAAAAAACCATTGAATTATTTAAAGCCTTCGCCGAAAAAGGATATGATGTATACCTCTATGATCAGATTGGAGGAGGGCATTCGGCCCGCCTTGAAAACATAAGGGAATACACGGCTGACCGTCATAAACGGGATTTAGAAGAAATTGTCAGGAAAATTGGAACAGAAAAAGTGATTCTCATCGGGCAATCGTGGGGCGCAATATTGGCCACATTATTTATAGCAGATAACCCTGAAAAGGTCTGGAAAATGATTTTTACCGGCCCTGGGCCGATACAGCCAATGAATACAGAGCTTGCAAACCTCACACCACCAGACAGTTTACAATTGAGAGCACCCTATTTCTCAAACGCTCAAGCAAATAAATCAGTACAAAATATAAGAAGTAAACTTGCATTGAAATGGGCACAATTATTTGGCAAAAAGCTGACTTCGGATTCAGAAGCAGATGATTTTCAAACCCTCCTCAACAACAGGCTTAACAAATCAACGGTCTGCGACACCTCTTTAAATGTCAGAGCTGAAGGCGGAGGTGGTTACTATGTAGAGGTAATGACAATCAAAAGCTTAGCTTCTGTCAAGGACCCAAGGCCATTTTTGAAAAATTCCAAAATTCCTGTTCTTGTTATGAAAGGACAATGCGACAACCAGAAGTGGGGCTTCACAAACGAGTATTTACAGATTTTCCCAAATCACAAATTAGTAATAATCCCAAATGCAGGACATTCCATCTCAAGGGAACAACCTGAATTATACCTGAAAACAATTTGTGATTTTTTAAGCCTTTAAAGCCTGAACTTGTTTTCGACTTAAATTCAGGCTTCCTCTTCTTAATGAATTATTAACGTGAACTCCAGCTCACCAACGTAAGTTCCTGGTCGGCAAAATAAAAGTCAATCTGTGCATCCTCGAAAGTAACGCGGTGTTCGCCCCACGTTTCGTCTTCTTCTTCCATATCCGTGAACCCGTTTTCACTCATTAGAGCAACAACTCTATCCATTGTAATATTGAAAATAAGAGAGTTAAACAGCACTGTTTCAAGATTATCTGATTCAATGGTCATCAGTGTTGGCTCACCATTGGCAGCATCAAAAAAGAAATTCAATCCCTCATCCGGATAATTCCATACAATGCTTTCAACAACCCCATCAATGGCGCTCTCAAGTTCTTCAACCTCTTCAGGTTCACCATAAACAGCTCTTATTACTTCGGGAGTACAACCGAAATGCACATCACCCAGTCCTTTTTTCAGCAATATCTGGAGGTTCATTTTTATAGGTGTTTAATTTTTTATTTTCTGAGATAATTTCTGACACATCCTGGCAAATTCATCTTTTACAATTTCAGGTTGTATTTCAGTATACAATAATACAGAAAAATTAATTTCAATGCAAACTAAAAATATTTTTGTCTCAATAAATTGTAATTTTGACGGGTAAATCTGCCTATAAATGCTTACTGACCGACAACTCTTTTTAAATAACCTGGCACAAACCAGCGATTCGCCACTGGCTCTTGAAATTGTAAAAGCCGAAGGAGTGTACCTTTATGATATTTCCGGCAAAAAATATATAGATTTGATTTCCGGCATTTCGGTAAGTAATACCGGTCATCGCCATCCAGCAGTTGTTAAAGCTATTAAAGATCAGGCAGATAAATACCTGCACCTGATGGTTTACGGTGAATATATTCAATCTCCGCAGGTAAAACTGGCCGGCGCCCTGGCTGAACTTCTACCTGAGAAACTGAATAATTGTTATTTTGTAAATTCAGGCAGCGAAGCCGTTGAAGGTGCATTAAAATTGGCCAAACGATACACAGGACGAAAGAAAATCGTTGCTTTTAATCATGCTTACCATGGCAGCACTCACGGCTCCCTCAGTGTTATTGGCGATAAAAGTTACCAGATTCCTTTTGAACCGTTATTGCCTGGGATTAATCATATAGAATTTAATTCCATTGATGATTTAAAGATTATCACCTCCGAAACAGCATGCGTAATCATTGAACCTGTACAAGGCGAAGCCGGAATTATTGCCGGAACTCAGGAATTTATGCACTCTTTGCGTAACCATTGTAACGAAACCGGAGCATTGTTGATTTTTGATGAAATCCAGACAGGAATGGGCCGCACCGGAACCATGTTTGCTTTCGAAAAATATAAAATAATTCCCGATATTCTTTTGCTGGCCAAAGGTTTAGGTGGCGGAATGCCGATCGGCGCTTTTATTTCGTCGCGCGAAATCATGCAAACTTTAACTGTTAATCCTGTACTTGGCCATATCACAACCTTTGGTGGTCACCCGGTAAGTTGTGCGGCCGCTCTGGCAAGCTTAGGAGTTATTAAGGATGAAAATCTTGTTGAAAGCGTTCAGGCTAAAAGCGACTTATTCGTTCAGCTACTTTCCAAAAGTCCTTTTATCAGTGAGCTAAGAATAGCAGGTCTGATGATTGCTTTGCAACTCGATAATTATGCTCATGTAAAAAGAGTTATCGACCGCTGCATTGAGCAGGGTGTTATTATCGACTGGTTCCTGTTCAATGATTCGTCAATCCGGATCGCGCCGCCTCTTACAATAAGTGAAGATCAGATAAAGGAAGCCTGCAGTATAATTCTTGAATCTCTTGAAAAGGATTAGCAGTTTGGAAAACTAGAAATCAATCAGATAACAATAAAACAGATGATTAGAATCCGCATTTCAACTCTGGTTGTAACGATATTCATGTTCCTGCAAATTATATCTCTGCCACGGGATCTTTCAGCACAGGAAAAATACAAGGGCAATAACTTTGTTATCCTGAAACCAGGCATTTCAGAACAGGAAATAATTGAAACTGCCGCTCATGTTACACCTTCGATAGAGCAGCTTGAATGGCAGCGACTCGAAACTACCGCTTTCGTACATTTTGGTCTAAATACCTTTTACAACCAGGAATGGGGGAAAGGCACCGAAGACCCGGCTCGCTTCAACCCTACCCTGCTCAACACCGATCAATGGGCCAAAGAAATCAGTGAGGCAGGACTTAAAATGCTGATCATTACCTGTAAACATCATGACGGTTTTTGTATGTGGCCAAGCAAATTTACCAATCATACGGTAGCTTCGAGTCCGTTGTTAAACGGTAAAGGCGACCTGGTAAAAATGGTTTCGGAATCGTGCCGGAAATACAATCTCAAATTCGGAATTTACCTCTCGCCCTGGGACAGGCATGAGGCGAGTTATGGCGATTCGCCTGAGTATAACAAATTCTTTTTAAACCAGTTGACGGAATTGCTCACCAATTATGGAACTGTTGATGAAGTATGGTTCGACGGAGCCTGTGGTGAAGGCACTAATGGCAAAAAGCAAATTTACGACTGGGATGCGTACTATTCGCTGATCAGGAAACTACAGCCCAATGCAGTAATTGCAGTTATGGGACCTGATGTGCGCTGGGTTGGCACCGAAAGTGGTTATGGACGTGAAACCGAATGGAGCGTGGTACCTTATAAATTTGCCAGCCAGGAGAAAATTGCTGAAGGATCACAACAAGCTGATTTAAAAGAAGGATTTACACCTCCGGGTGATATGATGAATCAGGATCTGGGTAGCCTATCAAAGATTAAAGATGCGAAAAGCCTTATCTGGTACCCTTCAGAGGTGGATGTTTCTATCAGACCCGGTTGGTTTTGGCACGAAAGTGAGAATAGTAAGGTTAAATCACCGGAAAAATTACTGGATATTTATTTCAGTTCAGTTGGGCGTAACTCGCTTCTGTTACTCAATATTCCTCCTGATAGCACCGGGCTTATTAACCAGGCAGATGTCAATACGCTGAAAGCATGGAAAAATGCGTTACAATCTATATTTAAGAAAAATGTGGCTGCTGGAGCAATCGTTAAATCCGGCAATAATCTGTTAAATATCAATACAATTACTGATAAAAATGACACCACTTCCTGGAACCCGGACAATAGAGGTGCTTATTTATTTGAGCTGAAACTGAAAAAGGTGTCTGTATTCAACGTGCTGATGCTGCAGGAAAATATCAGCAAAGGACAGCGCATAGAGCATTTTACACTGGAAGCATGGATAAATAATAAATGGATGCAAATAACTGAAGGCACAACTGTTGGTTATAAAAGACTAATCCGGTTTCCAGATGTTAAGTCAAATAAGATTCGGTTCACCATTGACCAGTCGAGGCTGGCACCTGCCTTATCCGAATTTGGGCTTTACCGCCAATTACCAGTGATTTCGGCAAAACCGGCTGAATAAACTATATTTGCACAGTAAATCTTTTCTGATGCCTGCTGAAATTTCCCGACAAAGCCTTGAATTCCCCGACGTTGATGAAGCGGACAGGTCAGGGTTGCTTGCTGTTGGTGGTGATTTGAGTATTGATCGCCTGAAACTTGCTTATTCAAAAGGCATATTCCCGTGGTATGAAGAGGGAATGCCTATCCTTTGGTGGTCGCCCGATCCGCGTATGGTACTGTTCCCTGATAAAATGATTATTTCGCACAGTTTGAAACAAAGTATCAAAAAAAAGCAATTTACTTTTACGTTAGATACCTCTTTCGAAAAAGTAATTAAAAACTGTGCTAAAACATCCCGCAAAGGCGAAAAAGGCACCTGGATTACCCGTGAGATGAAAAACGCTTATATCCGACTTCATGAAGAAGGATATGCACATTCGGCCGAAGCCTGGCTCGATGGCGAACTGGTAGGTGGATTATATGGAGTTGCATTGGGAAAAGCTTTTTTTGGCGAGTCGATGTTTCATCATGTAACCAATGCTTCGAAAGTTGCATTATATCACTTAGTTGAGAAATTAAACATTTGGGGATTTCAGATCATTGATGCCCAGGTTTATACCAACCACCTCGAAAGCCTGGGTGGCGAAATGATACCCAGACGCCAATATATTCAGGTTCTTGAAAAAGCTTTACTGATTGAGGATGTTCCGGGATCTTGGGAGAAAAGAGTTTAGGGATTTGCGATTTGGGATTTACGAGGTACGATTTACGATTTGGGAATTGAAATTTGGATTTTGGAGAAATCCCTCTGTCATTCGGACATCTCCCCGTGTGCTTCGGCTTCGCTCAGCAACCAGGGAGAACCCTGAAGAACAAATATTGAATAAAATTGGAGGTTTGGGATTTGAGGCTTTTATCTTGGAATTTGTAATTTTGAGAAACCCCTCTGTCCTTCGGACATCTCCCCGCTGGGGAGAACCCTAAAGAGCAAATTTTGAATAAAATTGGAGATTTGGTCCCGATTGCTATCGGGATTGGAACTTGAGACATGAAACCTGAAACTTGAAACTTTTTACAAATTATACTATTAAGCCTGATGTCAACTGAACAAAAGAACAAATTTATGCTGGAGGCCATTAAAAAGGCCGGGGAAAATATCAATACCAATATAGGCGGGCCATTTGGCGCTGTTATAGTACGCAATGGAAAAATAATAGCTGCTGTCGGAAACCGTGTAACTTCGACCAATGACCCTACTGCTCATGCCGAAGTGGTTGCTATTCGTGAAGCCTGTAAAGAATTGGAGACTTTCGATCTGACAGGTTGTGAGATTTATGCCAGTTGTGAACCTTGTCCTATGTGTCTGGGCGCCATTATGTGGGCCAGGATTGACAAACTATATTATGCCGCCGACAGGGTCGATGCTTCGCGCGCGGGATTTGACGATGAATTATTCTATACCGAACTTGCTTTACCTCTCGAAAAAAGAATGTTACATCCCACACAGTTGCTACAAAAAGAAGCAAACGTTGTTTTCGACAAATGGATTGAGGATGGGAATAAGATTCCGTATTGATTTTGGGAATAAGCTTACAGTTTTCATACTTTAATATACCCCCAGTTTTCGCCGCTTTGAATACGGTATATCTGCATTTCGCTTACTCCAAATTGCCTGGCTATCATTTTTATACGTGTTTTCCGGTTTGGATCTGCCAGAAGCTTTTTAATCATCATCACCTTGGTTGATGTTAGCTTTGATCCGTAACCTTTTCTATTAGATTCAATAAAATTCTTCTGGGCCTCAATTACAAACGGGCTTTTACGGATATGCTCCAGTCTATCAGGCGATGTTACCCATTTCAGGTTTCTAACATAATCATTTGAACGGTTATAGTCCAGGTGAATAACATGTTCCTGGCTTTCATTGGTTTTTGGAATAAAATACTTTGCAACAAGTGTATAATAAAAAAAATGTGAATTAAAGTTTTTCCCGTCACGGTATATTTTGAAACGGAATATTTTATATCCATCCAAAATACATCCTTTCAGCAATCTACCGTTTTTCAATTCATCCCTAAAACTTATCATCCTTCCAAAATTGGAAATTGCATAACGCAACTTTACGGAATGATCCATTTCAATTTCCCTGAATTCCTCACCGGGATAAATCCTGACATTTTCACTTTTCATCTTTTAAAACAAATTGAGAGCAATAAATATTAAATAATACAGCCTCGTTTCAGTATCTGCTTCATCGTCTGCCACTAATATTTTTGCTGTATTTCTATTGTATAAATTTCTCCTTTAGATACACAAAGTCAACCGGCTTGGTTAAAAAATCATCTGCTCCCAGTTCTTTGGCTTTTTCAAAATTTTCGTCATCGCCATAAGCCGTTATCATCATCACCTTGGGTGGTGGTGTTACATACTTCTGCTTGATTTGTTTCAATAACTCCAGTCCGCTCATGCCAGGCATATTGATATCTGATAATATCAAAACCGTTTCGTGATCCTGAGTGTTAAGATAGGCAAGCGCTTCCTCTCCCGAAAATGCAAAAGCAAAATACAGACTCTTATCTTTTATTTCTTTACGGAAACGTTGCTCAAACAGGGTTTGAATATCTCTTTCGTCGTCAACAACTAAAATTTTCAT
>JBBRYZ010000077.1:0-19541 GCA_038237165.1 Bacteroidales bacterium | reverse complement strand
TTTCACAGGGATCAGCTCGCCATTTGAGGAACCATTATTGCTTAATAGAGTAATTGATACCGTTGAATTAAATATACATGATGCTACAGAAAAATGCTTGGAGCTCATAATGCATAAAAGTACGTCAGCATAAATTTGCAGTCCCTTTATGCGTCGCACTCATTATATTTTCCCGGGGAAAAGCGAATAACATCAAATATTCAGGTTTACTCAACTCAAATGGATTTGTTTTTAAAAAAGTGACCTCGTAACACATCGCTATCATTATTCACTTTTTATACTGTTTACGCGGGTCTGTATATTCATGAGATGCATTTCAAGATTTTTCCTTTTATCCAAATCTTCTGGTTTTTGCTGAAGCCGGGCTTCATGTTTGAATTTCGTATTCAATTCGGAAAACGATTTGATTTCTTCGGGTGAAAAAGAATGCAGGCCATTTTGAGGGAAAGTAAGAGAGTAGCCTAATTTTACAAGGGTATCGCCAGCAACCTGCTCAAACAGAAGGATATCCGCCTGAGTTAATTCCTGTTTAAATTTATCGTGGTTATTGGTGAGAACTGGTTTTTCGACATTTTCCCACATCACACCTGACAGTGCCGTTTTATGAGACTCTTCGGAATGATAATAATCCATTGCCACAGGATTATATGTTGCACCGATAAAGCTGCATATTTTCTGCAATTCACTCTCAGGAGCAGCAAGCAAATCTTCATAACGAACCTTTAAAACTCTTTCATCACCAAGTTTGTCGGCTAATAAAAGCGAGGCCTCCTGTTCTGCTTTCCATTGCCTGGCTATAAAATACATGTGCTTTTCGCCAACTATTGCTTTTTTAAATGACAGAGCAACATCGCGTCCATCCCTGTAAAGATGAATATAAAGCGGATTCATTCCGTTGCCCTCAAGATGATTAGCAAAGCGAATATTTACCAGACTTTTGCATATCCATATTCCAGCATTTTCGCTGTCGGCTCTCATTTCATAAATCACACGGAAAACTTCGGTAAGCAATGGCTTTTTGCAGCGCGAAATAATAGCTTGAGGATCGAAGTTAAAGCCTGTCCAGGGAACCGGGTTAAATTCAATAAGCTTACACACATCGGATACAAGCTGTGAAAAATTTAACGGATCAATCAATTTGCCGTATGCAGGCAGAAGAGGGAAAAATCTTTCGAGTATATGAGGCGGATGAGGCGCTGAAACCCCATCGAGTTGATTTAACATCAGCCTTAAAAGATTTGATCCCGAACGCTGGGTACCGATCATCTGAACCGGGGTGAAATGCATAATTGATAATTTAAAAAATGAGTAACCCGATTATTCCTGCTCCCGGAATCAGAAAAACCGGATCGGCTTTATACCTGATGGCGAGGAGTAAAAAAGCACAGAACAACAATCCCGTTTTAAGTGAAGGGTCGCCGTGAGCCAGTATCGCGAATGAAGCCGCAGCTATCATACCAATAATTGCAGGTCGCAAGCCTTTAAAAACTGCTGCTAACCTTGCTGATTTCCTGATTGTTTCGAAAAAACGTGAACAGACGATCATTAATAAACCTGGCGGAAGAAATATTGCAAGTGTAGCATTTACCGCACCCCAGAAACCGGCAACTTTATAACCGATAAAAGTAGCGGTAATAAAGATTGGACCAGGTGTAATCTGTCCCATGGCAACAGCATCGGTAAATTCCTTATTTGTAAGCCATCCCATCGAATTTACAATTACTTGCTGCATGGCCGGGATAACCACATAACCTCCGCCAAAAAGGCTAAGACTCATGCCTGAAAAGGTAAGTATAATCTTTCGATTCAACAGTATACTATCTGTAAATTTCTCAGGCAGGATGGCGGGATAAAAAATAGTTAACAGTAAAAAGAAAATAAGCAAAAAAGGAATCAGCAACCGGGAATAATTTATATTCCTGGCCGAAGATATTTTATTTTGATCCTTTGCTTTGGCATCCGTTGGCTTGTAATAAAGAAAGTACCCTGCAATTCCGCTTACCAGCATTATGGTAATTGTTGAAAGATAGGCTTTTGAGAAAATCATGATTATTAATGATATAACCGCGATAATTCCCTGAGGCACATCCGAAATATTTTTCTTACCCATCGCGAATGCAACGCTGATAATAATAGCTGCCACTGCCGGCAGAATTCCTTCAAAAAAATGGTTAAAAGCAGGGACATTGCCGTAGCTGAGGTACAAAAAGGACAGAACAAGCATCAACAGAAAGGAAGGTAACAGAATGCCAGCCATACTTACCAAAGCGCCTTTCATTCCTTTCAACCTGAATCCGACGAATGTCACCACATTGAAGGCCATTGGGCCCGGCAGGATTGATGCCAGCGAAATACCTTCGAGTATTACCTCGTTCCCGATCTTCTTATCCTTTTCAACTAACCTCTTCTGAACAACCGAAATCAACGCCATAAAGCCACCCCAAGAGGTTGCACCTATTTTCAGGAAGGTAAAAAAAAGGTATTTTAATGTAGTTTGATTAGTTTCTTTCACGCAGCAAATGTATATGATTTCCTAAATTTTTCAATCAAAAGTTCCGTTAACTCTTTTTCAGTACTTGTTTAAATTTTAAATTAACTTCATTATTCTCCTATTTTATTCCCAGCACTTAAATTTTGCTATATAAGCAGTAGGCGAAAGTGCAAGGAAAGATTTATCCAATAGAAAAGCACGAAACCTCATCAATCTTCCCTTCATTGTGAGCCTGAGAGGGTTTGTAGACAAAGGAAGACTTACATGCTTGTAGCACAAGCAAAGTAATTACCTTTTGAGTAGTTTAAATAGTCATCAGGATTTGGCGTACAATAAAGTTAACCAATATGCAGCTTTTCACTATTTTGGTTCAACAACAGTAAAAGGTTTATAAGGAGACAGGTTAAATGTAAAATTACCGTATGAGTCAACACCATCCTTACCTTTAACTAAAGCTCTGAGAGTATATTTTGCTGAAGGTTTATATCCATCCACTTTTAAAGAATAGAAATATGTTTTCGTTTTATGTGTTCCTCTGAAATCATCGGCTAAACCATCGTGTTTGTCTGTTGAAATCACTTTGCTATCTTCCAATAACTCAACTTTCTTAATATTCATAAAGTTTTTCCCTTTTGTAAAAAAGAAGCCAGCATTGATCCTACCATTTGCATACACCTTTTTAGTTACATCCCACTCCATATTTGCGAATTCGGAAGTTAGTTTTTCAGGCGACCAGGTTCCGGAAATGTATCCACCTTCCCGGTAATACTCAACTTTAAGTTCATCTAACCTGGGATAATGAGTCTCTAACCGTTTCACAAACCCTGCAAAATCTCTCTCTCCTTTTGCTACCCACCCTATTTCGGCAACAGCCAGAAACCTGGGAAAATTTTGAACATTCATATCTTTAACTTCCTGACAAATAGCAGTCCACATATTTGCCTGCACTCCCAGTACAAAATGCTCATGAGTGGCATCCAGTCCCTCAGTAGGTTCATAATTATATATTCTTTCTATAGTATTGATATTGTCATAGCCAAGATCGGACATGGTACCATCATTACGATCAGCCTGGGTTATGTCGAGATATGTATAATCTGCCGGACTAGCCACTGTATAGAACCCATTTTCTGCCGCTTCTTTTATTGCATCTTCCCCAAGCCACGACATGATAGCCGAACCTCTGAGAGATTCATGATTTCCTTCTAAAATATCATTCCACCCAATCGGTTTTCTTCCTTTTGATTTAATAATGTCGCACACCCTTGCAACGAAATAGGATTGTAACCCTTTACTATTTATCAAATTCTTGTCCTTGATAAATTTCTGGAGACGTTCGGATTTATCCCAAACACTAAACTTTACTTCATCACCGCCAAAATGAATATATTCGGAAGGAAATATAGTAGTTAGTTCCCCAAAAAGAACATCCAGAAATTCGTAAACTTTTTCATTGGTTGGATCCAATGTATTTGGAGTTCGTTGATTACCCCATAATTGCCATGATGCTAAAAAAGGGAAAACGTAAGGCGGTTCAGTCTTTTGGTTTACACTCAATTCAGGAAACGCCAGCATAATAGGCCAGCTATGTCCGGGCAGGTCAATTTCAGGCACTATTGTAATGTTTCTTTCAGCGGCATACCGAACCAGGTCCTTTAGTTGTTCCTGTGTATAATATCCGCTGCGTTCCGCAGGTTGATTGTACCGTTCATCAAATACGGTAGTTTGCCTAGTTGTTAACTCAGGGAAAGCTTTAATCTCAACGCGCCAGCCCTGATCATCAGTTAAATGCAGATGGAAAACATTCATTTTGTATAGTGCCATCACATCCAGGTATTTTTTGATGACTTCTACATTATAGAAAGTTCTGCTCACATCTTTCATATAACCTCTCCACGAAAAACGAGGCTTGTCTTCAATTGAAACACATGGCACTATCCAATCTATACGTTTAACAACAGATGAACTCTGGGCGGCAGCCGGTAACATCTGCAAAATGGTTTGTGTTCCATTAAAAAGCCCGGCAGGTTCAAAGGCTTGTAATAAAATTTCCTGAGTTGAAACATCAAGCCTATACCCTTCTGACCCTAAACCATTTAAACTTTTATTTATTGCGAATTTAATACGCTTGTCGCCAGTATTTAGTTTTAAATGAAAGCCGCTTACCCTATTAATATCAGACAAAAATAAATCAGCTACTGATCGCACTTTCAAATCCTGAGCATTTATAACTATACCCGTATTTTTATTAATAACAAAAGCGCTTTTTTTTGATATTAGCTTTTCCGGTTTGGGAATAATATTAACAGCTAAAGTTGTTTCAGCGTATCTGGTGTATAATGTTTCTTTGCAGGAAGTTAGCCCAAGGAGCAGAATTGCCATAATTCCGAGAATAAAACAGGAATGATTAGTCCTTATTTGTTTCATTTTTAAGATGTTATTTAAGTGAATCCATTAATATTGAATCATTTGAAGAAATAATTCCAGCATTTATTCTTGCCCCATTTTGATTTTAGAATAAAGTGATGTTGGCTTGCCGGTATGCTACACAACTTCCGGAAATCTCCAATCTGATTCAGAATATGAACTAATTTCTGGAAAAACTATTCATATGAATCTGTCACTTCTTCGATACAGGTTCAGACTTATTCTCCACAATTATCAGTTCATCCATCACAAAATCAGTTTCCTTTTCGTTTAGCTTTTCAATACCGAACCAGGAGTCACCTGTTTTGTCGGCAGTAAAAGTGAATGAGGCTGTGGTCGGGAAGTCTGCCTTGTTAAATACAACAGAAAGTTTAGTGGTGGTATCGTTACCAAAAACAAGAGCATAATCCGGGCCCGAAACCTCGTATTTAAAAGTAACGGTATAGGTTTTACCTGCAATAAAGCGGATGGTCTGCGGAATGGTTTGTAACAATAATCCGGGTGCTTCGCCATGGGCTTTAAGCGACCAGTTTCCATTGATCACATCATCGATCAGTTTCCCGTTCCATCCTTTTTGGGTGTAGGGTGCATGAAGTTCAGAAAGATGGGTACGCGGATCATTTACACCGCCTGATTGACCTTTAACAAACGGGTACAAACCATCCGTCATATTTTCAAAATCTTCCATAAAAAACACGCTATCAGGCTTCGCCGTTCGGGTTGTGCGTTCAATCCGAATGTCGTCGAAAACAACCGGTGACGAACCTGCATCAGCTCGCAGGAAAAGATTTGCCGTTGCATTTCCTTCAGGAACATTAAAAAAAACATACATCCGCTGCATGTTAGTATCACGTTTTGAATCAGCACTGATATAATTTTTCCATAGTGAACTACTTGCATAATTACTAACTTCCTGACCACCATATTTATTAATTCCGAGATAAGCTTTTCTGCCTCCACCGGTTGAAACATATACAGAAGCAAAATAGGATCCCGCTTCCAATGAGTTGATGGTTTGACTAACAGTAACAGCTGTATTGCCGCTAATTTCGAGTTCGTATTGCCCGAATTGATTTCGTTTTACAGATGCCCCTGTTCCTTCCACATTCCAATATTTGAGGTCGCCATTATTAAAACCCGGATCTTTAATTAACGAGCCTTCGCCCCAATTGGTAACCTGCACAGGAATTACCTTCTTTTTACAAACAATATAAGGCTTGCTTGCTTCAGCCTGTATGGTAACTGAACCATTTTTAACCACCAAACTCTGAACAAACTGCCTTCCCTGATCAGTGAGTTTGTACAATTCAACGGTTTTAAGATTTTTCCAGCTTACCGGCAATTCCCAGGTTGTTGTTCCTCCTTTTTGGTTCCAGTGATAAAGCTTTTCTTCGGTCATCGGATTCCAGGGCAAAAGATACGAATCTCCATTCAAAACAATTCTATCATTTTTTGATACTACCCTCTTCCCGTTTATAAGGCTGGCTATCACATTTCCGGCGAAACGAATTTCATTATCATCCCATTTTAAAATTGGAAAATGTTGCAGATATTTTGTGGGCAAGTCCGTTTGAAAGGTCATCCAGATGCAGCTATCAAAGTTATTACGTCCCTGCCAGCCTTCAAAATCTTTCATTTCGGCTCCACCAAGCAAAGGATGATGTGCAATCCAGGTATCTTTCTGGTGGTTACGGATAAAGCGGACAATCTGGCTGTTAAATCCTTTGATATCCTGGCCTCCATAATCGTAATCAACTGCCCAGTGATTCCAAACGGCATCTGATTCATGATCCATCGGAAATTCAGTACCCAATGTCAATCCGAGAGAATGTATTTCACGTCCAAGTTTCTTACTGTCCCAGCTTCCTTTGGCATACCACACATCGCAATAAATAAAATTGAGCGAAGGCACCTGGTCTTTCAACGATTTAAGCCGTTGCATCCGGTTGTTGGAAACAGCATCGTGACGTTTGTCGATATAATAGGAAGCATCGAGCCAATCCCAGCCGGGTTTTGTTTTATTCACCAGTGAATCATCAAAGGCTTTGGCTTCGGGATAGGATTCAGTACCATTAATGTGGACACCCATAAAAGCGTTGTATTTTTGAGCCTCCCGGCAGAGCATCTCCATATCTTTGGCTCCGCCCTGTCGCTTGCCGATATCGCCATAATCAGGATGACCTGAATCGTGACCCTCGGAACCATACCCTTTCAGAATAACAAACTGACCTAATCCATCCGTATTCAGGTAAATCCGTTTGGTTTCATCAAGAGTTTTTGTAAAGGGATTGGTTGCCTGGCTGGCAAAATTCATAGGGATGCGCTGAACAACCAAATCAGGTATTTTATCACTTCCAAGTGGATTATTAATGATGCTTCTGAAGGCAATAGCTCCATCCTGCCAGTCAACTTTTTGATCGCCGTTTACATCGTTTGTAATTACAATTTTAACAACCGGTAAAGGGTCAACTGAATTCATTCCCTGCGCGCGATAAATCCAGGATCCGCTCCACATTCCGAGTCGGGAATACCCTTTCTTTTTTATTGTTTGTTTCTGAACCCTGCTGTTATCTGATTTTTCGGTTACCGAATTACTCCAGATACTTGCTGCCAAGCGGTTTGTGTTAACGATACCATATAAAAAATCCTTTGGAATACTATCAATGGAAGTTTCAGCATTCAGGGGAATAAAAACATCTCCGCTACCTTTAACAGCTGTGTACATTTTTGCACCGGCAAATTCAGCACCCGGTTGAGTGCTTCTAACAGAAACCAGATCATGATCAGGTATCTCAAAAGTGCTGACTTTAAATGATCCATTTTCGGAAATACGAACCACATTAAATTCAACAATGTTGCTAACAACTTTTATCTGAATACTAACAGCAACATTGATTTCGGGAACGGATAAAATATACTGAGCTGAATTCTTAGTTTTTGAAAATTTGATTTCTGGGACATACGATTTGCCGTTAATAAGAATTTGCGACAATTTATCTTCCTGTCCGTAAAGCAGATCGCCGGTTGCTAGCCAGGTGTACTGAATAATACGAGGAAATGCCGGATCAAGGATTACTTTAAGTGTTTTGGATTGTATTGGTTGAGGAGTTTCTATTAAACCAGCAGATGGAGTAAATGGCAGTGCGTTCACCGATACGGTAAGCAACTGGCAAATTAAAATGGTTACAGCCGTTAACTTTAAAAAATCAAAAGTATGTTTTGGATATTTCATCATGATTTATTTTTCTTAATTCAATTTCTGTTTGGTTAATGATAGTTTTTCACATGGAAAAATTAACCCATGATAAAGCCAGTCGTTTAAACCTATTGAGGATAAGTATCCTTTTAGATTAAATTTTCTCCCCTCTCCACTGATTTCCCGTTTACAATTGAATTCTTTATAAATGGAAGAGTTATCCTGGCAAAATGCATCTCGCCACAGCGGATAACAAATGGTTTATCATTGACCAGGAAACTTTAGTCGTTGATGGAGAAATTGGTGGTGGCAGTTTTATTCTGGGCAAATAAATTAAGGGCAACCAGCCATAAAAGACAAATAAAAATGGAGTTTTTTGTTTTCATTTATAGGTTAGTTAAATTATAAATCATTATCCTTGATTATTTTCGTCAGTACTTAGAAGGATCAACAAAATCTACCTTAAGTTTATCCCAACAATTCATTACCCGTGGCTTTAGTGTCTTTATTTTGTCGGAATAAATTGTGCCCGGTAGGTAAGCCCTCCCATTTTTATACTTTTCAGGATTTTCCCTTTCAGATCGGTTACCAGGATATAATCTTTATTGGTGCTGGTTTGAAGGATAGTTTTATCATCAAGCAAATAAGCACTTCCCATTTTCTCAGAGTATAATGAATCCGGCAAAGGAGCATTTATTATCATTTCGGCTGTTTTGTGCTGTTCATCAAGTTTAAACGACAAGGCGCGTGATTTCTTTGTTTTTACTCCGTTATCGAACATCATCAGATTCCCTTTTCTATCGATATGAATAGTATGTTGTCCACTAAAACTTGCTTCCGGGGATAACGGGAAATCGCCGTTTTCGCCAAATATCCATAGCCGTTCCCCTGTTTTTGAGTTGATTTTCCAGATCTGACTTGTATTGTAGAAAGAAATAAGAAAGTTGCTGTCGGAATCGTAACACAGGCTGTTTGCATGAAGCCAGTCGGCTTTATATTTTAATATGTTTTTATCCTTCAATGGGTTTTCAACATCCATTACCGTCCATTCCCAGATTTTTTTTCCTTGCTTTGAAAAAATTTGTATCCCATCACACATCACACTATCGACTTTTAGCCCCCCCACAGAAGTCAGGTCAGCTTTAATATTTTCAACTGTAAGGGTTACTATATTCCCTTTGCTATCGAGAAGCGCCTCATGATGAAAAACCTTATCAAAAAAGTGGGTTCCGGTCTTAAAATGAGCCAAAGTATCACCTTTATAATTAATTTCAAGGATATGGTTTCCGTAGGCCGTTTTAAATCCCGGATCGGAAAGAATAGCAAGGAATGTACCTGCTGGCGTATAACAGGCCGATTTAACAAAATTATTTAGAACAGTATACCATTCAATTTGACCTTGGTGGTCCAATAAAACCAATACACCAGGACTTCTGCGTTGATAAATAAATATTTTACCATCTACATTAAGTGTTTTTTCTTTAGCTGTATAATAACTATCGAGCCATACGGGGATAAAAGTTGAAATAAACGAAAGTTTCTGTGTTTCGCTATATTGCCTGCCATTATTGAGAACTATACGGTATTCGTATTCCGTTTCAGGCAATAAATGGGTTAACACAATACGATGCGTCGTACCACCCAAAGACGTATCAGAATGCATGGTATTGTTTTCATTGCCCTTGGGCCAATATTCGATAAAAGCACTAAGAATTGTATCTGTATGAAAAATGACATCTTGCCTCAATGCTGACTGCTGGTCTCTTTTTGCATTCACATCCATTACTTTAAAAGGATTAGCTCTGAGTTGCCATGGCCGCTCAACAGCATGCCTGCATGAAATTAAAGAATTAAACAGAAGACAGACCAAAAAAATATTTGCTGTATTATAACCTTTGATTGTTTTCATACAATTTGAAAGAGGCTTGGGTGGTTTAAATACTCTATGTCAAAAAATTCTTTTGAAAGATCTTTCTCAAGTATTAAATGATCAGAAAAGTATAGATTATGCTACATGAATGATTTATTTCATATGGCTAAAATACAAAAACCGTCCCTTGATAAGGACGGTTTTTGTAAAAACTGTAGTTGCTATTACCAAACAGGATTTTGTATCAACTTTTTATTGGTGGTAATTTCACTTTCGGGCAATGGCCAAACGTAATTTTTTGCTTTATTAAAAACACGTTCATCAACAACAATTTCCTTGAATTGCCATTTAGCAGGATTACTAGGGTCAGAAAGCAATGTTTTGTCATAGCCGGTACCATTTACCATAACATTTTCAGCAATGCGCCACCTGCGGATATCGGAATAACGTAGACCTTCACCCACAAATTCAATTCTGCGTTCGTGACGAATTTGATCCCTCATCTGCGACTGATTTAATCCAGGAGTTACATCGGGCATACCTGCGCGCTGACGTACGGCATTAATTGCATCATAAACTGAGGCATCAGGACCGGTAGCTTCATTCTGAGCTTCGGCGTACATGAGTAACACGTCAGCGTAACGAATAAGAATAATGTTAATTTCCGAATTCCAGTAATCATTATTCCCAAACTCAACCCATTTCCGTATCACCATCCCTGTTGGTGTGTTCTGATCATTAGCAGGGATATACACTGAGCCGTCGTATATCTGACCTGGCAGACCAATTGTTTGACCAAGCCTTGGATCGCGTTTATCGAAAGGACTGACCGGATCAAATCCTGATGAAGGATCAGTAATTGGTTTCCCGTTAGCCATGTAGTACGAA
The DNA here is from genome assembly GCA_038237165.1 of Bacteroidales bacterium. Lineage (GTDB taxonomy): Bacteria > Bacteroidota > Bacteroidia > Bacteroidales > UBA4417 > UBA4417. The sequence goes on along the minus strand of JBBRYZ010000077.1, from coordinate 8,669 downwards.
TCAGTTAATTGTTTGAACGGGCAGAATGACCTCCAGTCTCTTATGACAGTCGAATACCCATTATTCCTTTTATCTTTAATATACTGTGAATCGAAAATTACTTCCTCATTGTTTTCAGCCTCAACAGTAAATAAACTGGCATAACTTGGATATAAGGAGTAACCAGTAACAGTTTTTGCTACAGCAGCAGCTTCGGCCCACCTTGAGTTATACAAAAGAACCCTTGTTTTGAGAGCCAGAGCAGCACCTTTGGTTGCCCGTCCGATATCGCCGCCTGAATAACTTGCAGGTAGCACGGTGGCGGCATCATCCAGATCTTTTAGTACCTGGGTAATTACATCAGCCTTGGGTGATTTTGGAGTATTTGCTTCTGCCAGCGACTGTGGAGCTGTTATTAAAGGAACATCTTCGTAGAAATCAGCCAGATCAGCGTACCAGAATGCGCGTAAAAATTTGGCTTCGCCTATCATCCTATTTTTTACGTCTTCATCAAAAACAGCTTTTGTTTTCATCTTTTCAATAAAAAGATTGGCTCTGGCAATACCTTTGTAATTACCTTGCCATTTCCATGTGATATAGCCTGTTTCAGCACCATAGGTTCCGTTACCTATTTCGAACGGCCCCTCCCACGGATATTGGTCAATCATGTCGTCCGACATGGCATCGTAGGATATCCAGATATCATCCAGTGCGGAATATACTCCGGTGAGCGCTATTGAAGCTTCTTTCTCATTGTTGAAAAATGCATTCGGATCAATCTGATCCATCGGAGTCAGATCCAGGAAATCTTTCTTGCACCCTGTTAGCATAACCAACAGTACAACAGGTAGTATTATATATTTAGTTATTTTCATGATTTTTAGAATTTAAAGGTCCACATTGAAAATGATTAGAAAGAAAGGGTTAAGCCAACCGAAGAAATTCTGACCTGTGGAAAGGCATCAGTCCTGGTATTATTGGCTGATTTTTCAGGATCAAATCCTTTGTACTTGGTCAGGGTGAATGCATTCTGCATGTTCAAATAAACCCGAAGTCCCTGTATCCCTGCCTTGTTTAACAGCGTTTTAGGCAGCGTGTATCCTAATTCAATATTTTTCAAACGGAAGTATGATGCATCTTCGAGATAATATTCAGATGCTATCCCCTGGCGTTTACTATCGAGATATACCCTTTGATTGGTTGTGCTTGGATTTTCAGGAGTCCAGCGATCGAGAAGCCATTTACCACCGCTGGCACCGTTAAAGAAAGGAGAAGCCAACTCAAGTGAACTATATGCGCTTATGCCATAAACACCGGTGAAAAATGTACTGAAATCAAATCCTTTATAAGCCAGGTTAATGGTGAACGAATAAAGCAGGTCAGGAACTTGATTGCCAATAATAACCCGATCCTTATCCAAAGTAATTTTTCCGTCACCATTCTGATCTTTAAACCTGATATCGCCTGGTTTTGGATTTTCGCTTTGCGTTGGAGCTGCATCAATTTCTGCCTGAGTCTGGAAAATACCTTCAACCTGGTAACCGTAGAACGAGTAATACGGATCGCCTTCTCTGAGAATGGTATAGTCTCCATAAATAGGGCCTAATCCGCTCAGATCAAGCACTTTGTTGTTAAAATGTGACAGATTAACCATAACATCAAGCCTAAGCTCCTTTGCGAACGTATTATGATAACCCAACCCGAGCTCCCAGCCGGTATTCTTCATTTTACCTACATTCTGATAGGGCTGGTTCAGATTTCCCAGAGTAATAGGAATAGGAGTTCTCATTAGTATATCACTGGTAACTTTGTCAAAGTAGTTTGCTGTAACAGTGAAGTTTTTGAATACATCAGCATCTAAACCTATGTTAAATTGAGTAGTCGTTTCCCAGCTTGTTGCCTTATTGGTTAATGTTGTAACAGCTACACCCGGACTAAAAGTACCTCCGTAAACATAATTGTAACCTGTTTCAAGTATATCGGATGCAGCATAATTGGTATTGATTGTCTGGTTACCAAGTTGACCGTAGGATACACGAACCTTCAGATTACTAATCACTGGTTTTACCGCTTCGAAGAATGATTCTTCCGAAATACGCCACCCTGCCGAAACCGACGGGAAAAGTCCGTATCGTAATTCCTGGGCAAATCGCGATGATCCGTCATACCTCATGTTTGCTTCAAGCAGATACCTGGATTTGTAACTATAATTCAAGCGTCCGAAATATGAACGCAAGGCAACATGATAGGCACCACCGCTATTAGTTTGCGTTGAAACGTCGCCAATGTTAAGCTCGGGAAGCGAGGCTAACAAATATTTCCTGTAACCGCTTGAATAATCTGTTTGCCCGTATTCTTCCGAATAACCACCTAAAACATCTATGTGATGATTCTGATTCCCAAAATCCAGACTGTATCGCAAAATAGCGTTTAAAGTTGTACCAATTGACTGACTGTTTCCCTTAGTAACTTCAGATGGTGAATACGTTGGCTGATTATTAGTATATTTCAGGATGCTGCCGTAGTAATAAATATCAGGGTAAAAATTGGTAGTAAGCGATTGCCCCCAATCAAAACCATAACTGAACTCAGCTTTCAGATTTTTAATAATTTCGAGATCAGCCAGAAACTTACCTGTGAATTTGTTAGTCAGACTTTGGTTGGTTCCACCACTTTTATACCTGGCATAGTTAGCATCTACTCCAAATTTACCGTCAGGATATACAAGCACATCAGTAGGTATATCCCTGTTAATACCCCTGATAACACCACTGGATCCATATGGCGGTTCGTTAAAGGTTGATCTTTTTCCTGCCATATTTATACCAATATGAAGATTTTTATTCTTCAGGTAATAGGAGTCAATATTCGATCTGAAATTAAAATTTTTGTATGAAGTACCAAGCAGAACCCCATCCTGGTTCATATATCCTCCTGCAAACAAATAGGAAATATCCTTATTTCCACCACTTACCTGCAAGTGATGATTCTGCATATTGGCAGGATTATACCATACATCCTGCCAACGGGTGTTGGGATAAAGAGGATCGGTTCCATCTTTATACTTCTGTATTTCAGCATCAGTATACTTTTTTTGTTTTCCCGAACTCAGTGCAGCTTCATTATAAAGGGTAGCATGTTCGTACGAAGAAAGCACTTCAGGAAGGTAAGTAGGATTTTGTGTTGCAAAATACGTTGAGTATTCAACCCTCATTTTATCCTTCTCACCCCGTTTGGTAGTTATCAATACAACTCCGTTTGCAGCGCGGTTACCATATATGGCTGAGGCGGCAGCATCTTTCAGAATTGAAATATTTTCGACATCCTGCGGGTTCACATCGTTCATATTGCCAGAGATTCCGTCAATCAATACGAGTGGATTATTATTGTTTAATGTACCTATACCACGAATTAGTATGTTACCATAGTCCTTACCAGGTTGGCCAGAGTTTTGTTGTACATATACCCCGGTAACTTTCCCCTGTATAGCGGCACTGGTAGTTGTAACCGGCCGGGAAGTCATATCTTTGGTTGATACCGTTTCTATGGCGCCGGTAAGATTCACTTTTTTCTGGGTGCCATAACCAACAACAACAACCTCATCAAGCAATGCAGCTTTCTGATCGAGCGATATGGCCATAACCATCTGATTACCTACGGCTAACTCCTTAGTATCATAGCCCACATAGGAGAACTGAAGAACCTGAGCCGGACTGACTTTGATCGAGAATTTCCCGGACACATCGGTTAGAGTGCCGGTTGTGGTACCTTTTACCACTACACTAACTCCCGGCAAGGTTGAGCCATCTTTGGCATCCGTAACTGTACCGGTTATTGTGCTCTGCGCTAGCACCAACTGCCAGGAGCAGAGTAATAACGCAATAAAGAGTGTAATTTTTTTCATACGCATTTTGGTTTTGTTATTAGTTTGAAGTTTAGTTGATTCTAATGCATTAAAAGATTTTACAGAGCAGCCAAATTAATACATATTTTTATTATTTCGACAAAACTTTAAAATTAATTTTAGTATGTAGGTAGTATAAACAAATATGCCTGAAAAAGATTTCGATATTGGAGATTTATTCAGATTTATTGAGAGTTTATTGGGATAATCGAAGTCGCATTAATCTCATTTGATATACAATAGCCAAAATACTACAGTAAAACACGATTGATCAGCAATCACGCACCAATTTCAGCAACTATAGTACTTTTCTACAACAAAAATATTTAATATCTAATTTCAATCTTCCAACAATTTTAGCAATAATATAAACTATTTTAGCAATAATACCTCAAATATTATATTTTACGCTAAAATAACAGCAAATCTCTTTCATTTTATATTTATGCAATTCGGGTTTTATGAAGAATAATTTAGTTTTAGGATAAATAAAATACAAATACAACCCCCAAATACCAACCGTTATGATATTTCAGATTTATCCTTAAAAGACAAGGTCAACATAAAAACCGCGAAAAATATGAAAAATACTCCGCACCATAAATTTACGTCTCTACCATTAGCAGCACTATTGGGAACAATAAAACTATAGCCAAACAGCAATGCCCCCACAACCAGGAAGAAAATGCCTATTACAAACCGCAAATCGAATAATCTTTTCATAACTTTTTGTTTTAGAAGAAAATGATATTAAAAACAATGGTTATAAGTAATACTATAATTCCCAGCGCCAATGGATTTTTATACCAGATTTTTGTAGAATCTTTTTGCCTGGGTGTGAGGCTGTAAACAAGGCCAGTTAATTCCTTTTCAGGCTTGGCAGCAGTAAACATACTTATTGTAACAGTAATCGCAAAACAAATTAAAAAAGCAATCCAGGCAATGTTAAATGCCTGCCCCGTGCCTGAATAATAGGTATGCCAGTGAGCTATCCAACCTCCTTTGCCTTCGGCAACGGTTACTCCATGTGTAAATGCCGCAGCCATCGTGCCGGCAATCAAACCCCAGAATGCGCCATGGCCTGTGGTGCGTTTCCAGAACATTCCAAGAAAAAATGTGGCAAACAGTGGTGCATTTACAAAACTGAAAACCAGTTGCAGGAGATCCATGATGCTATTAAAACCCCGGGCTATATATGCAGTGGCAATTGAAGCAAGAATACCAGCAATGGTAGCTGCTTTACCAACGTATAAATAATGATTTTCAGATGCATTTTTCCTGATATGGGCCTGGTAAATATCAAATGTAAAAACGGTATTAAATGCCGTTACGTTCCCGGCCATTCCGCTCATAAAGGATGCAATCAGGGCCGTAATGCCCACACCCAGAATACCGCTTGGATACAGTTTGGAAAGCAGCAATGGCAGAGTCATGTTATAATCTACCTGGCCATTGGCGTTGTGTGGCAGATCGAAACCTATGAACTGTTTCTGTAAGGCAAGTAAAATTATACCAGGCAGAATTACAATAACAGGTAACAAAATTTTGGGCACGGCTGCAATAATCGGTGTACGCCGGGCATCATTCAGATTGCGTGATATCATGGCACGCTGCACCACCAGGAAGTCGGTACACCAGTAGCCGAAAGCCAGCACAAATCCCAATCCGAATACCATGCTGAAGGCATCAACCCCCATGGGGTTGTTGGCCGGATTATCCAGTCCTTTCCAGACATGCAATTTTGCATCTTCTACATTCCTGACTATACCTTCCCATCCACCAGCCATGTGTAAGCCAATATATACCAAGGGTGCAATTCCCAGCACTATCAGGAAAAACTGCAGCACTTCGTTATACACAGCACTGGTGAGGCCACCCAGAAAGGTATATGCCAGCACAATTCCGGCCGCAACGAAAATAGATACATTAAAATCCCACCCGAGTATAGTTTGCATCAGCATTGCCAGGGCGTATAGGGATACCCCTGATGAAAATACCGTCATAACAGCAAAGGTGAGTGCATTAAAGCTTCGCGTTTTTTCATCGAAACGTAGAGCCAGGTATTCAGGAACCGAACGGGCTTTGCTTCCATAATAAAACGGCATCATAAAAATACCCAGGAAAATCATGGCAAGTGCTACACCCATCCAGTAAAAATGTGCTGTCATTAATCCGTATTTGGCTCCATTTGCAGCCATCCCCAGCACTTCCTGTGCACCAAGGTTAGCCGAAATAAACGCAATACTGGTAATCCAAAGCGGTAAATTTCGGCCGCTCATCAAAAAATCGTTACCAGTTTTAATTTTTTTCTTTAGTAAAAAGCCTATGCATACTACAAACAAAAAATATACTGCAATGATAAGATAATCAATTAGTTCTAATTTCATAACAGATGTGTATAGGCACTTTTATAACCTTTTGTATTTTTTGATGCTTAAGAGAGTTTTTTGCACAACTTCGGGTTAGTTGATTCTTATTGTCTTTTTCAATAATCACATTAGTACGAAATTGTATTTTTCTTTACTGATGACCTATTAAATCTTTCTTAAAAAAATGAGTTTCGCTACCTTTTATTCCAACATCAGCAATAAACAAAGAACCACTCAAAGGGTATTGCTTCAATTCTTCAGAGCTCAGACCCGCACTGGCAGTAGTAATAAATAGTTGCTGCATCTTTTCCCCACCCAAAGCACAGGAGGTTACATTTGGTGCATCAACTATTACTTTACCAACTAATGTACCTTTATTAGGATCATACCGATTTACACAACTACCTCCCCACATGGCAACCCACAACATTCCCTCAGCATCAATCGTCATTCCATCGGGCACAAAGCCACTATCTTTATCATTTATTGCTATGCTTTCATTTGAAATATTTCCAGTCAGTAAATCAAAATCGTATGCTTTGATGTTATGACTAAATGAATCAATGTGATACATAATGCGATTGTCTCCAGACCAGCAAATGCCATTAGGAATACTTTTTTTATCCAGCTTTTTATGCAATGTACCTTCAAAGTAGTATAATCCACCTTCTTCAGGTTTTGCATCCACATGCATGGTGCCTATCCATAAACGCCCAGCTGCATCACATTTCCCATCATTACAGCGGTTCTTGGGTTTCTCCGGCTCAATAGCAATAAGTTGCTTTATTTCTCCTGTTTCAAAATTTAATTCCGCGATTGATCCTTGAAGTGCAATTATCAGATTGCCATTAATAGAAGGCACAATGGTTCCAATTCTTTTATCAACTGTTCTTTTTCTGATTATCCTTGTTAACGGATCAATAACTCCTGCATACATTCCTTCAATATCAACATACAGAAATTTCTGCCAAACAGGATGCCAGATTGCTCCTTCACCGAGAATCATTTCTGCCCTATGAAGTAAATGAGCATTCCAGATTTGCATAATTACCTATTGTGAACCAGTCTTCAATAAAATCAGTTATTCAAATTAAAGTTCAACTATCCTGCATTAATGCACTTCGACCACCATCCAACAAATATGTTGTTCCACTGGCAAAAGATGCATATTCACTCGCCAGGAAAACGCACCATGCTCCTACTTCTTCTATCGTCCCTATTTTTTTTACCGGGTGCAAATCAAGAGTCCGCTTCCTTTCAGCTGCTGGATCAGGGAATGAATCGAACCACTTTTGATTTCCGGGGGTTTCGATAAAACCGGGAGCCAGGCCAACTGTTCGGATGTCCGGTCCCCATTCAATGGCAAGACTCCTTACCAATCCGGTTAGTGCTGTTTTTGTAACATTGTAGGGGAAACAACCGGGGATAGTTGCGAAGGCATGATTTGATGTCATAATGATAATGACACCCTTTTGTTTTTCAAGATAAGGTTTACACAATTTTGCCAGTCGCCAGTGTGAAGCCAGGTTCAGATTATGGTTTTTCATCCACTTTTCGTCTGAACAATTTTCAGCACCTTCGAAAATATTAATGCCGGCATTGGATACAAGTATATCTACTCCACCAAACCGACCGGCAGTTGCATTCACTAAATCCTGAAGCTGACCGGTTTCGGTAACATCAGTTTTCACATACAAAGATTTCGTTCCAAAGGACTCAACTGATGTAATAAACGATAAGGCTTCAGAACTGTCAGCAGGGTGCCTTCCGCATCCGGCAACATTAGCCCCGGCAAGTGCAAATTGCTTTGCTACTCCGGCACCAATTCCGGAGGTAACTCCGGTTACAAGAACTGTTTTATCTTTTAAATCGATTGATAAGGCCATAGAATGAGAATTTATTGTTTGTCGATATGTGATGCGACCGAATTCAATTTTATTTTGTATATTTTTCCCGGATTATTCATATCCATTTCTTAAAATTATTTCACCGCCGGGCTTGCAGTTTAGTGTCATAAATCCATCACCTGAATCCTTTGCAGTAATATTTTTTTGTGAAGCAATAACTAAAGTTTTAAAAGGCAATTTCAATTTTGTATTGCCGCCCTTTTCTGAAAATATTTTCACTTCCGTGATAATGCCATTTTCTTTTTTTGCAGAAACAAGGAATGCCCCTTCAGCCCTTAGCGTATTAAAAGAAAGGTTTTGCCATGACAGCGGAACTGCCGGGAATATTTCGATAAAGCCTGCATAACTCTGCAACAGCATTTCCTGTAATCCGGCAGCAAATGCAAAATTACCTTCGAGTGTAAACGGACGGTATTGAAATTTCGAATACCCTGATTTTGTCTGATCTCCGTTTAAATGGAAACTGTTTACAGAGCAAAATGCTTTTGCAAAAATGGTTAAATCCTTTGA
>JBBRYZ010000076.1:0-19599 GCA_038237165.1 Bacteroidales bacterium | reverse complement strand
ACGGAAGGAATCGTACCTGTCTCTTGGCGCGCCATATTCGTTAGCGCTTTGCTGAGCATCATTCATGGCTGCAAGTACATTGGCTTCGGAATCTTCTTTTATTTCAATACATTTAGCGAGTAGTTTCTCTTTAATAGTGATGTTTAGCGACATAGTTCAAAAAATTGATGTGAAAGCGATTTTGTTTTTTTAGGTAAAGATAAATCTTTTCACTTCTGTTATATTTGCAGTACATAAAAGCCAGGAGAATAATTTTAATTCCGTTTTACTTTTCCATACAAACATATGTTGATTTTTTACAGACCGTTATCCGATCCATATTTTAACATCGCTGCAGAAGAATACTTTGTAAAGCAGTCAACTGAAGATATTTGCATGATATGGATAAATGAACGATCGGTGATTATCGGCAAGCATCAGAATGCATTTGCGGAAATAAATTACCCGTTTGTACATGCAAACCACATTCCTGTTATCAGGCGTATCAGTGGTGGCGGAGCAGTTTATCATGATATGGGAAATGTGAATTTTACATTTATCAAAAAGACAGGTAAAACCAATCAGGTTGATTTCAGTCAGTTTACTTCCGTACTTGTAACATTTATGCAAAGCCTTGGAATAGAAATAAATGTGAATAAGCGAAACAGTCTTTTCATCGGAAATCAAAAGTTTTCGGGACATGCTGAGCATATATTTCACGACAGAGTGCTTCACCATGGAACACTCCTTTTCGATACGGATCTTAATATTCTGCAGAAAAGCCTGATTCCTGAAAAAGAATATCATGGAAAGGCGATGAAATCAGTACGAAGCGAGGTTTGCAACCTGGCGCCCCTCCTATCCAAAACTATTGATATACATGAATTTATACAAACTCTTATTGCCTGCTTAAGGAATTATTATCCCGGAAGTAAATCCTATGAGCTAACGGAATATGATCTGAAAGCAATTTCTGAACTTTCGGAAACCAAGTATAAAACATGGGCGTGGAATTTTGGGTATTCACCGGCCTATCATTTTCAAACAGAAATTCCGCTGTTTTCCGGGTTATTACCAATAACAGTTAATGTTGAGAACGGTAAATTCGTACAAATTAACTCCCTTTCGGAAAGCAAAAATCGCGATCTGGCAATACTATTAAATAATATGTCAGGTATTTTGCATAAGGAAGAGGAAATTGATAAATTTGTTGATGAAAACAAACAACTGCTTGAACTTGTAGGTGCAAATACTGTTTTATTTACAAGCGCATTTTTCCAGTAAAGATATCAATACTTTAAAAAGTCTATATTAAACCACTTAAACATATTATTATGCAAGCACAACAAATTTTCGACCGGCTTTGGGCTGATTATACCACCCAGAATCCCGAAGCAAAAAAAATTCACGACTGTTTTACATCCGAAGGCGAAGTAGTTGAAAATGACCATATTGCATTTCGCACTTTCTTCGATACCCGTATAAATGTGGATGTACTTGCCCGCCCCTTTTTGGATGCCGGATATGTTCAGAAAGGATATTATATTTTTGAGGATAAACATCTTACAGCCAAGCATTATGAGCATAAAACGCTGGCAAATGCACCCAGAGTTTTTATCAGTCAGTTAATGACAGACCATTTCAGCCCCGGATTGCAATCGGTTGTAAAGAAATGTGCCTCTCGTGTTTCTGATGAACTGGTTTTTGGTAATGAACTGGTTTTTTCTGGTAATGTATGGGGACCTCCCTCCTACGAAACTTACGAAATACTGCGCAAGGAATCAGAATATGCCGCCTGGCTATATGTATATGGATTTGTTACCAACCATTTTACGGTAAGCATCAATTCGCTCAAAAAATTTAACACCATTCAAAAAGTAAATCAGTTCGTCAAGGATAAGGGTTTTCTACTCAACAGTTCGGGTGGCGAAGTAAAAGGAACTCCCGAAGAACTTCTGGAACAATCCAGTACTAAAGCCGCTTTCCAGGAAGTAAATTTCGTGGATGGTGATTTTGAAATACCTTCATGTTATTACGAATTTGCTTTCAGGTATCCGGATACTGATGGCAAATTATATTCAGGATTTATTGCCAAATCGGCAGATAAAATCTTTGAAAGCACTGATTTCTATAAGAAATAGAAAATAACTATTTCGCGTTAATATTAAGGCAGACTGATCTCAGAAAGATAGTCTGCTTTTTTTAGTCAGCAGGATAAATATCCGTAAACTATTTCCGACTCCAAAGACTACTAAAACATGAAATTTGATCGGACTATAAGTCATACCACAGGCCACTGAAAGTATCGTTACTATTTATTACTTTTGACAAAAATAAATTTTTGCATGAATAACACCATAAGGTCAATTATAATACTCATATTTAGCTGTTTAAGTTTTAACTTCGCTTTGGCACAACATACTAATTCATTTGTTGGCATCCGGTTTGGTGCGGTTTTGCCAATGGGTCAGTTGGCGTCGCATGAGTTTGGAAAAGGAGGGTATGCTTTACTGGGAAAAAGTTTCGGAGGAGAAGCCGCATGGTTTATAAATCCTAAGATCGGATTCGGAGTTGACTTTTCATCCAATCAATTTGAGTTTGCCTCCGGTTATTATGCCGAGGATTATCAGCAAAGTGAGCCGTCATTCAACAGCGTTAATATGTTTTCAGGGCCTTATAAACTTAAAACGTATATGGGAGGCGTTTATTACAAAGTAGCGATAAGTCCGAAAATAAGCTCCACATTTAAACTCATGGGTGGGATTTTAACCGCAAAAACTCCGGATCAGTTTTATGGTGTTGATGCCTTTATGATCGGTAAAATCACATTTTGGAAAACAAGTGCTTATGATTCGAAGTTTACATGTCTTACCGGAGCTTCTCTTGAATACAGACTTGACCAAAGGGTATCTTTGCTTCTCCAGGCTGACTTTACTTATGCAGAAATGGCTTTCACTTTTCTCAGTGGAAACTCGAGTTACATTGATTATATGCAAATGCCGGTTTTTAGGTTGCAGCCGGGAATTAACATACATTTTTAAAGAATTATAAATCAGTCCGTTCTCCCGGAATTAACAGAATACCTGCTTCTACTACAAGCTATTAACAAATTCAAAAAGACATGAAAAATATTAAAAAACATTATCATATCAAGGCTTCGGCGGAAGATATCTTCACGGCATTAACCAATCCGCTGACTATTGAAATATGGAGTGGAGCAACAGCGGTGATGGAACCGGTTGCAGGTACCGAATTTTCGTTATGGGATGGCGATATAACAGGGATAAATATCGAAATTGAACCTGGCAAAATGATCATGCAGGAATGGTATTTCGAGGACGAAGAAGGGATGACATCTGAGCACAAATCGCTTGTTACCATTAAGTTACATAACGAAGGGAGTTCAACCGATGTGGAGCTTCTTCATATTAATATTCCTGATGAGGCTTTCGACAATATTGTGGAAGGATGGGATAAGTACTATTTCAAACCTTTGAAAGAACTGGTAGAAGAATAAAATGGAAAACAAACTAATTCCTCACAATAAACTCAGTGACCTTAAGGCAGCAATCAAGGGTGATGTATTCGCTGATGAATATACACGTTTGATGTATGCGACGGATGCTTCAGCTTACCGGCAGATGCCACAGTTAGTTGTGCGCCCTGCAGATATTGACGATTTAAAAACGCTGATATCTTTTGCGCGAAGCCTTAAAACATCACTGATCCCGAGAGCTGCAGGCACTTCGCTTGCAGGTCAGGTAGTTGGAGGAGGAATTGTTGCCGATATTTCGAAGCATTTTACTAAAATACTAGAGATTAATGTTGCAGAGCATTGGGTGCGTCTTCAACCGGGCATTGTACTCGATGAACTGAATAAAATTCTTGAGTCAACCGGTTTGTTTTTTGGTCCTGAAACTTCAACTTCCAACCGTTGTATGATTGGCGGAATGGTTGGGAATAATTCATGTGGTTCACATTCATTGGTTTACGGAAGCACACGCGATCATACGCTCGACGTAAAAGCCTTGTTAAGTGATGGATCAGAAGTTGTTTTCGGAAAACTATCGAAAGAGCAGTTTGAACAAAAGTGTATGCTTGATTCACTCGAAGGCTCCATTTATCGGAACATTAAAGAAACACTGGGAAATGCTGAAAATCAGGAAGAGATCAGGTCACAGTTTCCTGACAAATCCATCCACCGCCGGAATACCGGTTATGCGATAGACCTTCTTCTTGAAAGTGATCCATTTACAGAAACCGATGAAGAATTTAACTTCTGCAAATTAATTGCCGGTTCCGAAGGCACTCTTTGTTTTATCACTGAAATAAAGCTGAATCTGTCTCCTCTTCCTCCAAAGGAGAAAGCGCTGGTATGTGTTCACTGCCATTCGCTGGACGAAGCGTTTCTTGGAAATATCATTGCACTAAAACACAATCCGGTTGCCGTTGAGTTGATGGATCATGTGATCCTTGAGCAGACCAAGACAAATATTTCGCAGCGTAAAAATCGGTTTTTCTTACAAGGAGATCCGGCAGCGGTTCTTATTATAGAACTTATAGGAAAAACACGACAGGAAATTGACCTCAATGCCAATGCTGTTATTCATGAACTGAAAGAAGCCGGTTACGGTTATTATTTCCCACTGGTTTATAATCAGGATGTGAATAAAGTCTGGGCATTGCGAAAAGCCGGCCTGGGCGTTTTATCAAACCTTCCTGGAGATGCCAAACCGGTTGCGGTCATTGAAGATACAGCAGTAAATCCGGCTGTTTTACCGGAATATATGAATGACTTCCGGAAAATGCTTGTAAGTCTTAATCTTGAATGTGTTTTTTATGCCCACATTGCAACCGGCGAATTACATCTTCGTCCGGTTCTTAACCTCAAGGATCCAAAAGATGTGGAACTCTTTCATACTGTTGCACTTGAAACAGCCAAGCTGGTTAAAAAATACCGGGGATCGCTAAGTGGTGAGCATGGTGATGGCCGCCTCAGGGGCGAATTTATACCGATGATGATTGGTGATCATAATTATTCGCTTCTTCAAAATATAAAAGATGCCTGGGATCCCGATGGAATATTTAATCCCGGGAAGATTACCCGCACACCAAAGATGAATACCAGCCTGAGGTATGAATCAGGATCGGTTGTAAAGGAGCCTGAAACCTTTTTCGATTTCTCCGGAACGCATGGAATTCTTCGTGCTGCCGAACAATGCAACGGATCGGCTGATTGCCGTAAAACTGAAGTAATCGGCGGAACCATGTGTCCAAGCTATATGGCAACAAAGGACGAAAACACTACAACCCGCGCCAGGGCAAATATTCTGCGTGAATTTCTTACCAATTCCGATAAGAAAAACCGTTTTGACCACGAAGAGATATATAAGGTGATGGATCTTTGCCTTTCATGCAAAGGCTGCAAAAGTGAATGCCCAAGTAATGTGGACATGGCCAGGTATAAAGCTGAATTTCTCCAGCACTGGCACGATGCCAACGGAATTCCTGTCCGCACACGTATCATTGCCAATATTTCAAAACTCAACAAGCTTGGAATGCTAATGCCGTCTATATTTAACTTCTTTGTTACCAATGAATTCACTTCAGGTTTGATGAAGAAATCTTTGGGTTTTGCACCTAAGCGTTCCATACCGGTTTTGTACAAGATAACGCTTAAAAATTGGGTGAAAAAGCTGTCACCATTGGAAAACACTGGAACAAAGGGAAAAGTATTTTTATTTGCCGATGAATTCACCGACGTAAACGATGTCGAAATCGGTATCAAGGCAGTTAAAGTTCTTAATAAACTCGGTTACAAGGTCGAAATACCCGATCATGTAGAAAGCGGAAGAGCCTATTTGTCGAAAGGTCTTGTAAGGAAAGCGCAATTGCTGGCCAAAGAGAATATCACAAAACTCCAATCATTAGTAACTGCTGAAACTCCCTTGATTGGCATAGAACCTTCGGCAATACTGAGTTTCCGCGATGAATATCCTGATCTTGTCGGCAGTGAACTAAAAGCTGCTGCTTTGAGAATTGCAGCCGATTGCCTGATGTTTGATGAGTTTATCATGCGTGAAGTGCAGAAAGGGAATATAACTGAATTGCAGTTTACGGATGCAAAACAGCATGTGCGGCTGCATGGCCATTGTCATCAGAAAGCGCTTGCCTCGACCGGTCCAACCAAAGAAATGCTTTCGTTACCGGTAAATTATACCATTGATGAAATAAAATCTGGCTGCTGCGGAATGGCCGGCTCGTTTGGTTACGAAGTAGAGCATTACGATGTTTCGATGAAAGTCGGAGAATTGGTTTTATTGCCGGAAGTGCGGAAAACACCTGAGCATACAATTATTTCTGCTCCGGGTACAAGTTGCAGGCATCAAATTAAAGATGGAACCGGGCGAACCGCAATGCATCCTATTGAAGTGCTTTATGATGCACTCATCAATTAAGACAATTGAAACATGCTCAGCAATTTCAGTCCTTTAACGATTTTTAAATTCTGTCCGAAATGCGGAAATCCTGGTTTATCAACTGATTCGGAAAAATACTTGAAATGCAGCAATTGCAGCTTCAGGTTCTTTATCAATATGAGTGCTTCAGTAGCAGCAATTATCCGGAATGAGAAGAACGAAGTACTTTTCACAGTTCGGAAACATGACCCTGCAGCGGGATTGCTTGATTTGCCCGGAGGATTTGTCGATCTTGGCGAAACTGCAGAAGAAGCTGTAAAGCGGGAGATTTTAGAAGAACTGAATCTGAAAATCAGTAAAATAGATTTTGTTGGCACATTTACCAATAAATATATTTACGCAGAAATAGAATACCAGACCCTCGACCTGGTTTTTAATTGTTCTGTTGAATCATTCCTACAACTTCAGGTAGCTGACGATGTTTCGGGATATGTTTTCCGTGATCCGGCAAAGGTTAGCCACGAGGAAATCGGGCTGGATTCGATTAAGAAAATTATTGATTTAATAATACCAAATCCCTGATTTCTATTTGTTTTTATGCGTTTTGATTTTTTAAAAATTCGTATTTATATCAGAGCCTGATATTACATTGATATGCCGGGAAAAGAGCACAATTGTGGCTTTGGATGCTTTTAACTAATTTTACCATCTGCCTTTAATTTTCATTTCTATGAAACGAAACCTTATATCTTTAGTCTTTATTTTAATAGGAATAGTAACTGTCGGCATTTCGCAGAATAGCCGTCAGACAATTTTATTTAATACAAACTGGCAGTTTTGCAACCAGGAAGATTTTGCAAAAACAAATAGTAATTTGCCAGTGGATAAGAGTTTTTCATACACCGGTTGGAAACCTGTAACATTGCCTCATACCGCAAAAGTAGAACCGCTGGTTATTATTGAACCATGGGTCGGAATCAGTTGGTATAAAAAGGATTTTACACCCAAGCCTGAATGGAAAAACAAAAAGGTATTTATTGAATTTGAAGCTGCCATGCAACAGGCTGAGGTGTGGCTGAATGGCAAGCAACTGTTAACCCATTCCGGAGGCTATCTTCCTTTTACCATTGATATCACAAAGGAAATAATCTTCGGCAAGCCCAACCGTTTACTTGTTAAAACGGATAACCACGACAATCCCGGTGTACCGCCTGGCAAGCCAATTAAAGACCTTGATTTCTGCTATTACAGCGGAATTTACCGCAATGTTTCGCTGGTCATTACCAATCCGCTGCATATTTCGGATGCAGTAAAGGAGAATAAAACTGCTTCGGGAGGTGTAAGAGTCTGGTTTCCTGAAGTAAACACATATTCAGCAACAGTATCTGTTTCAACTCATATTAAAAATGAAACTGGCAAGATCAAAGATTTTATTCTGTTTAGCAAAATTATTGATAAGTCAGGAAAGACCGTTGCATCGGCCACTTCGACCAAAAGCAGTATTAATGCGAATTCGGATAAGAGCATTCTGCAAAGTTTTCTGATTACCAACCCTTCACTCTGGCATCCGGAACATCCCGATCTTTATACGCTTCAGGTGGATGTAAAAGAAAATAATCAGATTGTTGACGTAGTAAAAACTAAAATCGGAATCCGGAAATTTGAGATAAAAGATGAGAAGCTTTTTATAAACGGGGAACTGCTGTTGCTGGTTGGCACTAACAGGCACCAGGAATATCCCTATATTGGCAATGCATTATCCGACAATGCCCAGTATCGCGATGCAGTAAAAATCAAAGCAGCAGGATTCAATATTGTTCGTTTATCACATTACCCTCAATCTCCTGCATTTATGAATGCCTGTGATGAATTGGGTATTCTGACTATTGATGCTATTCCCGGATGGCAATTTGTAGGTAATGAGGCATTTATGCAGAATTCGTATCAGGATGCCCGTGATCTGATCCGTAGAGACAGGAATCACGCCTGCGTTGCTATGTGGGAACTTTCGTTAAACGAATCGCCTATGCCTGACAATTATATGCAGCAAATGGTGGCTATTGCCAAAGAGGAATCGCCCGAATCGAAACTGATTACCTGTGGATGGATAAACAAGTATTATGATGTATTTATTCCGGCAAGGCAACATGCTAAATCTCCTGACTATTGGAAAAAATATGATTCCGCAACGCCATTATTTACAAGCGAATATGGTGATTGGGAATATTTTGCTCAGGATGCCGGCCTCAACCAGGCTGGTTATGCGGGATTGAAAAGTGATGAACGCAGCAGCAGACAATTGCGCGGCGACGGTGAAAAACGATTGCTTCAGCAGGCTTTAAATTTTCAGGAAGCTCACAATGACAATTTACGCAATCCGCACCTTGGCGATGCTAATTGGCTTATGTTTGATTATAATCGGGGATACTCGCCTGATATTGAATCTTCGGGCATTATAGATATTTTCCGCCTGCCAAAATTTGCCTACTACTTTTACCGGAGCCAGAGTAGGCCTACTTTAAAAATTGCCTCATACTGGAACGAGAAATCCGACTTCAATCGTATAAAAGTTTACTCGGATTGCGAGGAAATTGCTATTTACCTGAATGATAAATTAATTGAAAAAAGGGTGACAAAATCTGACAAAGTATCCGAAATGCTGTACTGTCCGCCTTTTATTTTCGATGTTAAGAAGTTTGAACCAGGTACATTGAAAGTAGTAGGATACATTAAAAATGAGATTGTTGCAAAAGATTCAGTAACAACGGCAGGAAAGGCATACCGTGTAAAACTGACTTACGACAAAAGTGAAAAGACGTTAAAAGCTGATGGTGCTGACGTGGTTTTTGTATATGCTACAATTTGTGATGCCAATGGAAACCAGGTTTTTGACTCAAATGCATCAGTCAACTTCTCCGTTAAAGGAAGTGGTAAATTAATTGGTCAGAACCCCATATCTGCGGAAGCTGGAATAGCTACTATCCTTCTACAGGCTACCGAAATTGAGGGAATCATAACAATTGAAGCGAATGCGGACAAGCTAATTTCCGGAAAAATACAGATTAAAACCGCCAAATAGTTTAAGTTTAACCACGGTTAAAATTAAATTAAGATATAAACACTCACAATTTTAATTTCCGAAACCATTTCAGGATATTTGTTGTTTATACTTCTAAAGCTTTATATCCTGAATTTATTCGAATGATAAGATCTGAAGTACCTCAGTTCCAGGAATTCCATATCGCTGGTTTTCATCATATTACTCCTCAAAATGCGTTAACGGAATTACAAAATGATTCAGCTATCATGATTGATGTTCGCGAAGAATCCGAATATAAGCTTGAATATATTCCGCACGAAAATGTGTTTTACTTCCCTATCTCCGAAATAATTGCTCAATTTAAACAAATACCAACCGGTAAGCCTGTCATAGTTGTCTGCAATGCTGGTATCCGTAGCATGAAAGTCGTAAACTGGCTAAATCAGAATGAAATTGTTAATTCCGTAAACCTTGATGGTGGGATTTTGAAATGGAAGGCACTGGGTTTGCCGGTTGAGTCAGGGGTTTTTGAAGATAATGATTCTTCCGGAGATGAAATATAATCTAGCTGGAATACTTATGAGAGTTGCTTTCCTTCATAGTCTTTCTACTTGTTTGTATCAACATTTATAGTACATTTGCCCTTTACTTGACTTATGAAAATTATTGCCATCATATTATCCTTCTATGTGTTAGCGCTCACTGCAAAACCCTGCATTGACGTTCACACGGATTTGGCAATACATCAGACTGAATTATCGCAAACAAGTCAGGATGCTCACCATCATAGCGACAAGGATAATTGTTCTCCTTTTTGTACATGTAATTGCTGCGCCACTTCCGTAATATTTCAGGAATACCTTGTGCAGATGAATAGTTTTTCATTTTTTGAAAAACAGTATTTTCCTGTTTCAAACATATTTTTTTCTGATCCTTTAGCCTCAATCTGGCAACCTCCTAAAATTTCTTAATACTAACCGAAAGGTATTTGCTGATTCCTGCATTTTCATTTAATGCATTGGATACTGCTAGCTATGTTAGTTATTAATTTTTACAGGAAGTAATTATGATTGAACGAATTATCCATTTTTCAATAAAAAATAAATTCATTGTCGGGCTTTTTGTGGTTGCATTGATTGGCTGGGGAACATACTCGCTTACCCGGCTGCCAATCGACGCCATACCCGATATTACGAACAACCAGGTGCAGGTTATTTCGATGGCTCCGTCTCTGGCGGTGCAGGAAGTCGAAAGTTTTATTACCGCACCCATCGAAGTAGCAATAGCAAGCATCCCTGATATCATTGAGTTGCGCTCTATTTCCCGACTAGGGCTTTCAGTTGTAACCGTTGTTTTCAAAGATGATGTGGATGTATATTGGGCGCGGCAGCAATTGAGTGAGCGGCTGAAAGAAGCAGAAGAAGTAATTCCCGCGGGAATGGCAAAAATTGAACTTGCTCCCATTTCAACCGGGCTGGGTGAAATCTATCAATACCGGCTTGCTTTGGACAAAGGTTTTGAGAAGCAATATTCGCTCATGGAACTGCGAACTATTCAGGATTGGGTAGTGCGTCGCGAAATGCTGGGTACACCGGGTGTGGCGGAAATAAACAGCTATGGCGGCTTTGTTAAGCAATATGAAATTGCAGTTAATCCTGAGAGGCTCAGGGGAATGAACCTTACGTTGACCGATATTTTTCAGGCTCTCGAAAAAAATAACGAAAATACCGGCAGCGCTTACATTGACAAAAAGCCGACAGCCTATTTTATCCGGGGCATTGGTTTGGTGAAAACGCTTGAGGATATTGAAAAGATTGTAGTTAAAAACAGTGCATCCGGAGTTCCGGTTCTGATAAGGGATGTGGCTACTGTTCAATTTGGTAATGCCACGCGCTACGGGGCTTTGGTGGTTGACACAACAGAAGCTGTCGGTGGAGTAGTGATGATGCTAAAAGGTGCAAATGCCCACGAAGTAATCGTCAATGTAAAAACACGAATCGAATCGATTCAGAAATCCTTACCCAAAGGAATTACCATCGAGCCTTACCTGAACCGTTCCGAACTCGTAGGCCGAGCTATAGGAACGGTTTCCCGCAATCTTCTGGAAGGTGCTCTGATCGTGATATTTATCCTGGTTCTGTTATTGGGCAACCTTAGGGCTGGCCTTATCGTGGCTTCGGTAATTCCGCTAGCTATGCTTTTCGCTATTTCGCTCATGAATATTTTCGGGGTGTCGGGTAACCTGATGAGCCTGGGAGCATTAGATTTCGGGCTGATTGTAGATGGAGCCGTAATTATCGTCGAAAGCGTTGTACATCGGATATCTATGAGCAAACATCATTATACCGGAGTAGAAAGACTCACGCAGAACCAGATGGACGATAATGTATTTCAGTCGGCCAAACGAATGATGAGTTCGGCCACTTTCGGACAGATCATAATCCTGATCGTTTATATTCCGATAATGGCTTTGGTAGGTATTGAGGGTAAAATGTTTCGCCCTATGGCTGAGGTTGTGGCCTTTGCATTGTTGGGTGCAGCCATCCTTTCATTAACGTATGTTCCTGTTGCTTCAGCTTTATTTCTGAGTAAAAAAACAGAGCATAAGCGTAATTTTTCCGACAAACTAATGGATGGAATTCATAAAGCTTTTAACCCGGTAATTGCTTTTGCGCTCAGCCATAAATTGTTGGTTTCCATATCGGCGATCATACTTTTTCTTTTCAGCATTTTCCAGTTTAACCGTTTGGGCGGCGAGTTTATCCCGCAGCTCGAAGAAGGTGACCTGGCGGCAGGTGTAATTACGCTTCAAGGCGGTTCGCTAAGCAACACAGTTGAAATGGTTCAGAAAGCCAATAAGATACTACTCGATAATTTCCCTGAAATAAAACATACCGTTTGCAAGATCGGTGCGGGTGAAATTCCTACCGATCCAACTCCCATGGAAACAGGCGATTACATCATCACACTTAAAGATAAAAGTGAGTGGACAAGTGCCCGAACCCGCGAAGAGCTGGTGGCAAAAATGGAGGAAAAGCTTGTGGTACTTGCAGGTGTGAAATTTGAATTCCAGCAGCCTATACAGATGCGCTTCAACGAATTGCTTTCCGGATCAAAACAGGATATTGCTGTTAAAATTTTCGGCGATGACCTTACTATTTTATCCGAAAAGGCTGCAGATATGGAGAAAATCATTCAGGGAATTGAAGGTGTTGAAGATCTGAATGTTGAGAAAGTTACCGGGCTTGCCCAGGTACAAGTCACCTACAACCGCGACAGGCTTGCCCAATACGGAGTTTCTATCGAAGAAGTAAATCGGGTGCTGCGGGCAGCTTTTGCCGGTAGCCAGGCTGGAGTGGTTTACGATGGCGAAAAACGTTTTGGAATGGTTATCCGCCTTGATGAAGAATATCGGAAAAATATAGAAGATGTAAAAAATCTTTCTGTTTCACTTCCTGGCGGAGGACAGATAGCATTTGAGCAGTTGGCAGATGTTGAAATAAAGTCAGGACCGGCACAGGTTTCGCGTGAAAATACCAAACGTAGGATTACGGTTGGATTTAATGTTCGTAACCGCGATGTTCAGAGTGTTATCGACGAAGTTATTGCTAGAATTGACGATCAGGTAAAACTACCGACGGGCTATTATCTATCTTACGGAGGGCAATTTCAAAACCTGGTGGCAGCAAAGGAAAGACTTTCCATTGCAGTTCCTGTGGCGTTGTTGTTGATTTTTGTATTACTATATTTCTCCTTCCATTCTGTAAAGCATGCCCTGCTTATCTTTTCGGCAGTTCCAATGGCGGCTATAGGCGGTGTTTTTGCCTTATGGATGCGGGGAATGAATTTTTCAATTTCTGCCGGAGTTGGTTTTATCGCATTGTTTGGTGTGGCTGTACTAAACGGAATTGTACTGATAGCCGAGTTTAACCGGCTCGAAAAAGAAGGTATTACTGATATTGCTGAGCGTGTTCTGAAAGGCCTGCATATTCGTTTACGCCCTGTAATAATGACAGCAGCAGTTGCATCCTTCGGATTTCTGCCAATGGCTTTGTCAACATCTGCCGGTGCAGAAGTTCAAAAACCACTGGCAACTGTCGTGATTGGTGGGCTAATTACTGCAACATTGCTAACATTAATAATTCTTCCAGTGTTTTACATCATTTTTTCATCCGGTAAATTCAAATCTTTTTTCAAAAAGAAAATGGCAAAAACAGTCACACTTCTGGCGTTGCTTTTGGTTGGCTCTTCTTTTTTCAATACAACTAACGCACAGCAACTTAAGCGTATCAACCTTCAAAAAGCCATTAAGCAGGCATTGAGCAACAATCTTTCTATTCGTTCAGCCACTTACCTTTTGGAAGAGCAAAAAGCCCTGAAAGGCGCAACCTGGGATATTCCTAAAACATCTGTTGAAGCGCAGTACGGTCAATTCAATTCATTTACACGTGATAACAGTTTTACTTTATCCCAATCGCTTGCGTTCCCGTCAGTTTACATCAATCAGAATAAGCTGGCTGCTGCGGGCATAAAAAGCAGTGAATGGGAATTAAGAGGATCGCAGCTCGAAATTGCAACCTATGTTAAGCAGGTTTACTGGCAACTGACATACCTGCTTGCAAAAGAAAAGTTGCTGGTTTATCAGGACAGCCTTTTTTCGGGATTTAAGCGTGCGGCCCAACTCCGTGCAGAATCTGGCGAGACCAACCGCCTCGAAATGATCACCGCCCGTTCGCAGAGTCTTGAAGTTAAAAATCAACTCCAGCAAATTAATGCTGATGTCGGCATTTATGCACGTAAGTTACAAACGCTTTTAAATACGGATGAAACCTGGTATCCTGCTGATACAATCATTAAGAAACAACTGCTGGTCCTCCTCCCCGATTCCACTGCTATTGCAGAAAATCCCTCACTTGGTTATGTAAAGCAACAGGTTGAAGTTGCAGGAGTTGAAAAAAAACTGGAGCTAAGCCGTGCCTTACCAGATTTATCCATTGGATATTTTAACCAGACTATGCAAGGTGTTCAGGAAGTTAATTCGGTGCCTACTGCATTTGGACCTTCTGAGCGATTTGCCGGAGTACAGGCGGGAATAACAATGCCTTTATGGTACAAGCCTTATTCAGCAAAAGTAAAAGCAGCCGGCATCAGGCAGAATATTGCACAAACGAATGCTGAAGCATATTCTAAAACACTTAGTTCAAATTATCGCTCACTTATCGATGAATATAATAAATACAGTAAAAGTGTGGATTTCTATGAGCAGCAGGCAGTTCCCGAAGCAGGGTATATAATTGAGCAGTCAGGCCGCAGCTATAAAGCAGGAGCCATGGATTATCTTGATTATGTGCTAAGTCTTAACCGTGCGCTCACCATCAAACAAAACTACCTCGATGCGCTCAACAGCTACATACAAACCATCATCAATATCGAATCCATTTCAGGTAAAACATTGTAAATAAAATCAGTATGAAAAAGTATAAAATAAAATCGCTCATCGTCATTTTCTCATTCCTTGTTGCATTTGCTTCATGCACAAATGGTAAATCAGCAGTCGAAATAAAAGAAGCAGAAGTACTTCCCGATGACATTGTGGAATTACGCGACGACCAGGTTAAACTTGCCAATATTGAAACCGGTGCTATTGAACTGCGATCGCTCAGCGGAACGCTTAAAGTAAACGGGCTGGTGACTGTGGCTCCGCAAAATCTGGCGACTGTTTGCATGCCACTGGGAGGATTTATTAAAAGTATTGCGCTTATGCCCGGAAATGCCGTGAGCAAAGGCCAGACACTCGCCATTATCGAAAATCAGGAATTTGTTGATATTCAGCAAAATTATCTTGAAGCAAAAAATAAACTCGCATTTGCCGAAGCTGATTATAAAAGACATACTGATCTTTATAAGCAGGAAGTATATTCGCAACAAAACCTGCAACAAGCTACTTCGGATTATAAAAATTTGAAAGCACAGGTAAAGGCACTTGAGCAAAAACTGGCTTTGATCGGCATTAATCCGGCCAGCCTTAACGAAGACAATATTATGCGTTCGGTTGCCGTGGTATCACCTATTTCGGGAAATGTAAAAAAAGTAAATATAAATATCGGCAAATTTGTATCTTCATCTGATATACTGTTTGAAATTGAAAACAGCGATAAGCTTTTTCTGGAACTCAGTCTGTTCGAAAAGGATGCAGATAAAGTGTCGGCCGGGCAGAAAATCCGCTTTTTTATCAATAACGAAACAGAGCAACATGAAGCTGTAATTTACCAAACCGGCAAATCTATAAATCCCGACAAAACGTACACTGTTTTTGCTTCAGTTCCGGAAAAATGTAAAAATATTCTTCCTGGAATGTATGTAAATGCTGTGATCGAAGCTTCGTCGAACAAAGTAGCTACATTGCCATCAGAAGCGATTGTAAGTTTTGATGATAAAGATTATATTTTCCTTTTTGATAAAAACAAAATGGAAGAAGGCAAACAATTTACAGAATACCGGATGATACTTGTGACTAAAGGCGTTACAGATGGTGGCTATACTGAAATAACTTTACCTGAAAGCATAAATATAAAAATGGTGAAAGCTGTGGTTAAAGGGGCTTATAATCTGCTTTCGGCAAAGAAAAATGCAGGTGAAATGAGTTGTTAGTTTGAGATACCTCAAAAAATCTTCTCATTAAAACCTATTCTAATTATACAGATGTAGAAAACAGATAACCTTTTGCAATTTCATTAAAAGACTCCACTTGCCGACGCGTCCATTCTGCTTCTTTACCTGTTTGCGAAGCAAGCATTTGGGCAACAACCGGCGCAGACTCCATGGCAGCATTGGCATCCAGAAACAGTAACCGAAGTCGCCTTGCTAAAATATCCTCCAAATTAATAGCCATTTCATTTTCAATAAACCACATAATTTCGGCTTTTGTATATGGATATGACGGATGAATCTTTTCTGACAAGGAACTATCTGCTTCAATAAGCTTTAATATTTCATAAGCATCAGATCCATACAAAGAAAGATGATTATTAATTCCGGCTGCCTGCCATCCATGAATTTTCAGATCTTTTGTTTTGGAAGGAGAAAACTTTAATCCCGCTGATTGAATCGCCTTGTCAATCGTTTTTTCAGCCATATTTCGATAAGTTGTCCACTTACCTCCTGTAATATGAAGAAGACCTGAAGGCAATACTTTTATCACGTGATCGCGAGACATGACTGAAGTTTTCTTTTCGGAACCTACTTTTGCCAGTGGACGCAGGCCTGCAAAAGCGCTTTTTACATCCTGATAATTAATATTAGCAGTAGTGTAACGATTAAAATGCCGGATTATAAAATCAATTTCTTCTTTTAATGGCTTGGGGTCCAATGTGATATTCTCAACCGGTGTATCTGTAGTACCCAGCAAAAGTTTATCGTGCCAGGGAATAGCAAACAGAACTCTTCCATCATCTGTTTTTGGAATCATCATTCCGGCATTGCCTCTAAAAAAATGCTTTTCCACTACAAGGTGGATTCCCTGCGAAGGTGCAATAGTCTGTTCGGTATGTCCTTCGGCCAGCTGCAATAAGGCATCTGCAAATACACCTGTTGCGTTAACAACTACTTTTGCCCCGACAATAAATTCATTTCCACTTATTTCATCTTTAGCTTTAATTCCTGAAATAGATTTTTCTTCTTTGTTGAAACCAATAACGCTCATATAATTGATTACAACAGCACCTTGTTCAATAGCTGTCTGAGCGAGATTAACTGCCAGCCTACTGTCATCAAACTGCCCATCGAAATATAGAACACCACCTGTTAGCTGATTTGAAGATAAATCAGGAAGATCAAGTAAGGCAGCACTTTTGGAGAGTAACCTGGTTTTTCCCACGCTTAAACTGCCCGAAAGCAATTCATAAAGCCATAAGCCAAAACCGTAAAACCATTTCTGCCACCATTTGTAAGCCGGCACCACAAAGGAC
This sequence comes from Bacteroidales bacterium, assembly GCA_038237165.1. Lineage (GTDB taxonomy): Bacteria > Bacteroidota > Bacteroidia > Bacteroidales > UBA4417 > UBA4417. The sequence goes on along the minus strand of JBBRYZ010000076.1, from coordinate 2,194 downwards.
AAGGTATGACAAACATGCGGAGCATTTCGCAAAAGCCGTCCCCGTTCCAATAATGCTTCCCTCACTAAATGAACATTTCCCTGTGCAAGGTAACGCACGCCGCCATGAACCAATTTAGTCGATCGGCTGGAAGTTCCTTTCGAAAAATCATTTCTTTCGAGTAGCAAAGTTTTAAAACCTCTCGAAGCAGCATCAACGGCACAGCCCAGTCCTGTAGCTCCACCACCAATAATGATGATGTCAAATTGCTTTTCCATGCGGAGTTGATCTAGTTGTTCCTGTCTGTTCATTTGGGGAATAGTTAAAAGAAAATAGTTAATGGGAAAAAGTTGAAATGTACAGGGTAAAGGGTAATGGTTAATAGAAAAAGATTAAAGGATAAAGGAAAAAGGGAAAAGGTTAAAGGATAAAGGGGAAGAAAATTCAGAAACTCTTCAAACATTTCAAACTTTTCAAACCTCTCAATCCCATAAATCCCATCAACCCCATCGATCCCATCAATCCATTCAATCTCATCAATCTCATCAATCTCATCAATCCCATCAATCCCATCAATCCTTTCGATCCCATCAATCCCATCAATCCCATCAATCCCATCAATCCCATCAATCCCATCAATCCCATCAATCCTTTCGATCCCATCAATCCCATCAATCCCATCAATCCCATCAATCCCATCAATCCCATCAATCCATTCAATCCATTCAATCCATTCAATCCATTCAATCCATTCAATCTCATCAATCTCATCAATCTCATCAATCTCATCAATCTCATCAATCCATTCAATCCATTCAATCCTATGCTATCGAAAGCGATGCTGTAACTGCCGTCTTCCATCCTCTGGTTAATTCGTTTCTTTTTTCGATGGTAATTTCAGGGGAAAATACTTTCTCAATCTGCCATTGTTGCTGCAATTCTTCTATGCTTTCCCAAAATCCTACCGCCAGTCCTGCTAAGTATGCTGCGCCCAGAGCTGTTGTTTCAGTAATCGTTGGCCGAACCACTTTTGTATCCAGCACATCACTCTGGAACTGCATTAACAAATTGTTCTGTGTGGCACCACCATCAACTCTAAGTTCTTTTATTTGAATGCCGCTGTCGGCTTCCATCGCATTAAGTACATCCATGGTTTGATAAGCAATGCTTTCGACGGCGGCTCTGGCAATATGAGAAGCATTGCTTCCGCGGGTCAAACCGGTTATTGTTCCTCTTGCATGCTGGTTCCAGTATGGAGCACCAAGTCCCGCAAATGCTGGCACAACATAAACGCCATCGGTTGTATCTACTTTTTTCGCCAGGACTTCCACATCAGCTGAAGTTTTTATAATTCCCAATCCATCTCTAAGCCATTGTACCACTGCCCCGGCAATAAACACACTGCCTTCCAAAGCATAATGCGTGATACCATTAATTTTCCAGGCAACGGTGGTCAACAAATTATTTTGAGAAACAATCATTTTTTCGCCTGTATTCATCAGCATAAAACAGCCGGTTCCATAGGTGTTTTTCACCATTCCAGGCTGAGTGCATAACTGCCCGAAAAGCGCTGCCTGCTGGTCGCCGGCCATTCCAGCAATGGGAATTTCGGTTTTGCCATCCAATAATGTTGTGCTACCATAAACTTCACTGCTGCTTCGTATCTGCGGAAGCATATTGCCTGGCACATCCAGCATTTTTTGCAATTCTCCATCCCATTCGCAAGTATTAATATTGCAAAGCATTGTGCGGCTTGCATTGCTTACATCGGTAGCATGAACTTTGCCATTCGTCAGTTTCCACAACAGCCATGTATCAACAGTGCCAAAGCACAATTCCCCTTTTGTCACTTTCTCCCTTGCACCCGGAACATTATCGAGTATCCATTTCACCTTAGTGCCACTGAAATATGCATCCGCAACCAAACCGGTTTTCTGCCGGATGATTCCATCCAATCCTTTGGTTTTCAGTTCATCACAAAAAGCTGCTGTTCTCCTATCCTGCCAAACAATTGCATCATAAATAGGCATGCCGGTATTTCTGTCCCAAATCAGAGTAGTTTCACGCTGGTTGGTTATTCCGATGGCAGCTACATCAATGGCTGAAATATTTGCTATTACCAGTACTTCCCTTGCAGTTGCCAGTTGGGTTTCGAAAATTTCAACCGGATTATGCTCAACCCATCCTGGCTTTGGAAAGATTTGTGCAAACTCTT
>JBBRYZ010000075.1:0-19871 GCA_038237165.1 Bacteroidales bacterium | reverse complement strand
GCCGGCTTCCTGAAAGTTGCCAACGCTATGCTCGATCAGGGCATTGTATAAAAACCTTTCTTTAGTGAGAGTTAATTTTGAGTTAGAAAAGCCACCTGTAAAAGGGTGGTTTTTTTTTGAAAAAATTCCACTAATTGCACAAATGAATTCACAAATACACACAAATAATTTGTGCATGTTTGTGTTCAATTTGAGAAAAGTCGTGGATAAAGTACTAGAACAGAGAAGTCTGTATATAACTGGCAGGAAGAATTGTAGGTACGCTATGATCTACATCAATAAATTCCCCATTAATGTTATAAACCGCCGATTCCTGATATCGCGAAGCAATCGCAACATGCGTTCCTCCTGCATGAGTCTTGAAGAGGTTCTCAACAAGCCGCGGATTATTATTATCCTGCGATAGATGCGAAAGCAGGACATGGCTCATAAAATCCGACTTCTGTGCAATGAAAAGTTCCAAAGCCTGCCGATTTGATAAATGTCCATAATCGCTGCTGATACGCCGTTTTAAGTAAACTGGATAACTGCCATTTTCAAGCATATCCTCATCGTAATTGGCTTCGAGAAAAGCAGCATGGCATTTACTGAAATTAAGTTTCACATGCTCGCAGGCAGCACCAATATCTGTGAGAACGCCAACTGTAATTCCATTTCCGGTGACTGTAAAACTATGCGGCTCCGAAGCGTCGTGCTGTTTTGGAAATGCATTTACCGATAACCCTCCAATAACAATTGGCGAATAGGACTCAAAATACTGGGTAAGATGGCTTGGTAGCTGCAATCTTCCACTTCGGTGCGTTTCTGCTGTAATATAAACCGGGATCTGGTATTTACGCGAAATTACGGCAACGCCACGTGTGTGGTCTGAATGCTCGTGCGAAATAAATACAGCTTTGATCCTACTGAAAGAAAGTCCTGCACGGGCAATCCTTATCTCTGTTTCGCGACAAGATAAACCGGCATCTACCAGAACTGCTTCCTGCTGATTTCCAATATAATAGCAATTCCCGTTGCTTCCCGAATTTAACGAAGAGATAAAGAGTGACATAAGTATACAAAGAAACTAAAAAACGCGCTCATTTCAACGATTGTTTATAAAAGAATCAAAACTACTGTCATCAGGAACAATATGCCTTAATTCAAGTTTATACTGAAGTAAATTGAATATTATACACAGCCACTCTCTCCCTTCACCTTATACAGAAATACTTTAAGCATTTTAAAAAGGAAAAGAAATAGCCTAATTTTGTATAACTCTGAATGAAAATATATCGTTAGTGCAATTTGAATGATCCTGAATCATAAAGATAAAATTATGAATGAAGCCAAAAGAGTTAAAGAATTCGACAGATCGGTCCGCAACAAGTTCAACGTTTACAACAGCTTATTCCTAAACCTTCCGTTCCAGGGAATCAGCAACGTGGGAATGCTTCTGCCATTGATGCACTATGTTTGTAAGCAAGGACTTGAATCGGGCAATGATCCGCTTCAGATTCTTGATAATTTCTTTGCCGTAAATACAGCCATTAAAACGGAAGAAGAAAAAATCGACTTCATGTTCAGGGTTATACAATATGTGGAAAGGCAGATTGTACTTTTCGACAGTGTTGAAGATGCCGCTTTCACCGAACTAGAGAAATCGGGCACTAACTTATCCATCAAGGATTTCTTCCATCTGATGGAGAGTAAAAAAAATGAGGAAAACATCTCTGAAAAGCTGTCACATTTCGGAACGCGCTTAGTATTTACAGCACATCCAACACAGTTTTATCCTCCTTCGGTGCTGGATATTATTAGTAAACTCAGACAATTAATTACTGAAAATGATATTGATGGAATTGACCTTACGCTGCAACAGCTTGGGCTAACTTCACTTATCAATGCTAAAAAGCCAACACCTTTTGATGAGGCAAAAAATATCATTTATTTTCTCCGAAATATCTACTATGATGCTGTAGGTGAACTATATGCACATATAAAAAGGAATATCCGCAACAGTAATTTTCATAACCCTGAAATTATAAAACTCGGTTTCTGGCCGGGTGGAGACCGCGACGGGAATCCCTTTGTTACCGCCGAAATCACCATGAATGTAGCCAATGAGCTACGTATGACACTCATGAAATGTTACTATGACGACTTTAAAACCCTGGAACGGAAACTTACGTTCCGCGATATTGAAGAGAGTATTTCTACCCTCAGAGCCAGCATATACACTACTATGTTCGATCCGGCAAAAACTATTGGTTTCGAAGAGATTATTCAACCTTTGATGCAGGTTAAAAATATTTTGATTCAGAAATACAACAGTCTTTACCTGGATACACTCGACAACCTGATTGATAAAGTTAATTTGTTCAAAACACATTTTGCAGCCCTCGATATCAGGCAGGATCATGGAATTCATTATAAAACGGTAGAGGAAATTCTGCTAAAAGCAGGCCTGATCAAAAGCAGTCTTAATGAACTATCTAAAAAAGAGCTAACCTCCATCCTACTCCACCGCGACATACATATTCATCCCGATTTGTATCAGGATAATCTGATTAAGGACACCATTATCAATATTGCCCAGCTCGAACTCATTCAGCACAAAAATGGCGAAGATGGCTGCAACCGGTATATCATCAGTAATTCCGAAGATATTTTCTCAGTCTTGTTAGTCTTAGGGCTTTTCAGGTGGTGTGGCTGGGAACAAAATAAAATTACATTTGATATTATACCACTTTTCGAGTCGATGGAAGGAATGAAAAACTCAGAGGCAATTATGGAAGAACTTTTCCGGATTCCTGAATACCGCGCTCATTTGCATCAACGGCAGAATAAGCAAACCATCATGCTTGGGTTTTCCGACGGAACAAAAGACGGTGGTTTCCTAATGGCTAACTGGTCTATATTTCAAACGAAAGAGAATTTGTCGGAAGTTTGTAAACAACATGGTATCAAGGCTATCTTTTTCGATGGTCGTGGCGGACCGCCGGCTCGCGGTGGTGGCAAAACACATCGTTTTTATGCCGCACAAAGCCGTAAAATAGCAAATCACGAAATTCAGCTTACCATACAGGGGCAGACTATTACCAGCACTTACGGCACCAAGGAACATTTTATCAGCAACTGCGAACAGCTGCTTACTGCCGGTTTATCGAATAATTTATTTGCTAATAAAAATGATATCTCTTTCGAATCCAGGCAATTAATAGAAAATCTTTCGCTGATTAGTTTCGAAAAATATACTGCTCTTAAAAATCACAGTATGTTTTTGCCCTATCTAGAAAACAAGAGCACGCTGAAATATTATAACAAAGCCAACATCGGCAGCAGGCCTGCAAAACGGGGCGATCAGAAAAAACTGGAATTTAAGGATCTGAGAGCAATTCCGTTCGTGGGATCGTGGAGTCAACTGAAACAAAATGTGCCGGGCTTTTTTGGTATAGGAACAGCTATCGACACATTGGTGAAGCAAGGAAAATCGGATGAACTGAAGAAATTATTCCGTGAAGTTCCATTTTTTAAAGCACTGATACTTAACAGCATGATGTCCTTATCAAAATGCTATTTTGAATTAACGGCCTATATTGCTAAAGATGAAGAATACAAAGAGTTCTGGAATATTTTATTCGACGAGTTTAAGCTCTCAAAGGAAATGGTACTGTTGATATCGGGTTATGAAATTTTAATGGAAGAAGAACCCGTAACCCGCAATTCTATTCAAATACGAGAACATATTGTATTACCACTTCTGGTTATACAACAATATGCTTTACAGAAGATTGAGCAGAAATCACTACACGAGGAAGCTTACGAAAAAATAGTACAACGCTCATTATACGGGAACATTAATGCAAGCAGGAACTCGGCGTAGGATTAGCTGGATTTTATAGGAATTAAAATCTAAAAAATTCACTTTCATGTACATGGAGTATTGTAAATTATAAAAAACAATCCGAAACAGACTAAATATTAACCTGCTGTATTTGTTAATTCAGCTACTGCCCTGATTTTCTCAACCATAATCATACCATGAGCTAATTCCATAAAATAATCTGGAAATTCGAGGTCAATAAGAGTTTCATGAAATGCAGCAAGCCGCGAATAATTGTTTCCCACTAAAACAATAAAAATTGCATACAGGAGATAGTGATCCATTTCAATCTGATGGACAAATGACCTGCCAGGAAACAATTCATGTAAAGGCACAATTTCAGATTCAGGAATCTGATCCTTATTATACAGATAACTTTGTACCAAAGAGGCAATTTTTATTAGTGGGAAACGAGGAAACTTTTCCACAAGTTGCTTTAATTTCTGATTATAAGCCTCCGAAGTTCTATCATCTTCAAAATGCAATTCAAGAAAGGCTAAAAGCGGTATTTCTCCATATTCTTTCTTCAGTTCACCAATCATCTTAATTCCCTTTTTAAACTTCTTTTCTGGAAGTTCCAGAATTGGAATCAATTTAATTTTTAAAGAGTCTGGATCAGCAATTTCGGCTTCAGGCAGGCCGAGGATTTCATCGGGAACTTCTTCCGTTAAAGTCTCAATATCCAGATCCTCCATAAAATCATCATAATATTCAGCATATTTATCATCATCAATCATTGAATCAAACAAAACATCAACCGCTTCCATAAAAGATTCAATTTCTTCCTTTTTCAGGGTTTCAAAATCACCAATTTTAGCTCTGAATATATTAAATGCTTCATCGTAACTCATCCGGCTATCAGATTCATCATCAAAATCATCTCCTTCATCATCAAATTCTGGTCGAACCTGAAAATCATCATTAATCATCGTAAAATCATAATTTCCTTTACCGGCTATGCGTTCGAGTTGTTTTAAAATCCGGGATACCGTGGATGAATTATCATTTGGACCTTCGAAAAAGGAAGGCTTTCCATCCAAACCACACTCAATATCAATCAGTTCAATTTCATCCGTATCTTCTTCGAGCATGTATTTAGTTACAGATGTGAAAGTTTTGTGCGGGCTAAAACCATAATCACCAGCATACTCAATGGCCGCGAAAACAATGTTATGAGCAAGGGTATAGTCGATTTCGGAAAGCACACTCCCGCCAGGAAAATTATGAAGCCTTTCGCGATAACTATTTTCATCAATATTAAACATATACATGGTGTCCTTAACGCCAAGGCAGTACAAATCAACCAGATATATCGCTAATGTTATATTTCCATTTGAATGTTTCCGGGCAACAATCACATTAGCTATACCATTATCCTTCCAATCATCATTTACCAGGCATTCAAATATCGCAAGGCTCCGGGCTTTGGTGCGTATATAATTTTCAGGACTCTGAATCTGAATTGGCTTGCCTTTCTTTTTCATAACAGGACATTTTACGATTTAGCACTAATTGAAGGCAAAAATATAAATAATAGCTTTTAACTGTGAAGAAGTTGGCAAAACTAATGATAATTTGTATTTTCAGATCACTTAAATCAAACGATATAAATCGGTTAACACCTTTATTTATATTTATATTTATATTTATATTTATATTTATATCATATAGTTATGAGTTTCCAAGACCAGTTAATAATAACTTAATATTCCCGTAATCATAGGGTTATTTGATAATAGGTTCTTTGCCGCCGAAACTAATAAAATAAATATGAAAATGAAATCGAAACTTAAATTTCTAACAATTGTATTCACCTTCTCTCTTATCCTTGCCAATATTAAACTTTATGCGCAAGAAAGCTCAGTTTCGGGTGAAGCTGCAGACTCGTTAAACGGCAAAATCGAAAATCTAAAATCGGATATCGAGATATTGAAACGTCTCAAAATTACCGGTTACATACAGGCGCAATGGCAACATGCCGACACGGCAGGCTCAGTCACTCCTTTTTCAGGTGGAGCTTTTCCATCAACTTCCAATAACCGTTATATGGTGCGTCGTGGCAGGATAAAGTTCACCTATGATAATGAGTTTTCGACTTATGTGCTTCAATTGGATGCAACCGAAAAAGGTGTCGCATTAAAAGATGCTTATGTTGCAATACGTGATCCATGGAAACAATTTGTTACATTAACAGCAGGAGTTTTCGATCGCCCGTTCGGTTACGAAATAAGCTATTCGTCAAGTGCCCGCGAAACTCCGGAGCGCTCACGTGTTTTCCAGACATTATTCCCAGGCGAACGTGATCTTGGCGCTAAATTGACTTTGCAGCCAATGAAAGGATCGAAATACGATTTCATCAAATTAGATGCCGGTTTATTTACGGGTAACGGCATTAATCCTGAATTTGATAAAAGGAAAGACTTTATTGGTCACCTTAGTTTTGCTAAAGCTAACAGAAGCGAGACAGTTAAATTTGGCGCAGGAGCTTCGTATTATAATGGTGGTGTTTATCAGGGAACTAAATTTGTATATACCCCGGGTCTTATGGCTGATCCCAATGTTGCGATCATCCCGGATTCCACCTCATCAAATAAGAGTGGATTTGCAAAACGTCAGTATCTTGGTTTTGATGCACAGATCAGCATTCAGTCGCCTATTGGGTTTACAAATATACGAGCTGAATATTTAACCGGGAAACAGCCTGGTGCAAAAGGGACAAATACGAGTATCTCAAGCGGTACGGCTCCCACCGGTGACACTTATAACAGGGAGTTTAACGGCGGTTACATATATTTTATTCAGAGTATTGGTCAGACAAAAAATCAACTGGTTTTAAAATACGACTGGTATGATCCCAATACCAAAGTTAAAGGAAGTGATATTATGGCAAAAAATGCTGCCGGCCAAAATACAGCTTTGGGCGCTGCTGATATCAAATTTACCACAGTCGGACTTGGATGGAACTACCGATTCAACTCACAGGTTAAATTTATGGCATATTACGAAATTGTTAAGAATGAGAATTCAGCACTTTCAACTGTGGGCACCAATGAAACCAATAATAGCACCAAAGATCTGAAAGACAACGTATTCACCTTACGTGTTCAGTATAAATTCTAACTGGTCTGTTAATAATTTCTTAACATTGCCTTAATAATCAAATTATATTACTCAACGTACTTTGTAAAAAATCAAAAAGATGAAAAAACTAATTCTGATTGCATCAATCGCCTTTATGGCAACCTTTGTACAGGCTCAAAAGATTGGATTCAAAATTAAAGGCTCCGACACCGTGCTTCCACTCACCCAAAAAGAAGCCGAAGTATATATGAAGAAAAATTCAAACACATCAATAATGGTAACTGGTGGTGGCTCAGGCGTAGGTATATCAGCTTTACAGAGTGGAACCACAGATATAGCACAAGCATCAAGAAGTTTAAAGCTGGATGAGAAAATGAAACTCAATGAAGCTGGCAAAGCGTTCAAAGAAACCATTATCTCTTACGATGCCATTGCCATTGTTGTGAATCCGACAAATAAAGTAAGCAAACTTACCCGCGAGCAGCTCGAAGGCATTTTTACAGGCAAAATTACCAACTGGAAACAAGTTGGCGGTGACGATATGAAAATGGTCGTTTACTCACGCGAAACCAGTTCAGGAACTTATGAGTTCGTTAAAGAGCATGTTATGAATAAAAAGAATTACGCTACTTCGGCTTTATTAATGCCGGCTACAGGAGCTATTATTCAATCCGTTAGCCAAACCAAAGGTGCTATCGGATATGTTGGCCTTGCTTATGTTGAAAAAACAGTTAAGGCGCTTGAAGTATCGTATGATAAAGGTAAAACGTACATCTCGCCAAACATTGCAAATGCCAGGAACAAATCGTACCCAATTACCCGTCCGCTTTACTATTACTATTTGACATCAACTGAAAAGGTAATTAAGCCTTTCATAGACTTTATCTTATCAGTCGAAGGGCAGAAAATAGTACTTAACGAAGGTTATGTTCCTATAAAGTAATGGTTTGTAGTTAGATGTGTTTATTTGATGAAAGAATAGGTAACATCGAAACATGTGCCTTTTCTTTCATTAAAAAATAATCCGGTATTAATTGCTGTTTTAATCAAAAACTGAAATAATTAAGCTGATGCTTAATGCAGATAAAATCGAAATATCATCAACTCATTTGTTTATTCAAAGCATGTGAAACTACTTTTAACTTTAAACAAAGATTGATTTACTGAAGAGCTTATAAAAATCTTCATGAAGAAATATAGAAAAATATTTGAGAAGTTTATTGAAGGTGTGCTTTTTTCGAGCAGTACCATTACAAGTCTTACGGTTATCTTAATAATAGTCTTTTTATTTCGTGAAGGAATAGGACTTTTTCATAGTTCGCCACTTGAAAAGGATTTTGTAATTACAGTGAGCAAACAAAACCCTGTTAAGGAGTTAAATGCCAGCCAGGTGAAATTGATTTTCAACCAGGATATTACAAACTGGTCGAAAGTGGGAGGTAATAACGACAGTATAATCCTGTTTACCACCAATGATATTACCACCTATTATTCAGAAGCTGAACTGGGCCCGAATCTTGAGTTTCTGCCAAAAAAGATGAATGATTTTATTTTGTCGCATCCCGGAGCTATTATGTATGTTTCAAGCAAGAGCCTGCCACCAGGATTTAACGGTCACCGAATCAAAGTAAAAGACATTTCAGTTTCTGATTTTATTTTCGGCAGGCAATGGTATCCTACCTCCGACCCTATTCCCAGTTACGGCATATGGCCAATGATTATTGGCACGCTAATGGTTACGCTTGGCGCACTTTTATTTGCCATTCCTCTGGGTATCGCTACAGCCATTTTTATGGCCGAAGTTGCTGACATCCGCTTAAGAAATCTTTTAAAACCACTTATCGAACTACTTGCCGGAATACCATCAGTTGTGTTCGGTTTTTTTGGACTGATAGTAATTGTACCGCTGGTTCAGCAAGTGTTTCACCTTATTGTTGGCGAAACTGTATTGGCAGGAAGCATTGTATTGGGAATAATGGCACTGCCTACAATCATCACCATCACCGAAGATTCGATGCGTACTACACCCAAAGCACTAAAAGAAGCTAGTCTGGCACTTGGTGCAACGCGCTGGCAAACATTGGTGAGAGTAACTATTCCCTATGCGAAATCAGGAATTTCAACAGCTATAATACTTGGAATCGGTCGTGCTATCGGAGAAACAATGGCTGTTCTGATGGTTACCGGCAATGCCTCCAATATACCGCACTCTTTCCTTGTTCCTGCCAGAACAATACCCGCAACTATTGCAGCTGAACTGGGCGAAGCACCATATGGAGGAATGCATTTCAAAGCATTGTTTGCTCTTGGAATAGTACTTTTCCTTTTTACAATAATTATCAACTTTACGGTTGAGTTTATCAAGAATACGAAGCAGAGAGCATAGTAGAGAATAATGAATAGTGAATAAAGAATAGCGAATAATGAATAATGCAAAACATGCTTGGAGTTTAGTAATTGATATTGATGACTTAAAGAATCTGAAAATCATATTTTTGAAAAAATAATTGGTTTAAATAAATTGAAAAAAATAATAAAGTGACAAAGAAACGACTAATACAGAGAATAGCATTTATCACTTTCGGGCTTATCAGCCTGATGGTAGTGGGAATCCTTTTTGCCATACTTGGTTTTATCGCCATCAGGGGAATTGGTGTTGTAAACTGGGAATTCCTTACGGCTATGCCTGAGGATGGCATGACCAAAGGCGGAATATTTCCGGCAATTGTAGGCACTGGTTGCCTGGTGCTGGGTAGTATAATTTTTGCTTTCCCAATCGGAATTCTCTCCGGAATTTATACCAACGAATATCTTCACGACAGCTGGCTCAAACGCTTTATACGTATGATGACCAATAACCTTTCCGGTATTCCTTCCATAGTTTTTGGATTGTTCGGTATGGCATTGTTTGTAAACTATCTCAAATTTGGTGACTCAATTATTGCCGGTTCGCTGACACTGGGCTTGTTAACGCTGCCTATCGTAATACGAACAACCGAAGAAGCCTTAAAATCAGTGGATAATACACTCAGGATGGGAAGTTATGCACTTGGCGCCACAAAGCTTCAGACTATAAGGCGGGTTGTACTTCCTGTAGCATATCCAAATATTATCACGGGATTAATTTTGTCAATTGGTCGGGTATCGGGAGAAACCGCTCCGATTTTATTTACCGTAGCAGCCTATTTCCTACCGAAATTGCCTTCCAGTTTATCCGATCAGGTAATGGCCTTGCCATATCATCTTTATGTGCTTGCCACCAGCGGAACCAATATGGAAGAAACCAGACCCATGGCTTATGGAACTGCATTTGTACTTATTGCCATTGTGCTGATCATAAATACCGCCGCGAGCTTACTGCGCCGTTATCTGAATAAAAGAGTAAAAATGGACTAGTTGGAGAATAAGGAGTTAATAGTTAAAAGAAAATAGAAGTTAGTCTGAAAAACATTCCCGTAGAAGCACAATTTTAACTTAAAACTCTGTAAATCTGTATCTCCGAAACCATGAAACTTGAAATCCTGAAACCCTGCCATTCGTTCCGATAGCTATCGGAATCGCTCAGGGCCCGGTATTTCTGAAACTTGAAACTCTGAAACTTGAAACCCTGTAACCCTGAAACCCAAATCCCTGAATCCTAACTCCCAACCCCTATTACCGAAGAATGATACAAGCAGAAGCAAAAAATATTAATGTGTGGTATGGAGATTTTCATGCATTAAAAAACATAAGCATGACATTTGAACCCAATACTGTTACGGCTCTTATTGGTCCTTCGGGTTGTGGCAAATCAACTTTTCTAAGGCTTTTTAACCGGATGAATGATCTGATTTCCAATTTCAGGCTTGAAGGATTGATTACTGTTGATGGACAGAACATCTATTCGAAGGAAGCTAAAATTGACGAAATAAGAAAAGGCATAGGTATGGTATTTCAAAAACCCAATCCTTTCCCGAAATCAATTTACGAAAATGTTGCTTACGGACTGCGTGTAAATGGAATAAACGACCGGAAAACGGTGGATGAAACCGTAGAACGTTCACTTCGCCAGGCAGCACTTTGGGATGAAGTAAAAGATAACCTGAAAAAATCAGCGATGTCAATTTCGGGCGGCCAGCAACAACGACTCTGCATTGCCCGTGCTCTTGCAGTTGAGCCACGTCTTATCCTTATGGATGAGCCTGCTTCGGCTCTCGACCCAATTTCGACCGCAAAAATTGAAGATCTCATATTTGAGCTTAAAAAAGAATACACAATTCTCATCGTTACGCATAACCTACAACAGGCGGGGCGTATAAGTGATTACACCGGTTTTTTCTACCTGGGTGAAATGGTTGAGCACGACGCTACCAAAAAAATCTTTCTGAATCCGTCAAACGAACGCACACAGAATTATATAACAGGAAGGTTTGGTTGAGAAATATTTTATAGTTTCAGAATTAATAACCTGGACACAATAGACACCGTGATACTCGAAGAAAAAGAATGCTTAGATTTACACACTTTTTTTGAACTAACCAGTAAATCAACCGATGACAAGTTTATAACTACCGAATGCAATGTATTTCCAATAACCATTTTCTATTAACCATTAGCTAAATTACAATGAGTCATCTTGAAATAGATCTTGAAAAGTTAAAAAGCGATTTAATACAAATGTGGAACCTCGTAGGCAGCCAGATGGAAAAAGCCCGCCTTGCCCTCATCAATGGCGACAAAGATCTTGCCCGCGAAATTCGCGCTAACGAGAAAATGGTTGACGCATTTGAGTTAAAGATCGACATGGATTGCGAAAATATTATTATGCTGCAGAATCCTGTAGCAATTGATCTGCGCTTTCTGCTTTCGGTTCTCAAAATAAATTATAACCTTGAGCGCATAGGAGATTATGCAAATGCCATTGCTAAAAGTACCGAAAATGCCAAAAAGCCCTGGCCAATTGAAACCATTGATGAAATGAAGATTCCGGAAATGTTCTTCATTTCACAGTCCATGATACAGGAATCGCTTTCTTCGTTCGAAAAAGGCGACCGGAAATTGGTGAAAGGCTTATTTGGTATGGACGAAAAACTGGATAAAATTAACAATGAAATTAACCCGATAATCTGTAAACTGATCAAGGAAAACCCGGATGATATCCCAATGCTGCTCGACGCTTTTTCAATCATCCGCAAACTTGAACGCGCAGGAGATCACATAACCAATATTGCTGAAGAGCTGATCTTTTATTTCGATGCTGTTATCGTAAAACATAGTAAACTTCAGAAGTTGAAACAGGATCCTCTCAAATCGACTGATAAATCATAAGCTAACAATACCGCTATGGAAAATAACGCATTTACAATACTTCTGGTTGACGATGAGACCGATATCCTCGATTTTGTCGGATATAATTTGCGAAAGGAAGGGTATAACGTACTCACTTCCGACAACGGACGCGATGCAATTAGTAAGGCGAAGGAAAGTATGCCTCATCTGATTTTGCTGGATGTGATGATGCCCGAAATGGATGGCATAGAAACCTGCCGGGAAATAAAGCGTATCACCGGACTCGAAAATGCAATGGTTGTCTTTTTTACAGCACGCAGCGAAGATTTTACCCAAATACTCAGCCTCGATGCCGGGGGCGACGATTATATTACGAAACCCATAAAACCGGCCGTGCTTGTAAGCAAAGTAAACTCGCTCCTGCGCAGACATAAAAGTGTAAAAGAATCTTCCAATATATATGAGGCCGGCGATCTGAAGATCAATAAGGAAAATTATATGGTATATCGCGAAAAGGAAGAAATCCAGCTCGCCCGAAAAGAATTCGAATTACTTAACCTCCTCGCTTCCAGACCACACAAGGTATTTACCCGTGACGAAATCATGTCGCAGGTTTGGGACGATGATGTAATCGTAGGCGAACGCACCATTGATGTCCATATCCGTAAAATTCGTGAAAAAACCGGTATTGACAATATTAAAACAATAAAAGGTGTTGGTTATAAGTTTGATCCGAGATAAATTGATTTACGAATGATGAGGTACGATGTACGATTGGGGAAGTTGTGAGTTATGAGACTTATTCGTAAATCGTAAATCGTAAATCGTAAATCCAAAATCGTAAATCCAAAATCTCATCCTCCTTGCCTACCACTATGAACGAAATATCCCCCAGGCGACTGGCTTTTATCCTTTCTGTGCTGCTTTCGCTGATGGCATCTTTTATATTTTTACTATTCGTCGGCATTGAGACTAAACCCTATTTATGGATTCTGATCCCTTTTACATTTTTAGTACTTGTCATTATTCAATACCTTGTGCTGACCTATGCACTCGAAAAATTCATTTATAGCCGCATTAAGCTGGTTTACAAATCCATACATACACAGAAATTAAGCAAGGATGATAAAAAGAACCAAATCCTAAGTATTCATGGTGATATTATCAGCAAAGTGAACCATGAAGTAGAAAACTGGACTAACGATCGCAAAGAGGAAATTGAATCCTTAAAGAAAATGGAAGTATATCGGCGCGAATTTCTTGGCAATGTATCGCACGAACTTAAAACTCCAATCTTTAATATTCAGGGTTTCATACTCACACTCATGGATGGAGGTATTAATGATCCGAATATAAACCTCGACTTTTTACAGAAATCGCAAAATAATATTGAGCGGATGATCACCATTGTTGAGGATCTTGAAGTGATATCCAGGCTCGAAACAGGCGAATTAACACTCCAGGTTTCAAGCTTTTCAATTACAGCATTGGTCAGAGAAGTAATGGAGTTGCTCGAGCCAAAAGCTACTGAACGCGATATAAAACTCATATTTGCAGCAGATTACGATGCTATGCTGGTTAGTGCCGATAAGGAAAAGATTCGGACTGTATTTACTAATCTAATAGAGAATTCAATAAAATATGGAATTGCGGGCGGCCGGACAAAAATCAGCTTTTACGATATGGACGAAAACTACCTTATTGAGATATCGGATAATGGCGTGGGTATTGATGAACAACATATTTCAAGGCTTTTCGAACGCTTTTATCGCATTGATAAACATCGGTCGAGAGCCCAGGGTGGTTCCGGACTTGGGCTGGCCATCGTAAAACATATTATCGAAGCACACAATCAGACAGTTAATGTACGCAGCACTCCGGGCGTTGGCTCAACATTTGCATTTACTTTAAAAAGAGGGTAAACCATGGTCCGGAATAATTCAACGCCGACTTATCAACCCGCTCAAAATATCAACTATTGCGGGTGGCTATAGCCTGGATTTTCTTAATATATTTCCGCACATATTTTATTCAGTAATTTGATATTTGGCTTTCAAAAACATTTTTCAGATTTTAACATTTTTTATCATATCCAAATACTATATATGTAACTTTCTCCGTTACTTTGAACAATAATATATTCAAATTGTATTTCATTCTAAAAATTATCTCCCTTATGCAAATCAAGCACATTTTCCCTTTGCTTCTTATTGTTTTATTCAGCGGCCTTGTGCAGGCTCAAAAATCAGCAAGAACAACCATTAAAGGAGTTTTACAGGATACCACCCACGAGGTGATTCCATTTGCAACCATGATGTTGCTTAACCCAGCCGATTCGGCACTCGTAAACTATACTTCGAGCAACGACAAAGGTGAATTTACGTTCAGCAATGTAAAAAACAGTGCTTATCTTTTCAAGGTATCACATATGAGTTATTTGCCGTTGCAAAAATTAATTCAGCCCTCACCTTCTGCCGTTAATGATTTGCACATAGTGGTGATGAAACCGATTTCACAGATGCTGATGGAAGTGGTTATAAGGGCAGCAAAAGCTCCATTACGGATTAAAGGCGATACTGTTGAATACGATGCCACAACCTTTAAAGTGGCACCCGGATCTACTGTTGAAGATTTACTTCGGCGACTTCCGGGAATTGATGTGGATGCCGATGGGAATATAAGCACACAGGGTAAAGATGTGAAGCGTATGTATGTGGATGGGAAAACATTTTTTGGCGACGATCCCAAAAGTGTAACCAAGAACTTAGGCGCTGAATCCATTTCAAAAGTTCAGGTGTACAACGAAAAATCGGAGCAATCGAAACTAACCGGTGTGGATGACGGCTCTAAGGAAAAGGCCATGAACCTTGAGCTGAAAGCGGAATTTAAAAAAGGTTCGTTTGGAAAAGTTTCGGTAGCTGCCGGTAATGAACAGCGATGGGCAGGCCGTGGTAACTACAATCGATTTAACGATAAGACCCAGTTTTCAGTTATCGGTTATGCCAACAATATCAATCAAACCGGTGTAAATTGGGAAGATTATGGCGAATTTAAAGGCAACAATTCATTTAATGAATACGATAACGGGGATTTTGGATTTAATAGTTCCGGACGAAATATATATTATTTCAGCGGCAGCGATTCACCTGTTAATAACTACGACGGGAAAGGCCTGACGAAAAATTATGGAGGAGGAACTAATTTCAATTACGACCACAAAAAGACCAAATTCAACGCCAGCTATTTTTACAACCAGACACAGCTTGATTTTGTACAGCAAAGTCACCGTCAGACTTTCCTGGATGCGAATTCATCATTTACAAAAAACGATACACTTCAGAATTCTGATTTCAGGTCGAGTCACAGCATCGCAACCCGGGTTGAACAGGAATTCGACTCGGCTAACAAACTTATAGTGAAAGCAAATATTCGTTTTTCGAATAACAATAATAATACGATTAATAATCAACAGTTTTCGGATTACCAGTTAGTTCCATATAATAAGCTGAATCTTGATAACAATTCGGGGTTAAACTCAGCTAAAGTTACATCAGCAGCTATTTACAGACACCTTTTCAAAAAGAAAGGAAGGGCTTTTGCCATAAGCGGAGGGTATAATGCGAACAAGAGTAACGGCGATGAAAATTATAGTTCTCTCAATTCTTTTTTCAAGGCATCCACTCCTACCGAACAGATCAGGCAAACGTTTATTAGCAATAAAAACATTTCAGAAATTAAGGCAGGTGCCCTCTACTCGGAACCCTTATCCAAACGATGGTTTTTAGAGTTTTTCTATAATTTCAGCAATCTGAGCAATAACAATAACAGGCAGCAGACTGGTATTGTACTCTTCCCTATAATTAATGACAGTTTGAGTAATTATTATGAGCAGGTAACCTCTTATAACCGAGTGGGATCAGTCCTCAGATATTCCTATAACGGCTTTAATGCAGCCATCGGCATAGCTGCCCAACAATTAAAGCTTACCGGGCAGTATGCATCTGATAAAGACAAACCCTGGGATAGCATAGGAGTTACCAAATCATACCCAAATTATACTCCTAACCTTAATCTTAATTATGAGTTCAAGAATCATATTCGGTTGGAAGCGGGATATTCGAACAGCATCAATGCCCCGCAATTCAGCGATCTGCAACCCATAAAAAACACCAGCAATCCCGCTTACCAAGTTGTTGGAAATCCAGACCTTGTACCTGAAAATTCACACAATATTAATACCGGCTTGTATTACTGGAACCCATCTTCATTTGCAAACATTGGTGGAAGTGTTAATTTTGGCATCACAAACCACCCTATTGTTTACAACCAGAATACCGTTTTTGAGGAAGGAAAGGGTATGGTTACCATTTCGACACCTGAAAATATGGATCAGAGTACAAGTGTAAGCTCCTGGTTTTGGTCGAATATCCCAATTGTTAAGACCAAACTTACCTTCGATTTTTATGGCGGGGTAAATTATAACAAATTGCCAACCCGTATTAATGGAAATCTTGACCAGATACAATCGAACGGCATTAATTTCGGAACCAATATGAATTTTACACCAGGCACCAAACTCGTGCTTACGGCAGGCGGATCAGTAGGTTTTAACAGAATAAAATACAATGAAAATAAGGAGCACAACCAAAAATATTATAATTATGCTCTGAAATCAAGTATAAAATGGCAGTTCGTCACCAGGATGTTCTTTGAAAGCAATTTCAATTATGCTGTTTACAAAAATGAAAGTTTTGGCTTCGATCAATCTGTTCCGTTGTGGAACGCTTCGGTAAGGCGTATAATCGGTAAGAAAAATAAGTTTGAGATGCGATTTGCGGCATTTGATATTTTCAATAAAAATGTAAGTATCAACCAATATGCGAACCAGAACTATATTCAAACCAGTAAAACCAATACACTGGCACGCTACTTTATGCTAAGCCTGACATATAACATGAAAGGATTTGAGAATAAGATCCAAAAGAACCGTTTCATGTAGTTTACCTATTCTGTGTATTGAATGGCATCAAAAATTGATAATTATCGTTAAATCAATCCAATAAAATGAGAAAACACCTTTCGGTTTACCTATTGATACTCGTAGGTTTTATGATTTTAAATACCAACACACTGAAAGCCCAGGCAATGGAAGGCACCATAAGATACTTGCGTACGCAAAACTGGGCAAAAATGATGGCATCAATTGACTATTTAAGTCAGCAGCAGCGCGATCGCATGGTATATATGTGGGGCAACCGCGCTGTATGGAAAACATATACACTTCTGCATTTTAACGCCACATCCTCCAAATACGAAAACTCAGAAGAAGAAGCCGAACCGGGAAATGCAGGATGGAGCAACCGCAAGGAAACCTTTTTTATGAAACGGGATTTCAAAGACAATACACTTTTCGACGGAATCACTTTTCTTGGTAAAACATACCTTATTCATGATTCGACTGTGGCGCCAAAATGGAAAATACTGAATGACATGAAAGAAGTTGCAGGACACATCTGCATGAATGCATCGTTTACTGATACCTTGCGGAAACAGAACACCGAAGTATGGTTTGCACTCGACATGCCTGTGAGCACAGGGCCGGATCGCTTTATAGGACTGCCTGGAATTATTCTCGAAATCGATATTAACAATGGTGCGCTGATTATGACTGCCGACAAAATCGATTTAAAGCCACTGACTACCGAACTCGATGTTCCCGAAAAGCTTAAAGGTAAAAAAATTGATATGGCGGAATATATCCATTTAATTGAAAAACAGATGAAAGAGCGCCGGGCTGCGGAGGAACCCTGGTTCTGGGGAATCAGTTATTAAACCAGCACCTTTCTGGATTAATAACTATCAGAATATCAGAATAATGTGGCAGCTATACGAATTGAGACTTACAACAACAGCCAATGGTAGTTTCAAATTAATATTCCGGATATAGGTTTACTTAATAGACCTCAATCAATAGATTGAAATTAAACTTTATGCAACCAACAGCAATTTTAAATATTTTTAAATTTCTTTAGCTGATAAATACAATAAATATGAAGTTTGCTTGTTATACTTATGCAAAATGTGAATACTTTTGTAATATAAATTTATCTGTAAATCGTAATCACTATCTCCGTCATATGAAGAAAATAGCAGCACTTCTCGCAACTGTAGTTATACTCACTATATTGCTTTCGTCTTGTGGTTCATCGGAAAAATGTGCTGCATACGGTGAATACAAGGACTACAAAGTTGAAACCAGGTAAATAATACGTTTTATCGTATTATTATTTCTTCACATTCCATGCATCGAAACTGTAGCTTAGTTGTTTATTCAGTAAAAGCAAAGCTTATGCGGTTATTGCCGGCAGTTCTGTTAATCTCACTCTTTACTGTTTTTCCATCCATAGTTAAAGCTCAGGATGCTACTGAAATAGACACTGTTAGCATGGGCTTTCGGATGCGGAAGGAGAAATCGGGGAATATTATGCTCCACACACTGGGTTATGGCGTAGGATATCGTTTTGGTGTTAATAAAACATATTTTAAAAACCGCATGTTCGAATTCGACTTTTTCGAAATGCGGGCTCCCAACCAGGTGAGACGGTACAACGAAAATTTCCCAAACCCTCGCAGCTACGTTTACGGCAAACTCAACAGCTTGTTTATTATACGGGCAGGCATCGGGCAACAGATTTTAATGAACACTAAACCTTATTGGGGCGGAGTTGAAGTAAGGGCATTTTATTATGGTGGCCTTGATATCGGTCTGGCTAAGCCAACTTATTTATACATAGCCTATTATTCGGTTGTTAACAATATGCTTGTTGTTGATAAAACCGTTCTTGAAAAGTATGATCCTGAAAAGCATTTTCCGTATATTGGCTCAAATCCTACACCTCCATTGAACGATATTTACGGCAGAGGACCAATACTCAGCGGCTTTTCAGGCACTAAAATATACCCGGGGCTATATGCCAAAGTAGGTTTTAATTTTGAGTTTAGTGCGCAGAATGATCGTATTAAAGCTGTTGAAATCGGTGCAGCTGTGGATGTATTTCCAAAACCAGTGCCAGTTATGGCTTTCAAAGATCCTAACTATTTCTTCATTACGGGTTACCTGAGTTTCCATTTCGGGAAAAGGTATAATTAAATTTGAATTATAGGATTTAGGATTGTTAATCTTTAACCTATCTTCACTTTTGATTCTTCACTTTTTACATTTCACTTTCATTTAACAAGGATGCTGTTTTTTTTAATACGAGATAGATATTTCAAGTTCGTTTTAGTTTGAATAATAGTTAAATAATTGCTTTCTATTCACTATTTTGACCCCTCTGTCCTTCGGACATCTCCCCATGGGGGAGAGCCCTGCGATCATGATTTGTGCAGGGTATTCATATTTATGTCATAGTTTAATGGTGGGGTTATCTCTTCACTCTTCACTCTTCACTCTTCACTCTTCACTCTTCACTCTTCACTCTTCACTCTTCACTTTTCACTTTTCACTTTTCACTTTTCACTTTTCACTCTTCACTCTTCACTCTTCACTCTTCACTCTTCACTCTTCACTCTTCACTCTTCACTCTTCACTCTTCACTCTTCACTCTTCACTCTTCACTCTTCACTCTTCACTCTTCACTCTTCACTTACCCCTACT
>JBBRYZ010000074.1:0-20256 GCA_038237165.1 Bacteroidales bacterium | reverse complement strand
CTTGCAAAAGTATGGGTCGAAAGTGGTGTGGAGCCGGCATGTAATATCATTTTTGCCTCGTGGACTGCAGAGGAGGAAGGCCTTTTGGGAAGTGAGTATTTTGCACAGCAGCTTGACAAAAAGCCAAAAGACATCCTGCTTTATATTAATATGGATATGATTTCGCGCAGCGAGACTTCGGATTCCACTCAGCGGAAACTCAGCATTGGCACCCGAGCTTCGGATGAAAATCTTCGCGAACTGGCCCGCAAAAGCAACTCAACGCTTGATCATCCTTTTAACCTTGATTTGTGGGATGTAACCGGACATTCGGGCAGCGACTATGCCTCGTTTACTGCAAAAAATATTCCCCTTATGACCTACAACACCGGTCTTCACAACGATTATCATACGCCGCGTGATATTTCGACCACTGCCGACCTGGTAAAGATGGAAGATGTGCTGAGGCTGGTGAATGAGAGTTTGCAGGTTTTTCTGGAGGGTTTGATTAAAAAATAGAAAGCCGTTGAAGATTCGGTCCGGAAACACAAACAGTCATGCTGAGCAATAGAAGCATGAGCCGAAGCCCCATGTCGACTGTCATGCTGAGCGGAGTCGAAGCACATTCAAACATCCTTGTCATGCTGAGCGGCGTCGAAGCACCCGTCTACCCTTCGACTACATTCAGGGTGAAAAACATAATCATTCAGACTAAGTAGAAGCAACTCAAACAACTCTGTCATGCTGAGCGGAGTCGAAGCACCTTGTAAACCCTAACTTTTCCGATTTTTTGAGTTCGTATCATTTACACATTGTGAAAGTTCCTTTATTTTATTCCAGTCACCGGCAATCAAGGATTCTTTCTTAGCTCGCGACCAGCCTTTTACTTGTTTTTCAAAAGCAATTGCCTGTTTCGGGTCTGTAAAATAATCGGCATAAACCAATTCAAGCGGCCTGCGTGAATAAGTATAACTTTCAGTATCAGTACCTTCTTCGTGCTCAGCAAATCGTCGTTCGAAATCATTTGTAAATCCAGTATAGTAGCTACCGTCAGCGCACTTCAGAATATAAACGTAGTAATATTTATGTCTGTAAGCCATAAGTATATATATATTGCTATGATTTTTCTGCACTGGCTTCGACTTCCTTTCGACAGGCTGATCAGCCTGGCAAAACTGAAGCTTAAGCAAAATTAACAAATAGAAAAACGCAAACCGCCCAAGTTGAAATCTAAACTATACTAATATCTCTGTCATGCTGAGCGGAGTCGAAGCGCCCGCCTACCCTTCGACTCCGCTCAGGGTGACAAACACAATCCTTCATGCTGAGTCGAAGTTCCTTGTCAACTGTCATACTGAGCTGAGTCGAAGCAAACTCAAACAACTCTGTCATGCTGAGCGGAGTCGAAGCACCTCTATAAACTTGTAACGCTATTTTTTTTATTTTTTTCTAACCTCTCTGCTCGCACTTCCTCACCGTATATTTTTCCAGCGCCTTTATGTTTATTTCCACACCAATTCCGGGTCCGGTAGGAACAGTGATGGTGCCATCAGAATTTAAGGTAAACAACGGCTCAACGATATCTTCCGTATAATATTTCTTGTTTGGTGAGAGATCGCTGGGTAGCGTGAAATTAGGTAACGAAGCCAGTGCAACATTGCCTGCACGGCCAATTCCGGACTCTAACATTCCGCCATGCCATACAGGAATATTCATGGAAGCGCAATAATCATGAATCTTAATTGATTCGGTATAGCCGCCAACGCGGCCGGGCTTGATATTGATAATCCGGCAACTGCCCAGCTCAATGGCTGCGCGCGTATCTCCGAGTGAGTGAATGCTTTCGTCGAGGCAGAGATCGGTTTTGATTTCGCGCTGCAGTTTGGAATGGTCATAAATATCGTCGTAACCTAATGGCTGTTCAATAAGCGAAAGATTATACTGATCCATTTTTTTGAAAACCGGAAGATGATCGAGGGTATAAGCCGAATTGGCATCAACCTGCAACAACATATCCGGATATTCATGTCGCAGGGCTTCAATGAACTGCATATCGCGGCCCGGAGCAATTTTAATTTTGATGCGCTGATAGCCCTCTTTCATGTACTTTTCCATAACATGAAGCAAATCAGGAACCGTGTCGCTGATGCCAAGGCTTACACCAACATTTATTTTTTCCTGCGTTCCTCCCAGCATTTTTGATAACGAAATCCCCTTTGATTTTGCGAAAGCGTCGTACAAGGCTGCCTCCAATCCTGCTTTGGCCATCATATGACCACGAACTTTGGAGTAACTTGCAATGGCCTCATCCACACTGGAAATATCTTTTCCAAGAATAGCCGGAATCAGGAAATCGTTCAGAATATGCCAGGCAGTAGGAACCGTTTCGTACGAATAAAACGGAGTTTCTTCGGCCACACACTCGCCCCAACCTGTAACGCCTTCGGCATCTACACGCACCATAATGTGCTGTTCATCATATTCGGTTCCCATCGAAGTTACAAAAGGAGTAACCAGGATCATTTTGGTGTGGCGGAGTTCAATACGGTCTATTTTCATAGGGTTGGGGATTTGCGATTTACGAGGTATGATTTACGATTGGGGAAGTGTGATTTTTAGTTTTCAGAGAATTATAAATTTACGATTTATGAGGTACGATTTATGATTGGGAGAAGGTGGATTTTACCGGGAACTGACTCGCATGGAAAATTCGTAAATTGTCATTCGTAAATTATTTCAAAGGCAAATTATGTCTTCTCTTCCCATCAAAATCACAAAACGCATTTGCAACCGCAGCTGCTGTAGGAACCAGGCCTATTTCGCCTAAACCCTTAGCACCATAAGGTCCTACGGGATCTTTTACTTCAACACCTAAAACTACTACTTCGGGCATATCCTTGGCACGTAAAATTTTAAGATCGTGCATTTTCGTGGAAACAAGTTGCCCATCAATCATCGGCAAATCCTCGGAAAGGGCATAACCCAGCCCCATATGAACGGCTCCTTCCACCTGGCCTTCGAACATAACAGGGTTCATAATTTTACCGGCGTCATGCGCCGCATACACGGTTTCAATTTTCCCGTTTTCATCCAGCACAACCAGTTGTGTGGCATAACCGTAGGAATAATGGGTAATAATTTCTTTTACATCTGCGCCAGGCTTTGTTGTCCAGTCGCAAGTGTAATTGCCTTTATAGATTTTACCGGCCAAATCCTGCAAACTGTGATTTTTCAAATCCTCCCTGATTTGTTTGGATGCATCCAAAATAGCATTTCCCAGCAAAGCGGTTGCCCTTGATGATGTGGTCATCCCGGTTGGAATTCCTGCGCTCGTGTCGGCAATTACCTCAACGATTTCAGGATGGATTCCTGTTTCCTCGCATAAAACCTGTGTGGCCACAGTATGGACGCCCTGACCCATTTCGGTCCAGCCGTGATGCAATTCAATTTTATTTGCGGAAACGATCTTAATGATCACATCGCTAAAATCAGCCATGCCATTTCCAACTCCGCTGTTTTTGATACCGCAGGCCAGGCCTTTGAAGCGGGCTTTATCATAATAAGGTTTCACTGCCAGTAAAGTTTCCCTCACTCCAACTCCTTTATGAAGCACTTGCCCGGTTGACGTCATTTTCCCTTCGCAGAGTGCATTATCATACCGAAACTGCCAGCGATCAAATCCGCCTTGTTTGCATAATTCATCTACGCATCCTTCGAGGGCAAAAGCAACCTGGTTGGCGCCAAAACCGCGCATAGCGCCACAAGGAATATTATTTGTATAAACGGTAAGCGCTTCGATGTTCACGCATGGAACATGATAGGCTCCGGTGGCATGGCCGGCCACTCGTTCCATTACTTTGGCGCCGACAGAAGCATAAGCACCTGAATCGCCGACAGCATAAAGTTTCAGTCCAGTGAGTTTTCCATTCTTATCACACCCAACTTCAATATCCATATAAACCGGGTGGCGTTTCGGATGCATGCGGATAGATTCATCACGTGAAAGCACCACTTTTACGGTTTTTTTCAAAAGCCAGGCAAACAGCGACGCATGTCCCTGAACAGTCATATCCTCTTTTCCGCCAAAACCTCCACCCGTCGAAACCAGCGTAACTCTTACTTTTTCTTCCGGTAAATTTAGCAAGGAGGCAACCTGTGTGCGATCGACATAAATTCCCTGTCCGTTGGCATAAAGATGAATGCCCTCCTCAAAAGGCATGGCAACGGCTCCTTCGGTTTCGAGAAATGCATGTTCGATACGTTGGGTCTGGTAAATTCCCCTGGCAGTGAATTCTGATCCGGCAATGATGTCATCCGCATTTCCGCCGCGGTTAACCTTGCACACTTCCAAAAGGTTTTCACGATCCGGATGTACCTGCAAAGCCCTTGGTTTAATTGCTTCGTGCGGATCGGTTACAGGTTTTAAAACTTCGTAGCTTATCTTTATCAGTTTTACAGCCTGCCGGGCAATATCCTCGGTTTCAGCAACTACTCCCGCGAGCACGTCACCAATATACCGTGTTATTTCACCGGTTTTTATCATCAATGGCCAGTCTTTGAGAATAAGTCCCACATTCCTGTTGCCCGGAACATCGTCAGCTGTGAATATCTTTACTACACCTTCTACTCTCAACGCTTCCGAAATATCAATTTCAAGAATCCGGGCTTTTGGATGTTCAGAAAAGCAAAGCACGCCATGCAACATTCCGTCAAATCTCAAATCATTTACAAAAGGGCGTTTCCCGACGGCCATTTCATACGCTTTGTATTTCGGATAAGATGTGCCCACTTTCCCCGAAAGGCTCAAAGATGTTGTTGGTTTCTCCAGTTTGAGCCTTTGAGCAGATTCGTGAATGGCATCAATAATTTTCACATAACCGGTGCAGCGGCATAAATTTAAAGTCAGCGCATGCTTTATTTCATCCCTGGTCGGTGAAGGATTTTTCTGAAGCAGTACATTAGTCCGCATCAGGAAACCAGGAGTACAAAAGCCACATTGAACGGCTCCTTTTTCGACAAAAGCTTTAGCCAGTATATCTCTGATATTTCCGGGCAAGCCTTCCAGCGTATTAACTTTGGCATTTTCGAGCTTTTTCAGAGGAGTAAGGCATGATAATTTTGCTTCACCGTTTATCTCAACCATGCAGGCACCGCAAGCACCCTGGCAGGAACAACCATCTTTTACGGAAGTTATGTTTTTAGTGTTTCGCAGGAATTTAAGCAAGGTTAAATCAGGATTTCCTTCGAAAACTTCCAACTTTCCGTTCAATTCAAATTGTATCATAAAACACTCAGATTTTATTTTTTAGAAAATTCTCCACCGCTTGCATGTCCGACCTAACCGGCTGCGGAATTTCGAAAAGCGTTTGCACTGCATTCAGATCTTTCAGACCGCTGCCTGTTAAGAGTACAACATTGGTGGATCCTTTTGGAATCAGATACTTATTTTTGTAATCAAGAAATCCTGCAAAAGCAGCAGCAGCAGCCGGTTCGGTGAAAATACCGGTATTTTTTGCAAGGATTGAGGATGCCTTCAGAATGTCGTCGTCGCCAACAGTTGTTGTTTGACCGTGATATTTTGTGATGTAACCTGCTGCCATGTGGAAGTTCCTGGGAATATCCACCGAAATACTGTCGGCAATGGTATCCGACGGAGTGATTCGGAATTCTGGTTTACCAATATTTTCGATCAGGTTACTGCTACCGGCAGCCTGAACGGCAATAATAACAGGCATTTTATCAATTATTCCCAATTGAAGTAAATCTTCAAATCCCTTATAAACACCCGAAATAATTACGCCATCACCAACTGGCACAAAGATAAAATCGGGAACCTGTTCATTCATTTGGCTGAAAAGCTCGAACGAAACCGTTTTCTTTCCTTCTATCGTGAGTGGGTTGAAAGCGGTGTTACGGTTATACCAGCCAAAGCGTTTTGTAGCTTCAATACTAAGATCAAATGCTTTATCATAATTACCTGCAATTGGAACCAGCGTGGCTCCATACATCATGATCTGGGTCAACTTGGCTTTTGGTGCCGTTGAAGGAACAAAAATTACAGCCTTCTGACCTTGCGAGGCACAGATTCCGGCAAGAGATGAGCCAGCATTTCCGGTGGAAGCCGCAACAATGGTATCAATCCCGTTTTCTTTCGCAAAAGCTGAAACCAATGCAGAAGCCCTGTCTTTAAATGAAAAAGTCGGATTCTGTGAGTCATCTTTCAGGAAAAGTTCAAAATCATTTTGCTGTCCATCCAATGAATCAATTTCATAAAGTGGCGTTTTGCCAACACGCAGATTGGGAAAGTTTTTCAGATCGTTTACAGGTAATAATTGCATGAAACCACTTTCTTCCAGTTCACGGAATGGTACGTTGCTCAATGTTTTGTAGTCGTATATTACTTTCAGAACGCCAAGCGGAGGCTGGCCGGGTAATTGCTTAGCGCTGCAATCGGGACAGAGATAAACTATTTCACCTGCAGGAATTTGCTTGTCGCAATCGGAACACTGGTATATGAATTTGGCAGTCATGGGTTTTTGTGCTTTGTGCATAGTGCGTGGTGCAAAGTGCGTGGTGCCGGGTTTAAGCGGAACGAGGTAACCGGAATCTGGGATGTAAAGTGTCAGACACCTGAAAGAGGCGTACAGACACCATGAACTTTGCAGATACTTTACAGGCTTTTCAGAACCCCAGTTTCATCGTTAAATTCATTGATCATCTCATCCCATCGTTCAGCCTGTTCGAATTGCTGATCCCATACATCACGGTCGTTCCAGAGTTGGTTCAGATCTTCGAGATCTTTTTCCTGCTGTTCGATCCAAGTAAAATATTTGAGGTTATGAATGGCTTTTCGGTCATAATAATTCAGTTCCTTCAGGTGATCGGTGGCCTGGCCAAAAAGGCATTTTTCCATATCCTTTGCTGCCTGCAACGTGGAATAAGCGCCTTTTTCAGCCGAAAGTTCCTCAAGGCGGGAAATGTACATTTCAGCAGCATCCGTAGCCAGGCTGAAAATTACATCGTCGCCTGTCATTTCATAATATTTAGCCGTTTTGATAGCAGACAGGATGTTAGCAACTCCCGAAATACCAAGCAATTCAAGTTGGCACAATATGTCTCCGTCTATACCACAGGATTTCAGGTAGGCTTTTCCTTCAGGCTCATTGAAAAGCCTGAAAATACGCATGCAGTCTTCATCGTCGATGGCCGTAACCACATCGGTATTTTTAGCATTATGAACCCAGGGAACATGCTTATCACCAATGCCTTCAATACGGTGACCGCCGAAGCCGTTATTCAGCAAAGTCGGGCATTGCAGGGCTTCGGAAGCAACAATTTTCATGTGAGGAAACTGTTTTTTAAGGTAATCACCTGCGCCAATAGTTCCCGCTGAACCGGTTGCCGAAACATAAGCAGCCAGTTGACTTTTGGGTGATTTTATTGAATTAAATACTTCTTCGATAGCCGGAGCAGTTACGTTGTAATGCCAGCAAGGATTCCCGAATTCGTCGAACTGGTTGAAAATAACACAGTCCTTGCGGTTGCGGCGAATATCCCAACATTTGTCGTAAATCTCTTTTACATTCGATTCGCAACCGGGAGTTGCAATAACCTCGGCGCCAATTTCTTTGAGCCATGAGAAACGTTCCTTGCTCATTTCTTCGGGCAGAATAGCAACCGCGGTAACACCCATAAGGTGCGAATCGAAAGCGCCGCCGCGACAATAGTTGCCGGTTGATGGCCAAACGGCTTTATGATAAGTCGGATCGAATTCGCCGGTAATAATTCGCGGAGCCAGACAGCCATAAGCTGCACCCACTTTATGGGCACCGGTTGGGAAATATTTGCCGATTAAAAGGATAATCCGGGTTTTTACACCGGTAATTTCCGTGGGAATTTCGAGGTAATTTACACCGTCATACAAGCCGCCTTGGGCTACCGGCTGGTTTTTCCAGGTAATCCTGAAAAGATTTGCAGGATGCAGGTCCCACAATCCGATATTTTTAAGCTGAGCCTTAATTTTATCAGGAACGAGTTCGGGGTTGCGCATTTGAGCAAAAGTAGGCAGTACGATGCCTTTTTCGCGGAAGCGTTCAATGGCTTTCTGCCTTGCTGCAGGGTTTACGATGTGATCAATAGTTTTAATCATCAGAATTTAGATTTGGTATTTTTTTAAAAGTTATTGTTCAATATATAATTTTAGCTTTGGTTCTGCATTTCCGAAAATGGATTCTGTTTACATTGAAACAGAGTCAATCAGCACTTTCATTTCGGCAGCTTTACTCAACAAAAATGAGGAATCTGCCTTTTTAAGACGTGAAACTTCAATGATCCGGAAATTATCCGCATCAAAACTGGCGGCAACTTCATCGTTCGAAAACCTGTAGAAACCCTGTTCTTTTGTGAGTTGAATTATAGTGTTGCCATTCCGGTAAAGTAAGGTTTTAGATGCTCCATCGTTCTTAAGGAAAAATCCGTTTTCTGTCTGATTAAAACATTTCTCTGTCAAACAAAACCGCGGCTTATCACGGAACGGTGAACCTTTGGTTGGGCAGAAGGTAGTACAGTTTCCACATTCGTTGCAGAAATCTGCCACATTCAGAACCTGATACTTTTGCTGAATTTTTAAATAGCTTTCAATTTTATAGGAAGGCTTATCTTCAATGAAATCAACTTTCCAAACCGGAACATCGGCTTCCTGCGTGAGATAATAATTGTTGGCACGATTCGGGCAAACCGTAACACAAACGCTGCAAACATCACCACAGAACAAGCAACGCGAAGCTTCCTGTATGGCTGATTCCGAAGTAAATTCGGGATGATCGCCGGAGATTGCTGTATCAATTTTTACCCGTTTCGACTTTTTGATAATAAAATCGCTGTGCGACATTTTTTTATCTGAAGAAAGCTTTTCCGACGGAAGTACAATTCCCGCTTTTGCTGCAATCTGTATAGCTGCTTTGCGCCCGTCGCCAACGGCTTTTACTATGGTTGCCGCGCCCCGCATGGCATCACCGCCAACAAAAACACCGGGAATCAAAGTTTCATAAGAGCCTTTTTCTGACCTGAGATCGGCTGCTGAAATGAAATCAATATCGATTTCCTGTCCGAGTGCCGGTATCAGTGAATCTACCGGGAATTCGACGTATTCGCCATCTATTTTTATGGGAGTGAGGCGGGAATCATTATCAGACTTTATCAGTTGCATTTTTGCGCAAACAATAGAAGAAATACGGTTACCGGTCATTATCAGTTTTTCGGGAGCCAGCAATTCCTGCAGTTCAATTCCTTCGGCCAACAAAGCTTTGATTTCGTCAACATCAGCAGGCATTTCATTTCGGGTACGGCGGTACAGAACTTTTACCGTGCTTCCGGGTTGAGCTATACGTTTGGCAGTTCGGGCCACATCCATTGCAGTGTTTCCGCCACCGATAATTACAATATTTTTACCTAAATCCGGTTTCCCGCCATGTTTTACCCTTTTCAGAAACTCAAACGCTTTTAATACTCCGCTTGCATTTTCGCCTTCCAACTGAAAAGTTTTGAAACGCTGAGCACCTGCTGCAATGTAAACAGAATCAAATTCTTTACGCAAACGGTTAAAAAGCTCAGTGCCAACTTTCGAATTGTACTGAATTTTAACACCCAGTTTTTCAATTCGTTGGATGTCTTTCTGCAATGATTCCATTTTAAGGCGGAATTCAGGAATAGCTTCTGAAACCATGCCGCCCGGGATAGATTTTGTTTCAAAAACATCCACATCGAAACCACCCATTTTCAGGAAGTAAGCGCAACTCAATCCGGAAGGACCGGCTCCGATTATTGCAACCTTACGGCCATTAGGCGCAGCAATGCTGATATCTGTTTCAAATCCCTTTTCGGCTACAAATCGTTTGACTTCCTTTATTTTCAATGCTTCCTCGTAATTGATACGAGTGCATTTTGTCTGGCAAAGATGATCACAGGCAACTCCCAGCACATTCGGGAATGGATTTTTAACCATGATCACATCAAAAGCTTTCTGAAAATCGCCCTGTGAGGTGTGGTACAGGTATTCGGGAATATCCTGATTAGTAGGGCATTCGTCAACACAAGGCGCATGAATACAATCGAAATAACTTAACGGACGGCTGGTTTTTATGCTTTTATTTACAAACGGATCGCGTTTATAATCATCGTTTAGTACGACTTCATCAGCATAAATATTTAATTTTTCAAGTTTAGCCGGAGCTTTGGAATTCGTTTTTGATGAAAGACTTTCAACATATTGGGCTATTCTGCCGTAACCGCCCGGTTTCAGAACATCGGAGCAAATGGTAACAGGTTTTAGTCCGCTTTCGATCAGGTCGTTGATATTAAAACAATCGGCACCACCCGAAAATGAAATGTTAAGTCCTCCATTAAATTCATTTTGAAGTTTACGGGCTACGTTTACACTGATGGGATGCAGCGCCCGGCCACTCATATACATCATTGTTTCGTTGGCAGGAAACACATTTTTGTGATTGATGCTTTCCAACGTATTAGTAAGTTTTACTCCAAAAAACAAACCTTCTACATCTGCTGTTTTCTGCAGTCTTTCAATAATTCCGATCGCATCCGGATATTTCAGGTCATGTTCGAAAGCAAGGTCAGGGATGGTATTTTTAAACAGCAGTTTGCTATTTAAGATATCGCGCAGTTCGTCCTTGCCTAAAAGCGTAGGATTTAGTTTCACGAGTGTATGCAGTTTCTTTTCTTTTAAAAGATAATGACCGATTTTTTCAATTTCGTCGGGCGGGCAACCATGCATGGTACTCAGCGTGATGTTATCGGAAATACGATCCGGAATTTCGATGTGTGCAAGTTCAGGATACAATGGCAACAACTCATTGATCATATTTTGTTTTGCCAGACTGCAATCCTTCATGCTTTTCAGAAACCATTGCATATTCCCATTCTGAATGCCTTCGAAATTGTAGCCAATGCTCATATTGAAAATAAAGCCACGTTTTTGTTGCTTGTCCCAACCGAATTTATGCTGCAGCAAATGGATAATAACCCAGGCTTTCAGGTATTCTTCAAACGATTCTTTAATTCTCAGTTCCTGGGACCATTCGCAGTTGTAGCCTTCGTCCTGCATATCGATACAAGGCTTGGAAATTTCGAGTTCGTCGAGAGTTTGAATCGTCTTCAGTTCGATATAACTTGCCCCACAAAGCCAGGCCGATATTATATTCTGAGCCATCTGGGTATGCGGACCGGCGGCTACTCCAATAGGTGTAAAGAGCTGCTGACCGAAAATTTCCATAGAAAGGCTCTTGTGATTTTCGGGATTGAAAAATAAAGCTTCCGGAATTCCGAAGATTTCACGTCGGCTATTGTATTCAGAATCAATGATATTAAAGAGTTTTTCAACAGGAATGGTCGAAAAATCAGGAGAGTGTTTCATGCCTTGGCGTTAAATAATTACTTTTGTAAAAGTAGAAAATTTTATCCGACGATGAATCCTTTTGCCCATGTATCCTGCATAATACTATCTGCCGGTAGTTCTGACCGCATGGGTATGCATAAAGCGTTACTGAAATATGACAAGGATTCAATCTTTATCCGAAAAATTACAGATACTTATGATCAAGCGGGCATGGAACAAATTATAGTTGTTGTAAGTGTTGGATTATTTGATCAGATCAAGGAAGAAAGCATTAATCTAAATGCAAAAATCAAGCTTATAATAAATGAAAACCCTGAACTGGGTCGGTTTAATTCCTTACAAACCGGTATAAATTGCATAAATACAGGCAATTATTGTTTTTTTCAAAATATTGATAATCCATTTACATCTATTGAAGTTCTGAAATCATTGATTCATTATAGAAATGATGCTGATGTAATAATTCCATCTTTTCAGAACAAATCCGGGCACCCGGTGCTTCTCAGTCCATTGTTGGTTGAAAAAATTAGGATAGAAAAAGCTCCTAACCTGAGAATTAATGAGTTCTTGAAAAAATTCAATATGCTTAAACCCGAAGTACAGGAAAGCAGCATTTTAGTTAATATTAACTCGCCGGAGGATTTTGCTAAAGCCGGAATCAGATAGCAATCCCGCAGATTGAACAAATCCATATTGTGGTTCCTACCATGAAAGCTAACAAGAATTGCATTTTTATTCATCACATCTGACTATCTATACAATAAGGATTTTTTTAACATATTATTAATATAGGGGTGATAATCCCTTATAATTATTCGCAAATAAATGATAATGAATAGTTTTAGCAATTTTTTGCGGCTTTATATCTTTTCAGTGACTTACTGAAAAAGGAGCGAAACGAAGATATTTTGTTATTTGTAATGAATAAGGCTGTATTTTTGCAGCAGCAATCAAAAATTACCTGCAAAAGAAATTGTATGCCAACAAACTCTGCAAATTTTATTCATAGCATGCTCGTACTTCTCCGAATAAACCGGGTGAGTTAGGACAGCGTGTTTTAAAAATAAAACTTAAGCCTCTCTCACCATAAGTGAGGGAGGTTTTTGATTTTATGAAAGCACTAAATACAAAGGGAAATTGAACGTGTTAAATCATTTTGAGCAAAAAAGTGTTGTATATAACAAAGATTTAAACTCTTATTGTATGCATATCGAATTCCGACTCAATGATTGCCATTCAGCCCAGGACAAAATATCAATAAATGAATGCAACTCATCAATCGAAATTAAGTAAAGCGTAATGCAGAACCCACTCCGAAGTGATACCTCCACCAAAGGCCGTAAAATGGCTGGTGCCCGAAGTTTGTGGCGTGCCAACGGTATGAAAGACGAACAATTTGGCAAACCGCTTATAGCAATAGCCAATTCTTTCACACAATTTGTTCCCGGGCATGCTCATCTGCATTCCATAGGGCAATATGTTAAAGGACTTATTGAAGCACAGGGTTGTTTTGCAGCCGAATTCAATACTATCGCCATTGATGACGGAATTGCCATGGGTCACGACGGAATGTTGTATTCCCTTCCATCGCGCGATCTGATCGCCGATAGTGTTGAATATATGGTGAATGCGCACAAGGCAGATGCATTGATTTGCATAAGCAACTGCGATAAAATTACACCCGGAATGCTGATGGCCGCTATGCGGCTTAATGTTCCGACAATTTTTGTTTCGGGCGGCCCTATGGAAGCCGGAGTTCTGGGCGACAGTAAACTCGACCTGGTTGATGCCATGGTGATGGGCGCGGACGAAAGCGTTAGCGAAAGCGATTTAAAAAAGGTTGAACAATCGGCTTGCCCTACTTGCGGTTCATGTTCCGGAATGTTTACAGCGAACAGCATGAACTGCCTTACCGAGGCATTGGGCTTATCTCTGCCCGGCAACGGAACTATTGTTGCCACTCACGTAAACCGGCTCAAGCTTTTCGAAAAAGCCGCAGGTCGGATAGTCGAAATGGCGCAGGAATATTATTTTAAAGAAAATGATTCAGTATTACCCCGTCAGATCGCTTCAAAAAAAGCTTTCCTGAATGCCATGACACTGGATATTGCTATGGGCGGATCCACCAATACCGTGCTGCACCTGCTTGCCATTGCGCACGAAGCCGACGTTGATTTTACCATGAAGGATATTGATGAGCTTTCGCGAAAAACACCCTGTCTATGTAAAGTTGCACCCAGTTCGCAATATCATGTCGAAGATGTAAACCGGGCCGGTGGTATCCTCTCCCTGCTGGGCGAACTGAACCGTGCAAAACTCCTCGATACTTCAGCTTACAGAGCTGATGGGTTAACCCTGGAGCAGGCAATTAAAGATTTTGACATAGTAAATAAAGAAGCAACCACCGAAGCAAAAGAGATATTCAGCAGTGCGCCGGGCCGTAAGATTAACCTGGTAATGGGATCGCAAGATGCCCGTTATGCAAAACTTGATGATGATCGCGTTGCCGGTTGTATCCGCAGTGCCGAAAATGCTTATTACGAAGATGGAGGGCTTGCTGTACTTTACGGAAATATCGCCACCAAAGGCAGTATAGTAAAAACTGCAGGAGTTGATCCTTCCCTGTTCCACTTCGAAGGTATTGCGCGGGTTTTTGAATCGCAGGATTCCGCAGTAGCCGGAATTTTAGGAGGCAAGGTTAACCCCGGAGATATTGTTGTTATTAGATATGAAGGTCCAAAAGGTGGGCCAGGCATGCAGGAAATGCTCTACCCTACTTCCTATCTAAAAACTTTAAAACTTGATAAGGATTGCGCATTAATTACCGACGGGCGATTTTCAGGAGGAACTTCCGGACTTTCCATCGGACATGTATCTCCCGAAGCAGCCGCCGGAGGTGAGATATCGCTTATCAGAGACAATGAAAAAATAGTGATCGATATCGCAGCACGTTCCATGAACCTGATGATAAGCGATGAAGAACTTGAACTACGGAAGAAAAACGAAATGCTCCGCGGGAAAGACGCATATACCCCGCATTCAAGAAAGAGAACCATTTCGACTGCACTTAAAATTTATGCTCTTCATGTTTCCTCTGCCGATACTGGAGCAGTGAGGATTATATAGCGTAACTGTTTTTCTGATACAGACGAGTGCTGAATGTAAGCGGCAAACTGTTCTAAAAATTAACCTATTGAATTAAACCCAACAGACATAATTATGACGGCTAAAGAAAAAGAAACCAACAAGTCGAAGCAGCAGGATGTTGAAATAACCGGTAGCGAAGCTGTTATCCGTTCGCTGATTGCAGAAGGCGCAGAAGTTATTTTCGGTTACCCTGGCGGGGCCATCATGCCTGTTTACGATGCGTTGTACGATTATCGCAATGCACTCCGGCATATCCTCACCAGGCACGAACAGGGCGCTGTGCATGCTGCCCAGGGTTACGCCCGTGTTACGGGGAAAGTTGGTGTATGCATAGCTACTTCCGGCCCGGCCGCCACTAACCTGATAACCGGAATTGCCGATGCCCAGATTGATTCAACCCCTTTGGTCTGTATTACAGGCCAGGTTGCTTCACATTTGCTTGGCACGGACGCTTTTCAGGAATCGGATGTGGTTGGCATTTCGATGCCGGTTACCAAATGGAATTTTCAGATTACCACGCCTGAAGATATACCTGAGGCCATTGCCAAGGCCTTTTATATTGCTGCTTCCGGCAGGCCGGGACCGGTTTTGCTTGATATTACTAAAGATGCACAGTTTGGTAAGTTGAAATACAAATATGCCAAATGCCATAAAATCAGGAGCTATGTTCCTGAATATCCTGTTAATAAAGAGAAGCTGACTGAGGCCGCAGCCATGATCAACGAGGCAAAAAAGCCATTCCTTATTTTCGGACAAGGGATTATGCTTGGCGAAGCTGAGGGAGAGCTGAAAAGCTTTATTGAGAAAACCGGTATTCCTGCCGCATGGACTCTGTTGGGCCTCTCAGCTTTAAACAGTGATCATCCTCTGAATGTAGGAATGTTGGGGATGCATGGTAATTATGGCCCGAATATCAAGACAAATGAGTGTGATTTACTCATCGCCGTTGGCATGCGTTTCGACGACCGCGTTACCGGAACGTTGAATACCTATGCAAAACAGGCAAAAATCATCCATATCGAAATTGATCCTGCCGAAATAAATAAAAATGTAAAAACGGATGTGGCCTTGCTGGGCGATGCCAAGAAAATACTGCGGCTGTTAACCCATATTGTAAATCCGAATAAGCACAAGGAATGGGTTAAAGAGTTCAAACAAGCCTACGTTGTTGAAGACAAAAAAGTTATTCATTCAGACCTGTATCCTGAAAAGCCGGGACTAACAATGGGTGAAGTTATTCGCAGAGTTTCGGAATACACTAAAAATGAAGCGGTAATTGTTTCGGATGTTGGCCAGCACCAGATGTCGACAGCACGATATTCCAAGTTCAAACAGTCGCGAAGTCATATTACCTCAGGAGGTTTGGGTACAATGGGATTCGGATTGCCGGCAGCTATAGGCGCCAAATTAGGTGAACCTGACCGCGAGGTTGTTGTGTTTGCCGGTGACGGCGGTTTTCAGATGACAATTCAGGAACTGGGCACGATTGCTCAGGAGAAACTTGGCGTAAAAATGGTAATCCTCAACAACCATTTTCTTGGAATGGTGCGCCAATGGCAGGAACTTTTCTTCGAAAAAAGATACTCATTCACCGAAATTTTAAGCCCCGATTTTGTAAAGGTTGCTGATGCATATGGCATTCCGGGTAACCTGGTATCTGATAGGAACAAACTTGATGATGCGATCAAAACTATGTTCGAAACTAAGGGCCCCTATTTGCTGGAAGTAAATATCGAAAAAGAGGATAATGTCTTCCCAATGGTGCCGCAGGGCAAATCAGTTTCTGAAATCCTTCTGAGTCCGCCCGAAACTGCAAAATAGATGTTTAACAGTTTAACTTCCGAGAAAATGAAACAGGAATATATTATATCGGCATACAGCGAAAACCATATCGGTTTGCTTAACCGCATTACCATCATATTTACCCGTCGTAAAGTAAACATCGAGAGCCTTACAGTTTCTGAATCAGCCTTAAAGGGGATTTCCAAATTCACTATCGTAGTAAATGAAACCAAAGACAAGGTCAGCAATATTGTTAAGCAGATCGATAAACAGGTTGAAGTACTCAAGGCCTTTTATCATACCAATGAGGAAATGATTTTCCAGGAAATTGCTTTATATAAAGTACCGACAGCACCAATTATGGAGAGCGACCAGATTGAAAAAATGATTCGTAAACACAATGCCCGGATACTGGAAATTACACCCGAATATACTGTAATCGAAAAAACCGGACATAAGGAAGAAACGCAGGAATTATTTAACGGTTTAAACCAGTTTGGTGTGCTACAGTTCATAAGGTCGGGACGAATAGCCATAACCCGTTCACCCATCGAAAAGCTCTCGGAATTTCTGAAAGAACGGGATGCTCTCCTTGCAAAAATCGAATCCAAAGGCAAAATCACAAAAGTTTAACAGCAGAAAGATTCAGAAGACAATTGAAATGAAAAAGGAATTTATAATCACAACATACAGTGAAAATCATATTGGTTTAACAAACCGCATCACCATTATCTTCACCCGCCGCCAGGTGAATATCGAAAGCCTGACGGGATCCGAATCAGCCTTGCCCGGAATTCATAAAATTACGATTGTAGTAAACGAAGAAGAAGAAAAAATCAAGAACATTGTAAAGCAAATTGACAAACTGGTTGATGTTCTCAAAGCATTTTATCATACCAATGAGGAAATGATATACCAGGAAATAGCTTTGTATAAAGTTCCCACCAAGGCATTGCTGGAGAGTAACGAAATAGAAACCATGATCAGGGATCATAATGCGCGGATACTCGAAATAACCCCTGAATTTACCGTTATCGAAAAAACCGGCCATAAAGAAGAAACTCAGGAACTGTTCAACCAACTTAATAAGTATGGAGTATTGCAGTTTATCCGTTCCGGAAGGATCGCTATCACCCGCTCCCGTATTGAAAAACTAACGGAATTTCTTAAAGAAAGAGATGAACTTCTTCTTAAAGTTGAGTCGCGTGGAAAATTAAGATCAACAATATAAAAAGCATTGAAAGCATAAATTATAAATTAAGAAAAATAAATTATAACAAACAAATTAAGAACAATGGCAAAAATTAAATTTGGATCAACGGAAGAAAATGTAGTAACCCGCGAAGAGTTTCCTCTGGCAAAAGCTGTGGAGACACTTAAAAATGAAACGATAGCAATCGTAGGATACGGAGTTCAGGGTCCGGGTCAGTCGCTCAACTTGCGTGATAACGGTTTCAATGTAATTATCGGACAGCGCAGTGGTTCCAAATCTTGGGACAAAGCGGTAAAAGATGGCTGGGTGCCGGGTAAAACTCTTTTCGAAATTGAAGAAGCCTGCCAGCGCGGCACCATAATTCAGTTCCTGTTGTCCGATGCCGGCCAGATCGCATTGTGGCCTACCGTTAAGAAAAACCTAACAGCCGGTAAGGCGTTGTATTTTTCGCATGGTTTTGGTATTACTTACAAAGAACGCACCGGGATCATTCCTCCGGCTGACGTGGATGTGATCCTGGTTGCACCAAAAGGTTCAGGAACCAGTCTCAGACGGATGTTCCTTCAGGGCCGTGGCCTCAATTCGAGCTATGCTATTTTTCAGGATGCTACCGGTCGTGCTTTCGATCGCGTTGTAGCATTAGGAATAGGTGTAGGATCGGGTTATCTTTTCGAAACCGATTTCAAAAAGGAAGTTTTCTCCGACCTTACCGGCGAACGTGGTACGCTGATGGGAGCAATTCAGGGAATTTTTGCAGCACAGTACGATGTTTTACGTAGTAAAGGACATTCTCCTTCCGAAGCGTTTAACGAAACTGTTGAAGAATTAACACAAAGCCTGATGCCTCTGGTGGCCGAAAACGGTATGGACTGGATGTACGCCAATTGCTCAACCACAGCACAGCGCGGAGCTTTGGACTGGTGGAAGAAATTCCGCGATGCCACCAAACCCGTTTTTGAAGAATTATATAAAGAAGTAGCAAGTGGCAACGAAGCACAGCTTTCGATCGACTCCAACAGCAAACCCGATTACCGCGAAAAACTTGAAGTGGAACTCAAGGAACTCCGCGATTCCGAAATGTGGGTGGCAGGAGCTGCGGTACGAAAATTACGTCCTGAAAATAATTAAACAAGGTACAGACGCGATTAATCGCGTCTGTGCATAAAAATATAGGGTTATCCTTTGTGGATGCTTTTCTTTAAAACCAAACTATATGAGTGAAAAGATTTATGTTTTTGATACAACCCTGCGCGATGGCGAACAGGTTCCCGGTTGCCAGTTGAATACACTTGAGAAAATTGAAGTGGCGAAACAGTTGGAAGCATTAGGTGTTGATATCATAGAGGCGGGTTTTCCTATATCGAGCCCGGTGGATTTTAAATCGGTGGTTGAGATCTCAAAAGCGGTACACGAGCCGATAATCTGCGCCCTTACCCGTGCCATAGAAAAAGATATTGAAGTGGCTGCCGAAGCGCTTAAATATGCGCGCCGTAAAAGGATTCATACCGGAATTGGCACTTCGTTTTATCATATCACACATAAGCTCAAATCAAACCAGGAGGAAATTATTGAGCGGGCAATTGCTGCTGTTAAATATGCCCGTAATTTCGTGGATGATGTTGAGTTTTACTGCGAAGATGCCGGACGTACCGAAAACGAATACCTGGCCCGTGTGGTAGAAGCCGTTATCGCTGCCGGGGCAACCGTAGTGAATATTCCCGATACTACAGGCTATTGCCTTCCGCATGAGTACGGCGAAAAGATAAAATACCTGGTCGATCATGTGAAAAATGTGGAAAGGGCAGTACTGTCAACCCATTGTCATAATGACTTGGGTATGGCTACGGCTAACTCCATTTCGGGAATCCTGAACGGCGCCCGACAAGTGGAAGTCACCATAAACGGCATTGGTGAGCGCGCCGGAAATACTTCGCTTGAAGAAGTGGTAATGACGCTTAAAACCCGACCAAAACTGGAGCTGATCACCGGTGTAAATTCTCAGCTTATCTACGAAACCAGCCGCATGGTTTCAACGCTTATGCGGATGCCGGTTCAGCCAAATAAAGCCATTGTAGGCAGAAATGCATTTGCTCATTCATCAGGAATTCACCAGGACGGAGTATTGAAAAATCGTGAAAATTACGAAATCATCGACCCGGTGGATGTGGGTATCCGCGAATCGAGCATTGTTTTAACTGCCCGCTCGGGTCGTGCAGCATTGAAACACAGGCTGGAAGTACTTGGTTTCACTTTAACAGTTGAAGGCCTGAACGAAGTTTATGATAGGTTTATCGAACTGGCTGACCGCAAAAAGGAGATTAAGGATGAGGATCTTTTCGTGTTGGTTGGAGTTGAGCAGTCGGAAAACGACAGGCGCATTCAGTTGAAACACCTGCAGGTTATCTGCGGCTCATCCACTCACCCTGTAGCTACTGTTACCATAAAGCTTGATGGTGAAGAATTTACAGCTACAGCCGACGGAAACGGGCCTGTAGATGCAGCATTTAACGCGGTAAAACAAATCCTTCGCAAGACAGTTACACTCGAAGAGTTTCTTATTCAGGCTATAACGCGTGGTTCGGATGATATAGGAAAGGTACATGTTCAACTGGAAAACAAAGGAAACCTATACTATGGTTTCTCTGCTAATACCGATATTGTTACCGCTTCAGTTGAAGCATTTATTGATGCGATAGCGAAAATAGGTTAGTTCAAATTTTTG
>JBBRYZ010000073.1:0-20306 GCA_038237165.1 Bacteroidales bacterium | reverse complement strand
TGCGAACGCATAATATCAACAATGCTTTGATCCTGTGCTTTTTCGAGTTCGAGTTCCCAGTAAACAAGTTTTTTATATATTTCAACCCATTCGTTAAAATCAAGCCGGTTGCTGATTTCCATACCAATGTTACGAAACTGCATCTGGTAAGCATGAGTGGTTTTTTCGCTCACCAGCCGTTTGTTATCGAGGTTTTTCTTAACGCTCAGTAATATCTGCTTAGGGTTAACCGGTTTAATCAGGTAATCGGAAATGCTTGCTCCAATGGCATCCTCCATAATATGCTCCTCTTCACTTTTCGTGATCATAACCACAGGCAAGTTAGGGTAGCTGGCTTTAATAATCGACAGTGTTTCTATACCCGACAATCCAGGCATATTCTCGTCGAGGAAAACGATATCCACAGTTTTGGCCTTCAGTACATCAATTGCTTCGTCACCGTTATTGGTAGTCAGCACATCGTACCCTTTGTCCTTCAGAAACATGATATGAGGTTTCAAAAGATCAATTTCATCGTCGGCCCACAATATTACTCCGTTTTCCATTTTTATTTAATTATCAATGAATTGTATAACAATCAGTAAAGGCATTTGTTATCTTTGCAGTTCATGCAGTCAGATGCCGGGTGGCAGATTCTGAGCTGCATTCTGATTCTGACTTAGTAATGCTGTTTTTGTCTGTTTTATTGTGTCAAACGCTTAATTAACGCCACTTTTATACAAATTTAACATAAAATTGTGTCAGATCCTGCCTCCTTCAAACGAAAAAT
Organism: Bacteroidales bacterium; assembly: GCA_038237165.1. Taxonomy (GTDB): domain Bacteria; phylum Bacteroidota; class Bacteroidia; order Bacteroidales; family UBA4417; genus UBA4417. The sequence continues at coordinate 19,537 of JBBRYZ010000073.1, read as the reverse complement.
AATAAATGATCCGCTTTATGGTTTTATAACCATTGCAGACAAGCTGGTTTTTGATGTGATTGAGCATCCTTATTTTCAGAGGTTGCGAAGGATTGAACAATTAGGACTTGCTTCGATGGTGTATCCGGGAGCACTGCATACACGTTTCCATCATGCCCTCGGTGCAATGCATCTGATGGGGCTGGCTATCGAAACCTTGCGTTCGAAGGGATTTGACATTTCGTTGCAAGAAGCACAGGGTGCAACGCTGGCTATTTTATTGCACGACATAGGTCACGGGCCTTTTTCGCATGCGCTCGAACATCAATTCGTTCAGGGAATTTCGCACGAGGAAATCACCCTTATGTTTCTTAAAAACCTGAACAAGGAATTTGACAACAAACTTGAAACAGCCATTGCAATTTTTGAAAATACATATCCACGGAAGTTTCTTCACCAACTGGTTTCGGGCCAGCTCGATGTTGACAGGCTTGATTACCTGATGCGTGATAGCTTTTACACTGGTGTAAGCGAAGGCGTTATCAGTACTGATCGTATCCTGAAAATGCTGACAGTGGATGATGATGAGCTTGCCGTAGAGTTGAAAGGCATTTATTCCATTGAGAAATTTATTGTCGCGCGCAGGCTTATGTACTGGCAGGTTTATTATCACAAAACAGTACTTGCGGTGGAATATATGCTGATCAGCATTCTGAACCGGGCCAGGACCCTGGCAAAGGGTGAAGTAGCTTTGCCATCTTCAGCGGCGTTGAAATTTTTCCTTAAGCAGGAAATCGGGAAAGAACAGTTTTTAGCTTCTCCGGATATGCTTTCGAAATTTGCGGCTCTCGATGATTATGATATCCACAGTGCGATTAAAAAATGGGCCTCGCACAGCGATCCTATCCTGAGTTCATTATGCAATTCCCTGCTAAACCGTAAGCTTTTCAGAGCAGTTATTACTACGGTTCCCTTCGCGGATGAAAAAATAAAAGGCATTAGAGACAGGATTACGCAAAAACTAAAATTGAGCGGTAACGATTACAGCTATTTTACCGGACAGGGAGAAATTTCGAACAGCGCATACGATCCTAACAACGACCGCATAACTATCGTTGATAAAAAAGGCGAGCGCTGGGATATTTCGGGATTATCGGAACAGCTTAATATTGCTATTTATAATAAAACTGTTTCAAAGTTTTTCACTTACTTTCCTAAATGGGCCGACCAATAGCAACACATGTTAAATAGATGTTATAAACAGGTGAAGTTCATGTTAATAATAATATCTATATTTGCAAACTTTTTAAACCAACTGGAAATTAACTTAATTGATCCTGATGGAATTTACTGCTAAAGACATCGCCGACCTTGTAGGTGGCAAAATTGACGGAAACCCGGACGAAAAAGTGAACCGGTTAGCAAGGATCGAAGATGGCGAACCTGAGGCATTAAGTTTTCTGGCCAATCCCAAATATTATCCTTTCATTTACACTACCAAATCATCCATAGTTCTGGTTCAGAGCGACTTCGAACCTGAACAGCAACTATCGTGCACACTAATCCGTGTTAACGATCCCTATACTGCTTTTGCCAACCTGCTCGAAATTTACGACAAGATGCGGAAAGGCAAAACCGGTATCTCATCTTTATCCTCAATTTCAAAATCGGCCAAAATCGGTAGCAATGCCTATATCGGCGATTTTGTGGTTATAAGTGACAATGTAGTTGTTGGTGATGATGTAAAAATATTCCCGCAAAGTTATTTAGGTGAAAATGTTAAAATAGGTTCCGGAACTACACTCTATCCCGGTGTTATTATCTATTACGACTGCACTATTGGGAACGAATGCACCATTCACGGGGGTTCGGTAATTGGCGCCGATGGATTTGGCTTTGCACCGCAGAGCGACAATAACTATAAAAAAGTTGCCCAGATCGGGAATGTAGTGATTGAGGATAATGTAGAAATAGGTGCAAACACTACTATTGACCGCGCTACGCTTGGTTCAACTATCATACGCCGTGGCGTTAAACTCGACAACCTTATACAGGTTGGACACAATGTTGAAATCGGAGAGAATACAGTAATTGCCGCACAAACAGGTATTGCCGGATCTACCAAGCTTGGTAAAAATATGATGGTAGGAGGACAAGTTGGATTTGCTGGTCACCTGGTAATTGCCGACGACGTAAAAATCGGGGCACAGGCAGGCTTAGGGGGCAGTGTTACCAAACCAGGAAGCGTGCTTCTGGGAGCGCCTGCCATTGATATCAGCAGGTTCCGCAGGATTATTGCCATATTCAATAACCTCGACAAATTATATTACCGGATCGGAGATTTGGAAAAAACAATTAAACAATTACAGGCTGAAAAAGTCGCAGACGAAGAAAACAGCTAAATATTACACGTTTACTATTTCAAAAACATGTTCGATAAACAACGCACCATAAAAGAGCCTGTTACCATACAAGGCGCCGGATTACATACAGGAAAACAGGTTACTTTAACTTTTAAACCAGCTCCGGCTGATCATGGGATAAAATTTTGCCGTGTCGATCTGGAGGCGAAACCTGTAATTAATGCAATAGCCGATTATGTTGTTGACACATCGCGTGGCACAACCATCGCATACGAAGGAGTGAGACTTGTCACAATCGAACATGTCCTTGCTTCGGTTGCAGGCCTGGGAATAGACAATATACTTATAGAAGTTGACAATGAGGAAATGCCTATCATGGATGGTAGTGCGCGCTTTTTTGTAGCTGCTCTTGATGCGGCAGGAATCATTGAACTGGACGCTGTCCGCGAATATTTCGAATTCAGGAATACACTTACGCTTACCGATGCTACTCGGAAGAGCGAAATGGTTCTTGTTCCCGACGACAATTTCAGGCTATCGGTAATGATCGATTTTGAAACCCGAATCCTTGGCACCCAGTATGCTTCCATTGCCGATATCGAAGATTTCAGAAAAGAAATTGCCGATTGCCGCACGTTTGTATTTCTGCACGACCTTGAATTCCTTATCAACAACAACTTAATCAAAGGCGGTGATGTAAGCAATGCCATCGTTTTTGTTGAGCGCCTACTCAGTGAAGCCGAACTCGACAGCCTGGCCAAGCATTTTAACAAGCCTAAAATTACGGTACTTAAAGAAGGCATTTTAAATAATCTTGAGCTTCGTTTCCACAACGAACCGGCAAGGCATAAACTGCTTGATGTAATAGGGGATCTCGCTTTGGTTGGGATGCCGCTTAAAGGACACGTTATTGCTACGCGTCCGGGTCACCTGGTGAATACCAATTTTGCAAAACTGATACGTGAACATATAAAAAATGCTCCGAAAGGTCCCAAAATTGACCTGAACAAAAAGCCGGTTTACGATATCAATGACATTAAAAAAATATTGCCACACCGCCCTCCTTTTCTCCTGGTTGATAAAATCATGGAAATTAATGACAAACAGGTTATAGGCGTGAAAAACGTAACAATGAACGAAGCGTTTTTTGTAGGTCACTTCCCGAATGAACCTGTTATGCCGGGAGTTCTACAGGTTGAAGCAATGGCTCAGACCGGGGGAATATTTGTTCTGCATTCACTGCCTGATCCTGAGAACTATGTAACGTATTTCCTGAAAATGGAAGCCGTTAAATTCAGGCAGAAAGTTGTTCCGGGTGATACGCTGGTATTTGTACTCGAAATGATTTCACCCGTACGCAGAGGCATATGCCACATGCGGGGAACAGCCTGGGTGGGTGATAAAATTGTTACCGAAGCTGAATTGATGGCACAGATAGTAAAAAAGGTGTAAGAGTGCAAGGAGCATAATGCCATGTCTCAGTACCCGGAACTTTGAAATCATGCGCTTTGTCCCGATAGCTTTCGGGATTGCTCAGCAGCCCATAACACTGCACTTCAACTTCGCTCAGTGACCTGTAACTTTTAAACTCTGTAACACTGAATCTTTTACAACCATGAACCAACCCTTAGCATATGTACATCCACAGGCAAATGTTGCCAAAAATGTGGTAATTGAGCCATTTGTAAACATCGAAAAAAATGTTGAAATCGGTGAAGGTACCTGGATAGGTTCCAATGTAACTATTATGGAAGGCGCGCGCATCGGCAGAAACTGCCGCATATTCCCTGGCGCCGTTATTTCAGCAATACCTCAGGATCTGAAATATGCAGGCGAAGAATCAATAGTAAAAATTGGCGATAATACAACCATTAGAGAATTTGTAACTGTTAACCGCGGCACCAAGGCAATGATGGAAACGGTAATAGGAAATAATTGCCTCATCATGGCGTATGCGCACATTGCCCACGACTGCATTGTTGGTAATAACTGTATCCTTGCCAATGCCGCTACACTAGCAGGTCATATCACGGTAGATGATTACGCTATTATTGGCGGGCTTACCGCTGTTCACCAATTTGTTTCAATTGGGCAGCACACTATGATTTCGGGTGGATCGCTGGTGCGTAAGGATGTACCGCCTTTCACCAAGGCTGCCCGCGAGCCGGTTTCGTATGTAGGAATCAATTCCGTTGGTATGCGCCGCAGAGGGTTTTCGAATGAAAAAATCAACGAAATCCAGGATATTTACCGTATTATCTTTCTAAGCGGATACAATGTAAGCCGTGCCGTCGAAATTGTTGAAACTACCATGCATCCTACGGTTGAGCGCGACGAAATTCTTTCGTTTATTAGCCGTTCCACCCGGGGTATCATGAAAGGTTATTCAAAATCGAGAGAATAAAGACAATTCGGACAGCTTACACTGAAAGAGAATTACTAAAGTGGATTTTCGTGTAGTTTAAATATCGTAAGTAGTTGGCGCATATCATTTCGTTGCCCAGTTTCATACATCTGAAAACAAATATGTTACCCAATTATTAGTAAAGCAAAAAACCTAAATTCCAGATCTGAAAAATCCATGCATATCACGCTGAGTAAAATAAGCAGAAAGTTTAACTACGAATGGATTTTCCGGGATGTGGATTTCGAATTTGAGAAAGGCAACGCTTATGCAATTCTTGGCTCCAATGGCTCAGGAAAATCAACACTACTTCAGATTATTTCAGGCCATCTTCATCCTTCGGGAGGTACAATAAAATACACCCATAACAATCAGGAAATGCCTGTTGACGATTTTTTCAGGCATGTAACTTTCAGCGGTCCGTATCTCGAACTTATCGAAGAATTTACGCTGGAGGAAATGCTCACTTTTCACAGCCATTTCCGTAAATTCAGAAATGGTATGGATGTAAACGCCGTGATGGAAGCAACCGGACTGATGCGAAACCGCAACAAACCTATTAAATATTTCTCATCCGGAATGAAACAACGAGTCAGGCTGGCAATTGCCTTACTCACCGAATCGGAAGTTGTGTTACTCGATGAGCCTGCTGCCAACCTCGACCGCAAAGCCATTGAATGGTACCGCAATCTGGTTGCTGAAAACCACAAAGACCGTATCATGATTGTTTGTTCCAATTCCCAAAGTGAAGAACATGACTTTTGTACACAATCGATTGTGATTGATGATTATAAAAGAACGGGGAAATAGGTATTAGTTTCAGAGTTACAGTTTGAAATGTTTGAAATGTTTGAAGAGTTTCAAAGTTGCAGAGTTGCAATGTTGCAATGTTGCAATGAATCAGGATATCCGTTGTGGAGACGCGATGCCTCTCGTCTCCATCAAGCAAATAACGATATTTCACATTTGGCAATTCCCCTGTATCCCTATTCCATTTTACCATCCTACCTACATTCTTTCACTTTTTTTCTATTCGTAACCTTACGTAATAAATTTCATATCTAAAGTATTCCACGGTTTCAAATTCCCATTGCAGATATTATCAAATAAGCTCCAAACTTAAGTATTGGATTATCAGGAAAAAGCGTACTTTTGCAGCCGTTTTAACACAAAATCAATTACATCTAATACCAGATTATGGCAACAACTTCTGAATTCCGCAATGGACTTTGCATCGAATTCAACAACGATCTCTATAAAATTGTAGAGTTTCAGCATGTTAAACCAGGAAAAGGTCCTGCTTTTGTCCGTACGAAACTCAAAAATCTTAAAACCGGAAAGGTTATTCCAAATACATTTACTGCCGGCGCTCCTATTGATATTGCACGCGTTGAACGTCGCGCCTACCAGTTTCTGTACAAGGACGAAAACGGTTATAATTTCATGAATACTGAAACTTTCGACCAGATTTCCATTGAGGAAGAAATGGTTGAAAATTACCAGTTTATGAAAGAAGGCCAGGGCGTTGAAATTATGGTACATGCCGATACTGAGACACCTCTAACCTGTGAACTGCCTGCTTTTGTTGAACTGGAAGTTACTTATACCGAACCAGGTTTCCGCGGAGATACAGCTTCGAATACATTGAAAAAAGCCACCCTCGAAACAGGGGCTATCGTTCAGGTTCCTTTGTTTATTGACGAAGGTACTAAGATACGTATCGACACGCGCACCGGTACTTATTTCGAAAGAGTTAAATAAGGCTGTAAAAGCAAACACATTTTTGCATAAAAATAAAATACAGCCAAGATTATGAAATTCACTTCACCATTAACACTGCGGGAAGTAGCAGACTTCATCGGCGCAACCTTTGCAGGCGATGCCTCGTTTCCGGTTACAGGAATCAACGAAATACATATGGTTTCACCGGGAGATCTAACCTTTGTTGATCACCCGAAATACTATACCAAAGCGTTAACATCCAATGCCAGCACCATTATAATTAACCAACAGGTCGAATGCCCCGAAGGCAAAGCGCTTCTTTTTCACGACGATCCTTTTGCCGCATACGTTTCGCTCGTACGCAGGTACAGGCCATTTATCGCATCAACTGCAGCCATTAGTGAAACGGCTATAATTGGTGAAGGCACAGTAATTCAACCAGGTGCTTTTGTAGGCAATAACGCGAAAATAGGTAAGAACTGCATTATTCATTCCAATGTCAGCATATATGATCACACAATCATTGGTGATAATGTAGTAATTCATGCCAACAGCGTACTGGGCGCTGATGCTTATTATTTTCAGCGCAAACCAGAGGGATACCGCAAATTTGAATCATGTGGTAATGTTGTAATTAGTGATAATGTCGAGATTGGTGCGCTTTGCACTATCGACAGGGGCGTATCAGGCGATACCTTTGTGGGTAAGGGAACCAAATTCGATAACCATGTGCAGGTAGGCCATGACACAAAAATAGGCGCAAACTGCCTTATCGGAGCTCATACCGCCATCGCCGGTGTAACCGTTATAGAAGATGATGTTCTGATCTGGGCAAAAGTTGCCATCAATAAGGATCTGGTAATTGGCAAGGGCGCCGTAGTACTTGCCACATCGGCGGTTGACAAATCATTGCCCGCTGGCGGAACTTATTTCGGAATTCCAGCTGTAGAAGCACGAACCAGGTGGAAAGAACTGGCCATGCTGCGCAAATTGCCGGAGTTGTATAGCAAGCTTAAATAAAATCAAAATACATTGTATAAAACAAAATGCCTTCTGACAAACAGGGGGCATTTTTTATTTTTCGGATGGAAGGAAATTCGGAACCCGATTCTAATTATCCATAATGGAGGAAAATTCTTTTTGGAATAATCTATGATCTAACATCTTTTTCTTCCTTAAGATAATATAAATCAAGTGCTGTTATTATAGCAACCATACCCCAGAAAGGAACACTTGCCTTATCAGTATTCAGAAAATTATTCATTGTCCCGTGTACATAATACGTAATCAAAGCAAGAGTTGCTGATAATGCCAGTATCCGTGTCTGGCTACTCGCCGCTTTTCTGTACACATTGAGACCTGTATAAATAACAGTGACCATGATAATTAAAACACTTAGCAGTCCCAATATTCCGGATTCAGCAAGAGGACCTATATATTCGCTGTGCGCATTGCCCATATCACCCAGATCGGTACTGATTATTGTTTTCTCACTTGCCCTTTGGAAGGGTGAATATTCAAATTGATAAGTGCCTGGCCCCCATCCCAGGAATGGCCTTTCGGAAAACATCCGTAAAGCTGACTGCCAACGATTGATGCGTTCGAGGTTTGATGCATCGGAAGAAATATTAAAGATAGATTGAACGTGCTCGATAAAATTCGCGGAAGCATCCTGTTTATTTTTTTCAAGCCTAGCCAGTATCTCAAACTGGAATGTAAAAAAGAATATCAATAAAAAAGCAGTAGTAAGTGCAATCCATTTAAACCGGATATGCAACTTAACAATTATCAGCACTATAACGGCAAATCCAATACCAACCCAGGCAGCCCGGCTATAGGAAAGATAAAGAGCGACGAGGAGTATAGCTTCAGCTGTTGCAGCCAGAATCCGTTGCTTGCCCGAAACAGATTTATCGAGGCTTAATCCGAGCATGATTGGCACAAATAAAGCTAATATCACTCCGTATGCAGTATGATCGTTATAAAAAGGCTTCATCACCCAATGGCCTGCCGGTTCGCTGAAATTATATCCCATATGCACCCAGGTGGTGTAAAAGATCACAATAATCAATGCCGCAACATAAGCCCATATAAAAGCTCTGATATTGGCTTTGTTTCGGAACAGCATTAATCCTCCAAAATAAACCGGGATAATAAACCACAAATGGGATAAAAGATATTTGAAGGATACCAAAGGAATATCAGAGGTGATTGCTGTGATCAGCATCCAGGCGAGATTGAATAAAATGGCGAGTGTTATCGGGTGCCTGATGATCTTACGTTCGACACCCCCTTCGAGCAGGATTTTTAACAGAATAAAAAACATAATGCCAATAAGCAGTGGCTCACTCGGAACCGAAATGCTTACTCCCAGGTCGTAATCCCCGATATCAATGGCCAACGGAGTTACAAAAACTGCAAATAAAAGTATTTTCTCGAGGCTGAAAATATACAAAAGCATCAATACAAATATTACAGGAAGGAGTATTCCAAAGTAGATTTCCTTGTACACCAAATAGGTATTGAACAATACAAAGATTGCTGTTAAAAGGTATACTATTTGTATTTTAAGTCTTTCAGTCAAAATAGGAGTCGCTGTTGTCAGTTGTTAATTTCTGATGAAAGAATTTTGCTTTGTTCTAAAAAAACTATAGCTACCAGGCTGAAAAGTAAAGTACCGGCAACAAAATAAAACATGACAAACAACCTTTTCGGGAAAGATTTCTTATCGGCCACCAAGGGCGGAGTAACAGAATTAATAAACGTGGTTTTTTTGGTGATATCAAGCCGGGCTATATCGTATCTGCGCATTAATTCGCCATATTCGTTACCTAGGTTCCATATGCGGTTATTAAGGAATATAAGGTCTGCACTTTTATCCATCATACCATCCTTTAGCCGGGCTACATCCTTTGCATTGATATTGCCACCACCCCCGGCCACGGTACGCAGCTCACCGCGGGTAATCTCCTGGCTCTGGCCTCCGATATCGTAAACGCCATATTTCATTGCAATGTCGCGGTAAAGATTCTTCACTGAGTCAATTTCCGTCTTTTTGATTTTCAATGTTGTTTCGAGCGCTTCAATTACTTCCTTGAATTTAGAATTGTGAACATCTCCGATTTTTTGATCAGTATAAAATAATATTGCATTTACTATGTCCCTTGCCATTACAGGATCAATATCGGTCACACTAACTTCAATACTCTCGAATTGGGTTTTTGATATTTTTACATTTTTATCATAAATTCCTTCCAGGATGGAAGCATAATATTTAGCATCAGGCGCAACCTCATAATGTTTGGGCAAGTCAAATTTTTTCATGACAGCAAAACGAACATCGCTTGAATTCAGCCATTGAAGCATTTGCTCGGTTTGACTTTCCTCCGAATAAGGGGTTATATTCGATGGATAAATAACTGCGACTGATTTAAACTGGGGCTTCATGAACAATGGGCTCGAAACCACAAGTGAAACGAGTGCCGCACCTATAACCAGAATGACCAAATGCCATTTCCATTTCAGGACAATTTGCAACAAGTTGATGTTTGAGAAGAATTTATCCATTTTATTAATATGATTTATATTGTTATTTCTATTCCTTATTATTTTTTTGTGGCAACAGGCAACCTTATCCTTCACCTGTAATGCAGGGAATTCGTTCAGTTTTATGTTTGTTTCAGGTTGTTCAGAAATGCGGGGCTACGCTCAACCATAAATATTACCAGCATTCCAAAAAGCAGAGTGCCCAATGTTGAAAACAGTACAACGATCCAGATGATCGGGTATGATTTACTTTCGGCTTTATACGCGTTTTCGACAATAAACTTTTGTGGCAAGGTCTCGAAGGCATCAATTTTAGCTTCTTCGTATCTTGCTTTGATACTACTCATTAGCTTTTTTTCATTTACCAGGGCTTCGCGTAATGAAACATATGAGCCACCATAGGTTGCCAACACTTTCAGTTTTTCATCCAGAGCATTTATACCTCTTGTATTCCCCTTTGCTATTTCCTTAGCCAGCTGACGATTCAGCATTTCGGCCTGTGTTTCGTAATCCTGTACTCCAAGTTTCCTGATCTGTGTTAAAGAATCCTCCATCCGGGCAATTTCCTTTTGACGTGAAAGGTATTGAGCTTCAACAATTTTAAATCCCTTCATTGCCCGCTCTTTTTGCATGTCATTTTTTACAGTATCAAGCAAAGCGGCTATTTCGTCAGCAATATTAGCCGCCATTTGAGGGTCTTTATCCAACACTGATATTTTAACAGCCATGTATTCGGTGCGCATGAAAGTAATATTGGAATTGTACCGGTCATAAAGACGCGTTTGAGAAAATTTTCCTCCGGGTGCAATCCCGTAATGTTCGGCTAATTTAAATCTGCTTATTATTTTTTCCTTTATCCTGTTCGAATTTAATATTTGCAGCAGCTGCTCAGTTTGTTGTTCTTCGCCATACTCAAGTATATCCTGAGCAGTACTGGTATTCTCCGAAAGTAATGATTTTGAAATGGAGTTACTGGAAGCCGGGTACATGATAACCGTGGACTTGTACAATGGAGATATAAATAAGGGCGAAGAGAATGTTGCTGCAAGCAGGGCAGCCGATAATCCAAGAATAAGCAGCGTTTTGCGCCACTTATATAAAAATATAGCTACTTTAAATGAATCAGTATAATTGTTTGGGGAATTATTCAGCATTGGGCAAACCTGGGGATTGTTGCATGCAAAGATAGAGAAATCTGCTTAAAATGCAATTAAGGGATTAGGTTGAATTAGTTTTCGAAACGGTCACTTGATGAATTCAGATCTGGCTACAGATTGATTAATCCTGGCCTTCCATATGCTAAGATGATTCAGATACCAAAGTTATTTTTCAGGATAAAAGTTAAAATGATCATTTCAATAAGCCAAAATAATGAAGGCTGCTAATTATTTTTTAATAATCGCATAAATCCTCCAATGCTGAGCAATTTTAGGATAAAAGCCCAAACCACTGATGCAAATACAACTGTTATAAAAATAGTACGCCAATCCCAAACCAGATAACCCGCAATAATATTTATCACAACAACTCCAACAACAAAAAATATCAGAAGAAAAATATACCGCCAGTTAATTGTAAACCTGAAAATTCGCTGCGCAATAGCCACTTGTATAATTGCCGTAACAAATTGAGTTGCAACACTCGCATAAGCAGACCCTATAGCCATAAACCGGGGAATAAAGATCAGATTAAGGCCAATATTTAAAATCATGCCTGTTAATGCCATTAAGTTCAGCGCTTTCAAACTGCCGTTGGCGGTAAGCAGGGTACCAAAAATATAAGTTACCGAAATTGGTATAAAACCGATGATCAGATAAACGAATACTTTCTGAGCTTCCTGAATCTGACCTACGTATAGCAAACTCATAATCTGGTTACTAAAGAAAGAAGAACAGGTTGCAATAATTACCGACATGGTAAAAATGATGGTAAATGATAATTTGACCATTCCTTCCACAGGCGATTTATCCTTAATGAGTTTTGCGAAAATTGGAACAAGGATAACCGAGAAAAGGTAAGCGATCATATTCACAGCATCCAGAAGCCTGAAAGCTTTGGCATAAATGTCAACCTGTCTGGTTCCGATTCCTTTTGGGAGCAATCGTTCGAGCATTACCGAATCAATACGGTTATAAAACGACATGAGCAATACCAGCAGTGCGAACGGAAAGCTTTGCTTAAGAATTGTAAGGAAGAAAGCAGCATCCCATTCCCAACGAATAAAGGCTGCTTTATTCATAACAATCATCAGTGCTACGAATGCAGTGATGAGGTATGCAAGTGTTTGTGCATAAACAAACCAGATTATCCGGAAAGGCTCAGTGGTAAAATTTCCCCAAAGCAGAATACTGCAAAAGAGAATCATTAACATCCGGTCGAGAACCGACATGGCGCTGTCGATCTTAAAAAATAACAATGCGGAAATATTCGACCGAAGGTAGAGTATGAAGGAAACCAGGAATTGGTTAATACCAAGAAACAAAAGAAAATAGAAATGCCTTTCATCATAGCCAATGATGGCGCCAACACTAAAAATCACGACAAAATAAACCGCAGCCAGCACCAGCCTGAGTACGGCAATACTCGAAAAGTGTTTGTTCAGCAGGTGATTATTCTGAGCTATATTCCTGTTATTGAAATTTGTAATTCCAAAATCGAGCAGAATATTAAAAAGAAAAGTAAAATTTAGTACCGTAAAATAAAAGCCATATTCACCCGGCGCAGCTATATTCTGGATGGTGCGGTCGATGCCAAAAATCCAGAATGGCTTAACCAGGAGATTAAGAAAAAGGAGGAAACCGAGATTAGTTATAAATTTACGCTTCATAAATTAGGCTTGCAAAAGCGGCAATAGTTTTAAAATAAAATTTAGTATTAACTGGTATCCAGGTCAAAAATATCGAAGCTGTTCAGATTTTATCCGGATTCAAATTGTCTCTTTCATAATGAAGAAGCAATTGTTGCCAAAAGTACGATTATTTAAAACATCACGAAAATTGGGTCTCTCTGTTTTATCAAACGAAAAATAAGATTAAATTCAGGTGCCTGTACAATTATTTACAACAGTTTGCGTAACTAAAATATAACTTTTACCAAAATCAAAGAAGCTTGAAAATTGCGGTAAATACAAGACTTTTAATTGAAGGACGGATGGATGGCATTGGCAGGTTTGCCGATGAAACCCTGCGTATAATTAGTACGCAACACCCTGAACATCAGTTCTTTTTTTATTTTGACAGAAAGTACAGCGAAAGATTTATCTACAATTCAAATGTAAATCCGATAGTTGTTTATCCTCAGGCGCGACATCCATTTTTATTTCTGATGTGGTTCGAGGCTTCTTTGCCAATTCATTTTGCACATTCAAAGCCTGATATTTTCCTTTCTCCTGATGGCTTTCTCTCGCTGAGTTCGAAAGTTAAGTCAGTAAGTGTAATTCACGATTTAAATTTTGAGCATTATCCGGAAGATATTCCTTTTTTTATGAGGAAATATTATATGAAAATGTTTCCTCGATTTGCCCGGAAAGCTTCCCGTATTGCCACCGTTTCCCAATACTCAAAATCGGATATTATTAATTTATATCATATCGAAGATTCAAAAATTGATGTGGTATACAATGGAGCCGGTGATGGATTTAAGCCCTTGTCTGTATTGGAACAGCAGCAAACCAGGGAGAAATTTTCGATGGGCAATCCATATTTCTTTTTCGTAGGTACTCTGCATCCGCGTAAAAATCTGGTTAACCTTTTCAACGCTTTTGATCTGTTTAAAAAGAGCGATGCGCAAGGCATAAAATTATTGATAGCCGGCGCACGCATGTGGTGGACCAGCGAAATCCGCCTGGCGTACGAAGGAATGGAGTACCGCGAAGATGTGATATTTACCGGCCGGGTTTTGGATCAGGAACTGGCAGTGTTAATGGCTTCGGCCCTGGCACTGACGTATGTTTCGTATTTCGAAGGATTCGGTATTCCGATCCTGGAGGCTTTTCAATGTGATACTCCGGTAATAACTTCCAATATTACGTCTATGCCTGAGGTGGCAGGGAATGCAGCCATTTTAATTGATCCGTTTTCGATAAATTCCATTGCAGATGCCATGCAGAAAATCGCTTCGGATGCAGTTTTCAGAAAAAAACTAATCGTTGCAGGAATTGAACAGCGCAATAAATTTTCGTGGGAACAAACAGCAGGAAGGTTATGGGAGTGTGTTGAGAAGGCGATGGAAATTCAGTAGAGATACAATGGTCATTCAATGGTCAGACAATGGTCATTCAATCGTAATTCGTAATTCGTAAATCATAAATAATTCTCCTAAATCACATTTACTTCCATCTCCAGTTTTACTCCAAAACGTTCATACACTGAATTCTGAATCCTGTGAGCAAGAGTTAAAATATTCCGGCCGGTAGCATTTCCATAATTTACTAGCACAAGTGCCTGACTTTGATGAACGCCGGCATCGCCTTCGCGGAAGCCTTTCCAGCCACATTGCTCAATCATCCATCCGGCTGCAATTTTCACCAAACCACCTTCAAACGGATATGAAACCATTTTAGGAAACGCCTCAAGGAGTTTTTCGGCACTTTCCTGATCAACTGTAGGATTTTTGAAGAAACTTCCGGAATTGCCAAGTAGATCCGGATCTGGCAATTTGCTTCTTCGTATGTTACAAACGGCGTTACTCACATTAGCAATGCCTGGATTTTCGATCTGCATGGCTGCTAACTCTTGTTTTATTGCGCCATATTCGAGATGAACAACGGGGTTGAGTTTCAGCTCAAAAGTCACAGACCAAATGGCAACTTTACCTTTCAGTTCACGTTTAAAAATACTGTCGCGGTACCCAAAATGACAATCTTCACGACTGAAGTTTTTAAGTCCCCCTGTCTTCAGATCAATAGTTTCAACAGAAAGAATACAATCTTTCACTTCCACGCCATAAGCGCCAATATTTTGAATCGGGCAACTACCAACATTTCCGGGAATAAGCGACAGGTTTTCAATTCCGCCAAAGCCCTCATTCACACAATAAGTTACAAAATCGTGCCAGTTTTCACCGGCCGAAACTTTCACCACAACGGTTTCATCGGTACGATGAATAACTTCAATACCCTTGTTAATAATATGCACAGCGATTCCTTTAAAATTACCAGTGAAAAGCAAATTGCTTCCACCTCCAAGCAATAGTAACGGATTCTGGTTCAATTTGCCGGAAGCTACCAAATCGACCAATTGGTCAATGCTGTTAACCTCTGTAAAATACCTTGCGATAGACTCAAGATGAAATGTATTGAATGGATGTAGCGAAAAGTTCTCTTTGATATGCGGATAAAGGATCATGAGGCGTGGAGATACAATTAATGAACAGGCTTTTTGAATCACCGACTCAATTTTCCTTAACTATTCCGGAGGGGAAATACCGGCCACCGAATTTTCGGTAAAATTAATTTAACCTTTTCAATAATGCACATGATTATTAAAAATTCAATCGAAAACTTTACATTCGCACCTAATTAGCAGCGATGAAAAAGAAAAGAGCCATCATTTCAGTGACCAACGACCTTGTTACCGACCGGCGGATTGACAGAACCGCAGGTGTTCTGACCGATCTGGGTTTTGAAGTGCTGATGGTTGGACGTCGTAAAACCGATAGTCCGAACATGCCTGAACGCTCCTACGAAACCCTTCGGATGAGGCTACTTTGGGAAAAAGGTCCACTGTTTTATGCCGAGTACAATATTCGTTTGTTTTTTCTGCTGCTTTCGAGGCCCGCTGATTTGCTTGTAAGCAATGATCTGGATACGCTTTTGCCTAATTTCCTGATTCATAAGCTGAAACGCATCCCTATAGTTTACGATAGCCACGAGTATTTTACCGAAACTCCCGAATTGGTTAACAGGCCAAAAGTACAGAGGATATGGAAAGGAATCGAAAAAAAAATTGTGCCAAGACTTAAAAACTGTATCACCGTTAATGCCAGCATTGCCAACCTTTTTGAACAGGAATACAACGTTCCGTTCAGGATTGTGAGGAACATTCCACGACGTAGTGAAAGGATCAGGGTACCGGCACGCGCGGAACTTGGTCTTCCGGCTGATAAAAACATTGTGCTGATGCAGGGTTCAGGTATCAATGTTCAACGAGGCGCCGAAGAAGCGGTGGAAGCCATGCAATATCTCGACAATGTGTTACTTCTTATTATCGGTGGCGGCGATGTAATTCCGGCACTTAAAAAGATGGTTAATGATCTGTCACTATATAAGAAAGTTAAGTTTGTTTCGCGTCAGACACCTGCAAATCTTGGCGGATACACGGCCAATGCCGATATCGGGCTTACCATTGATAAAGATACCAACATCAATTACAGGTTCAGCCTTCCAAATAAACTCTTCGATTATATTTATGCAGGAGTTCCTTTACTTGCAACACCTCTGGTAGAATTGAAAAAGATAATTCAGCAATACGAAATCGGTGATTTCATCGAAAACCATGACCCGGAACATATAGCATCAAAAATTAAAAGCATGTTGCAGGATGAATCCCGACTGGCATTCTACCGAAAAAATACTCAAAAAGCTGCTGCCGAACTGAATTGGGAAACAGAAAGAAACACCCTTATCGAAATATTTATACCCTATGCCTGACCGCCATTTGCTTATTGTTTCATTCAGCATTCCTTACCCGGCCAATTATGGCGGCGTTATCGATGTTTTTCACAAATTGAAAGCGTTACATACCGCGGGAATAAAAATTCATTTGCATTGCTTCCAATACGACAGACCAGAAGCTCGGGAACTGAATGTTTTTTGCGAATCAGTTAATTACTATCCGCGAAAAACGGGTTTTGCATCACAACTTTCTATTAAGCCTTACATCGTCGAAAGCCGGCAATCTGAGTTGTTGTTAAAAAACCTGCTATCGGATAATTATCCCATACTTTTCGAAGGATTGCACAGTTGTTATTACCTCAATCACAAATCATTGCAGGGCCGGAATCTGATTTATCGCGAAAGCAATATTGAACATGATTACTATTTAAACTTATATAAATCGGAGAAAAAAATAGGCAGGAAAGCTTTTTTTCTAATCGAAAGCATGAAACTGCGTATTTTCCAGAAACGATTAAAATTCGCGACCAAAATGCTGGTTGTATCGCAAACCGATTGCGATTACCTCGCGAAGCAATTCCCTGCAAAAAAAGTAGTTTACCTCCCGAGTTTTCATGGAAACAGCGAAGTAAAAAGCATGCCAGGTAAAGGCAATTATGTTTTGTATCACGGAAATCTGTCGGTGGCTGAAAATGCGCTTGCCGCCAAATACCTGGTAAGTGAAGTCTTTAACGATCTTCCAATTCCACTAAAAATAGCTGGTTTAAATCCTTCGGAATCACTTAAAAAACTGGTTGCCGGATTTAAAAATATCCAACTTATTCCAAATCCGCCAAAGGATGAAATGGAATCGTTGATCAGTAATGCACAGATCAATGTGTTGGTAACGTTTCAGGCAACCGGATTAAAGCTAAAACTGCTGAACACACTTTACAATGGCCGATGGATGCTGGTTAACCGGGAAATGCTGGCAGGTACAGGACTCGAAAGCCTCTGTGAAATTGCTGGTGATGCCGCTGAAATGAAAAAGAAGATTAATTCTCTCTTTAATATCGAATTTGATCAAAACCAATTAGTTGCGCGAACTGAAATGCTTCAAAAGCGGTTTTCGGATGCAGCAAATGCTGAGAAACTGATCATCGAAGTGTTTGGAGAATAGATAATTTGCGCATTTGAATTAATCAAAACTTAGTTTATCTCAAAAACGCCATATTGTTATAGCTGAATAATTCTAAATCCAGATTTCTGAAAGTTGTGCTATTTGCAAAACTATCTTATAAAATCTTTTTGAAGCTATAAATTTTTATTCCCGAAACCCTAATCCACATTCCGAAATCCAAAATCCTTACTCCTCCCCTATTCCTATCAGCCCTTCACCGACTTCAATAAGCTTACCCTGTTCGCATTTTATAATCCGGGCAGGGTATTTGCGCAGCAGGGCATAGTTATGGGTAGCCATAAAGACAGCCCTGCCGGTTTTACGGATATCGAAAAGCAATTGCATAATACCATGCGATGTTTCGGGATCGAGGTTACCGGTAGGCTCGTCGGCTAAAAGCAATTCGGGATCATTCAGCAAGGCTCTTGCAATAGAAACACGCTGCTGCTCACCACCCGAAATCTGATGCGGCATCTTAAATCCTTTGGTGATCAGTCCGACTTTATCAAGAACTTCGTTCATGCGGTGGCGCATGGCATCCGGATCTTTCCATCCGGTAGCTTTCATCACAAATATAAGGTTATCGTTAATACTCCTGTCGTTGAGCAACTGGAAATCCTGGAAAACAATCCCGATTTTACGCCTCAGGTATGGAATCTCTTTGTGTTTCAAATCCGAAATATTGAATCCTGCAACTTCAGCCTTCCCTTCACGCAAAGGAATATCCGCATACAAAGTTTTCAAAAGGCTGCTTTTGCCTGTACCGGTTTTACCAACCAGGTAAACGAACTCGCTTTTATGAATACTAAGCGAAACGTGCGATAAAATCAGGTTATCACGCTGATAAACAGAAACATCTTCGAGCGAAATGATGGAATCAATAGCCATAGGAAATCGTTAATAAATAAACTTTGTGCAAAATTAACCTTTTTAACGACTAAGCGGAGTGAACAATTGCTGATTTATCAGAAATGAATTTGACGGGAAAGCCATTGAAAAAGGTACAAGTTACTTATGTGTTAGCATTTCTGAGAAGTATTGAACCTTATAAGTAAATGGCAAACCTATAATCAGTACACTTACAAATAATCAGCCTTTTCCGCTCCAATAGTTATAAATGGTTTGATAGCACGGTTATAAATCCCATGAACATAGGCAATCGCCATGCCATAATTGGTAACCGGAATGCCCGCATCTATAGCTGGTTTCAAGCGATTCACCAATTGCCTGCGAGTTATCATGCAACCTCCGCACTGAACCACTAAAGCATAATCATGAATGTCGCGGGCAACCTGGTTAAGACCGGCAACGGTATCATATTCCAGCTTTTTACCTGTGAAATTGCTAAGCCAGCGTGGAATTTTCACCCGGCCAATATCATCACACGATACATGATGGCTGCACGATTCAAGGATCAGTATGCGGTCGCCGTCTTTCAGTTCACCAATTTTCGGAGTACCTTTTATATACTGCTGAAAATCACCCTTCTGCCTTGCCAGTACAATACTGAAACTGGTTAAAGGAATTTCAGTCGGAATGGAAGCATCCGCTTTCAGGAATACCTGGCTGTCAGTAATTACAAGCTTGGGCTTGGGCTCCATTCGCTTGAAGTATGCATCCACCTCGCGCTCTTTGCAGATTGCAACAACACCATCATGGTCAAGCACATCACGGATAACCTGTACCTGTGGCAGAATAAGCCGTCCTTCGGGAGCTTCGATGTCAATCGGCGTTATAAGCAGAACAGTATC
>JBBRYZ010000072.1:0-20520 GCA_038237165.1 Bacteroidales bacterium | reverse complement strand
CCCATAATCACTTCCTCAGCTTTTACAGCATATTGTGAGCCTGGAAATACCAACCCCGGCGACCAGGTGCAGTTTGAATGGTATTTGAATGACGTGCTGATTGTGGGTCAGAACCAGTCGCAGGCACAACTTACTGCTCCGGCAACTCAGTCGCAGGCGGTGCTTAAATGCAGGATAAGTTTGAATGGAAAATCAGCTGAGGATACGCTTCATCTACAGGTTGTTTCACATATTTTGACACCACCAGTAGTAGCCGGCATTCAATCTGTTTCGAAATACACAGTAATCAGCGGCACTAACACTTTTACGGCCCAGGTTACACCCACCGCAGGCGAAATTCTTACCTATGACTGGATCGCTTCAGCAGGTGTTTTGACTCAGGCAACCGGAAATCCAGTTAACTGGCAGGCTCCGGCATTACCGGGTGTCAGCACTATCACGCTGAAGGTAACCAATCAGGATATGCTTTCAACCACCTTTACTTCCGATGCACTGGCAAAAGACACAAGTCTTGCAATACAAACTCCGTTAATCTATTATCCTTTCGACTGGGATACAAAAAATGCTGTAGCCGACCGTTTTCATGCCACTTTTTCAGGTGCTTCAAAAACAGAAGATTCCCGCGGACTGGCTTCCCTGGCATACAGGTTTACCAGCGGGTCAAATATTATTTCTACCGAAAATAATGCTGACCTGAACTTTGGTAATGCCATCAGCCTGAGCTGCTGGGTAAAGTGCGAACAGTTGGGCTCCGAAAGATTTATTATTTCGCATGGATCATACCAGCAACGGTATAAGCTATCCATAACGCCTGAAGGCAAGTTGCGGTGGACCATAAAAACAGATGCCGGTATTGCTGACCTTGACGGCTCTGCTCCTATTTCACTTAATCAATATTACCACGTTACCGTACTTTATACCGGCTACTCTATGGAGCTTTATGTGGATGGAGTACTCGATAGTTTTAAAGCTTTTTCCGGAGTACTTCAGCCTTCAACAAAACCTATTACAATAGGTAGGATGGACAATGTGGAAACCCTGTATGCACTTCTTGGAAGCATTGATGAAGTAAAGCTCTGGGATAAAGAAATCCCGGTTAAGCAGATCGAAATGCTTAAGAACCAATGGAATACCTCTCAGGGAATTGTAGAGGACAACCTGATTACTGGAATATATCCCAATCCGGCAACTGATTTGATTTACGTTGGTTTAGCAAAGTCTTTCAATGTCAGCCATATTTCCTTAATCGCAATGGATGGAAGGGACGCGAAAGACTTAAAACAAAATATTCAGGGTTCGGTGATAGCAATCGAAATTCCAGAAGTAGCCAGGGGATTTTATTTAATCCGTATCATATTGAAAGATGGAAGTATCGTGAACCGGAAAATTGTAATCAGGTAAACGGGAATAAAATGGTTTAAATACATAAAATGCAGAATATGTTACTGTTAAAAAACAATTTATCAATACTTTTTCTTTCACTTTTTACACTGATTAACTATTCAACTGCCTTCAGCCAGCAGCTTTCGCTGAAAATTGCAGGCGATGAAAAAACGGGTTATCATGTTGATATTTATAATGGAAAACTTTTGCTCGTTACCAACATCGAAGAATTTTCCCTGCATTTATCTAACCTTGATCTGAGTACCGTGGCAAATCTGCCGCAATGGACAGGCAAGGAATGGATAGGCAACGAAACCGCCATTACCTTAAAAAGAGACTCCTATATTCCCGAATTTGATGCCAATTTAACTGTATCTGTAACTTATCAGGTGATAAATGCTAATATTGTTAAAAAGACGGTTGAGCTTTTTCAGCCTTCCATGCCGGGCATGTATTATATTTTGCAGGAAACTGCCAGGCCGGCTGAAAAACCGCAACGCTATGTAACATTTGAATATGATAATTTCCCCGGGGGCTTTGTACATGAGATGTTTCCTTCTGCCGGATTTATTACTCCGGAAAATACTGTAGTTGGGTTTTTAACGGATGCAGGGTATAAGAACCAGTATACGCGCAATACACGCCGCCGGTTCAGTGGTCGTGGCGGCGGATTTGTAGGCATGCGCCGTTTGCCCGATCCGAATTTATATACCGTTGCCACTAATTCGGAACAAAAAGAAAATATACAGTACATCAGGCAAACTTTTGGAGAAATGTATAACCTTGATGCCGGAGCCGAAACCCTGGTAAAAACTACCGATACGTTTCAAAAAGAAGGCAACGCAGAAATAACGAATTCAGATGGTCTTATTACAATAATCGCACATCCGGGTGGACGGGCAGGCATCAACCTGATTGCCCCGTTCAAAGATCAGAAAATTTATACCATTTCGTTTTTATGCAAAGGTAATACCGGTGTGGCATTGAAGCTTTTCAGGATTAAAAATGGGCAAAGAACCATTGAGTTGGAAGATGGTGTTAAGTATATTGATAATTTCCCGGCAACGGAAAACGAATGGACACTTTTTAAAGGTAGCATTTTGGTTCCTTATATCGAAAATGATTCCGTAAGCATGTTTATAGGCACCCAATCAGGGAAAGAATGCAAGCTTCAGATAAAAGATCTTCAGTTTGTGAAACATCAGCCTCAGCAGGAACCTTACAACTTGCTTCCTATGGGCGGAAAAACTGTTAAAACCACCTATATCTTTGCGGAACCCTGGAAATCGCATCAGCAGTTTATGATTTCTTCGCAGACCAGGTTGGCTGAAGGAAAAGGCTTCAAAGGAACTCAGATTGAAAAAATGCTCTATGCTAATTTCAATATGCTTACCTGGATTACGGATACTAAGGATTTTACACCTTTCAACGTACCGAACATGAATTACGCACCCGACATGTACAACCGCGATTCGTTTTTTGCATCCGTATCAACTTACAACAAAGAACTGAACCTTTCTATCTGGGACCAATGGGGCAAAACGCAAACGCCGAAAGGCGGTATTGGCACCATAATTACACCTTTTATGGGATCGGTCGAGGCCAAGGATAATGAGGCCACCATCGAATGGCTTATATGGGCCATGCTGAACAAGCGCCGTTTCGGGGTTGAATTGCCACAGGAAAAAATTAAGAAAGCCGTGGATTACGTTTTGAACGAATTTGATGCCGACCGGGATGGCATTTGCAAATCACATTTCTCGCTGAGCCAGATTGATATTATTGATTTTGAACCAAAAACAGACCGGCTTTGCGTTAACCAGGGTATGCTGGCTATTGCTTTGCGCACCATTAAAGAACTTGGTTTTGATATTTCTGAATCCTATATCCAAAAGGCGGAAGATGGGTATCGGACATTTTATGATCCACAACGAAAACATCTGATTTTTGATAGGAATTTTCCCGATATTATTAATCTGAACGATCTTGAACCAGAATTCTTTTCCCTTTGGCTTTTTAAAAGACCAATACTTACCGATGAAATGGTGAAAAATCACCTCGATCAGGTTCCCATTCTGAATAAAAATCCCAACTCGCCACATCCTGAATATGGAACTACTGCGCCTATCCTTATTCATTTAATAAAGGAAAAGCCGGGATACGCTTTTCTTACCGGCGATTATCAGCCTTTTGAGAAATTTGGCCAGGAAAACTACAGCAATGGCAAGAGCGACGGATTTTATTACAACGGTGGCAGCTGGTTCAGGGCTGAGTATTCGGCTTATGTGGTTGGATTAAAACACGGCTGGTCCAAAGCAAACGCCCTGATGGAAAACCGTGTGTGGGCCGAAATTTACCTTAATCCAAAATGGCCTTTCAGCAAGGAATTTATACCTACAAAGTGGACTACATTTGATAGCTGGTGGCCTTCGACCCGTGGATTATGCTGGAATGTTTTTATCCTAATGGCCGATGAAGTGGCCGGAGTGCGGACACCGGATATGGATCCGGATTATAGTAAGTAGCTGCCTGTTTATGGGTTTTCAGATCAGCCATAAACCTGGAGCAAAATAGCTGAAAATTTTATTGAACGAATTCAATTATTTCAGTTGTCGGATCATTTCAATACAAAAACCCAAAAAGCCAAAGCGGAATACTATTTTTATAACCAATTTCAATATCATCCTGAACCAAATAGGAGTCGGCTACCCCGGTTATTTGCGTTGATTTCTTGTTTCTTCCTCCTACCTCAAATACATATTTGTTATCAATCAGAAAATCTCCTTTTGGAGAAGTATTTACCAAATGGCTTTCCTTTAATTGGTTAGCAAAAAAGGTCTCCCTGATAGTTCCTGTCTCCGGCAACTGATTAAGAGTTAAGCCGTAGAGTAATGAAGTATTATTTAAATATATTTTTTCAGGTTTTGTCAGATATCCGGTGGGTGTTGAATTCTGCCTCACCAGTAGTAGCAATTCAGATTTTTCCAGCAAATCAATAATGCGAAGTAATACATCTCTGCTTATGCCCGTTTTCCTTCCCAGTTCGGTAATATTGGGTTTAAAAGGAACACTGTCAGCAATTAATGCAAGTACCTTTTTTGTATTAACAATGGTTGAGTATGTAAAATGCTCTATTGCCGGCAGGTCGTTTTCAAGTATGGTGTTTACTGTACTCAGTAGTTTCTGTTGAAACATTTCAGGCGATTCGTGATAAAAAGGGTAAGATCCGCCAAGGATATATTCTTTAAACAAAACTATGGGTTTGATTCGCTCAATAATTTTTGTTGCAATTTCTATGTGGTTATTGATCAGATCATTAAAGGAATAGCTGTCGAATTTATTTCCGGTGGTAAGTTCAATATGTTCACGAAATGACATTGAAACCAACTTATACATCGAAGCCCGGCGGCTTAGGTCAGCTTCTGCTTTATGAATTTGCAATGCCGATGAACCTGAAAAAATAACCTTCAGTTCAGGAAATGTATCGTAAATATTTTTTATCTCCAATGCCCAGGTAGGATATCTATGTACTTCATCTACAAATAGATACTTGCCTCCATTTAATACAAATTCTTCAGCCAGATTGAACAGATTTTTGGAGAGGAAATAGAAATTGTCCACTGAGATGTATAGTGTTTCGGTTTGGTTAAACTGCGATTTTTTAATCCGTTGAAGCATCATCGTTGTTTTACCAATGCCCCGCGCTCCGGTTATACCGATTAGCTGGTCGTCCCATTTAATCCGGTCAATCAGGTATCGTGTAAAATTCAAATTAGTTTTGGAAACTAATGCTGACGAATATCTAAAGAGGTTTTGCATAAAGTGTTGTATTGAAACAACAAAAATACACAAATAATGTTGTATTCGCACAACACTATTAAAAGAAATAGCTGTTACTTTGCACTGAATGCTTCGAAATTTCGTTTGATTTTATTTATTGAATCGTTAAAATCTCCGGCAAGATCTTCGCATTCTCCCTGTCGCCCCTCGCCTTGTCGCCCTATCCCCTTATCCCCTTGTCTTTTTCTCAATCCCTAGCTACCTTCCTCATCTCCGTGTCCCCTTTTCCCTTCCAACTCCTACCAATCCACCGCCTTCCTCCTCACGGGCATCGTCATACATCTGCAACCACCGCCGCCCCGCGAAAGTTCTGATCCATCAATGGTTACAACGTATTTGTGGTAATCGGCTATATTAACTTTATTCTGAATCACATCATTGGCTTTTATTACCGAATAGCCATGCCTGTTCATTTCTTCGATGGTATTTACATTGCGGCCGTATCCGATCACTTTCCCCGGAGCAATGGCAAAAAAGTTAGCCCCGCTGTGCCATTGTTCGCGTTCCTGTATCATACTATCGCGACGGCCGCCGCAACACAGGGTTTCCACTTCCATTCCTAACTCTTTAAGGATTGTCGGGATATTCTCCACTTCACGTATCGATTTCACCTTTCCATTGTCGATATTTATGTGGATGGTCAGAAAGCGGTTAGGGTGAAGTATAAGTGGCTCATAAACCATACATTGGTTGCGGTCGAGGAATGTAAAAACCATATCGAGGTGAATAAAAGACTCAGGCGTGTATGGTAATTCCTGAACAATAATATGGCGCTGCACTTTCTTCGCCTTGTAATATTCCATAATGAAATCTATAGCCTGGGGAGTGGTGCGGGTACCCGTTCCAATCAGTAGAATATCTTCCCTCGCCACCAGGAAATCGCCTCCTTCGAAACTGAATTCCTTACTGAAATGCCGGCTTTGATCGGGATGAATGGTTTTGACCCCGAATGACGGATGATGGCGGAAAATGGAATCCATAATGATTGATTCGCGATCGCGGATACGGCTATACATGCGACTGATCAGCACTTTGTCGAGCATTGCCACTGAAGCATCGCGTGTAAAGAAAAAATTATGCAGCGGCTCAATGGAATAACGATCCTTTGATAAAAACCGGGTGAGATTATCCTTTTTCATTTCAACTCCTTCAATCAGCAAGGTCGAAAGTTTTTCATGCTTTATATCCATCAGTTCAGCCACAGTATATTCGTTCAGCCGTTCCTTGGTAACAATCGCGTGAAGTAATTCCGACCTGTGCTCCGGGTTCTGAATCACATCCGAAAGCAAGTCTTTTACCTCGAAGGTCTTAGTAACCTTCGACAGGAAACCTTTAAACTGGTTAAACTCCTTCAGCGCTACAGAGAGATTCAGGATATCGCTGTATAAAGCTTTGTGTGAGCTGTCGGGAGTCATATTTTCCACTTCCGGCCCGGGAGTATGGATTATAACACCTTCTAATTCACCTATTTCGGATCGTATATCGACTTTAAAGGGTTTTTCCTGTGGTTGCATGAGTATTGTTTATTTGTGCTTAGTGCTTAGTGGTTGGGGCTTAGTGCTTGGTGCTTTGTGCTTAGTGCTTGGTGCCAGGTGTTTTATGCTTGAAATTTGGGGGTTGATGCTTGGATTTTTGGGCTTTATCGTATGCACTTAACACTATGCACAATCAATTAACTGTCTTCAGTAAGAAAATCTATATTCCTTCTAAGCCCAGCAAATTTAGCTCTTTTTACGGCTGATTTTTTAAATATGCTCTTATACTGATCAATTTCCATTTGCTCCCAGGCTTCCTTGCCAAGTGCCAGCAATCCTGAAGGGGGTTCAAAAGCGGGTTCATTATGTGGTGTCGAAAACCGGTTCCAGGGACAAACCTGTTGACAGATATCGCAGCCGAAAATCCATTTTTCATATTTTCCTTTAAAGGATTCCGGAATTTCACCTTTATTTTCAATGGTGAGATATGAGATGCACTTATTTGCATCTACCACCTTCAGATCCATTATAGCACCGGTGGGACACGCATCCATACAACGGCTGCAGTCGCCGCAGTAATCACCACCCATTGGCAGGTCATATTCAAGTTCCAGGTCAGTAATCAGTTCGCTGATGAAGAAATAAGATCCGTTTTTTCTGCTGATCAACATGCTGTTTTTGCCAATCCAGCCCAACCCTGCTCGGGTTGCCCAGGAACGTTCGAGCACTGGGGCTGAATCCACAAAGCCACGGATTGAAATTTCAGGAACCTGATCTTTAAGTTTTGCAATAAGTATATTGAGCTTTTCCCGGATCACATCATGGTAATCGCGGCCATACGCGTACGCCGAAATTAAGTAGGAAGAATCCCCGCTCATCAATTCCGAAGGAAAATAATTATATAAGAATACAATAACAGATTTGGAATTTTCCACCAGCAGATCAGGATTTACACGCAAATCCTTGTGCTTCTGCATATAATCCATCCCGGCATGGAAGCCTTTATCCAGCCAGCTATCCAGCCGAAATTTTTCTTCCATCAGATATTCAGCAGGAGCTATACCACAGGCAGCAAAGCCAAGCGAGGTTGCTTCCTGTTTGATAAATGCTGAAAGTTGAGTCGGATGATTCATGATTTTATTGGCACGATTGCTGGTTGAAATATAGCAAGTTTCGGTAATTTTTCTCTTATTCTAATTCAGGCTTCATCCTCTTATCCTTCTCACCTCATCCAACTGCGGCACCTTTTCCTCAAGAAGAAGGAATTCGGACTTTCATATTTTTTGAGAAGGACGATAAAATTTACTTATATTCAAATTTTGGAATTATTATTTTTAGAGTTGCCGTCTCCATCTCTCCCCTTCCCCGTGTGTCCCCATCTCCCTCTCTCCTCGTCAACTCCTTCAGCATAATCCTCTAAAACAACTTCCCCACGTCCGGCCCTTTAAATCTCCCCAGGTGACCATACGCTTTTTCGGTAACTTCGCGGCCACGTGGCGTGCGCATCATATAACCTTCCTGGATCAGGAAAGGCTCATAAACTTCCTCTATGGTTCCGGCATCTTCACCCACTGCAGTTGCTATGGTTGTTAAACCTACGGGGCCACCTTTAAATTTCTGAATTATAGTACTCAGGATGCGGTTATCCATTTCGTCGAGGCCGTTTTTATCAACCTGAAGTGCGGCAAGTGCATATTGTGCAATGGCCAGATCGATGGTTCCATTGCCTTTAATCTGAGCAAAGTCACGAAGCCGGCGGAGCAGCAGGTTGGCAATACGGGGTGTGCCGCGGCTGCGTCGGGATATTTCGTTTGCAGCATCTTCATGAATCGGAACCCGAAGAATACCGGCTGAACGGATAATAATTTTCTTTAAAGTTTCGGCATCGTAATATGATAAGCGGGAGTTGATTCCAAATCTTGAGCGAAGCGGTGCAGTCAGCAATCCTGAACGGGTGGTAGCACCTATTAATGTAAAGGGGTTCAAAGTGATTTGTACACTCCTTGCATTCGGGCCCGATTCAATCATAATATCAATCTTGAAATCTTCCATGGCCGAATACAGGTATTCCTCAACCACAGGACTCAGGCGGTGAATTTCGTCGATAAACAGTACATCGTTGGTTTCCAGATTGGTGAGCAGCCCGGCAAGGTCACCGGGTTTGTCAAGCACCGGTCCGGAAGTTACCCGAATATTAACGCCCATTTCGTTGGCAATAATATTAGAGAGCGTTGTTTTACCAAGCCCCGGTGGGCCATGCAGTAAAACATGATCGAGTGCTTCGCCGCGGCGAGATGCGGCAGCAACAAAAACTCTGAGGTTCTCAACAATGCCCGGCTGCCCTGCAAAACTTCCGAAATCGAGCGGTCGAAGAACTTGCTCTATCTCTTTTTCGGCAGGTGACAGGTGTTCAGGCGTTGCATCAAGGTTCTTGTTCATAGTATCGCAATAGAAATGTAGTATTCAGCAAAGTTATAAAAAAGGAATCGAAGAGGAGCCAATTAAATGATTTTCACCATCAGGCAAGCCTGCTTTAGCCTTATAAAAGCATATTATTTCAAATAACGCTTTCGTGTGTATACTTCCTATCAGAATTATTTATAAATTAGCGGAGAATTTTTAATATTCCCATTGGCCATGAAAGACATAGTTGTTGCTATCGACTTTTCTAAAGGCTCAACGCATGCCCTCGAGTATGCTATTGAGCTTGCCAACCTCACTCATGCTAATGTAAGTATGGTGTGGGTTGATAATCTAAGTGGTTCTGAAGTTGGATTTGCTGCCGAATCTAAAGAACTCCGTAACGAAGCCAAAGGGAATTTTGATGAATTAATCGAAAAGTATAAGCATAAACTGGTTCATGGCAAATTAATTACCAAGGTTCGCAAGGGCCGCGTTTACCAGGAGTTGGCTAATTATGTAAAGCAAAATGATTGCTGTCTGATGATTGTCGGCACACACGGTACATCCGGGTTTGAGGAATTCTGGATCGGTACCGATGCTTTCCGGATTGTTTCGAGCATAACAAGCCCTGTTATTACCGTAAAGCATAACTATGAAATTAAAAGAGGATATCGCAAAATATTGCTACCTGTTTATAATACTGCTCAAACGCTCCAGAAAGTTGCCTTTACTGCTGACCTTGCCCGGGCAACCGGTGCCGATATAAATATTCTTGCACTAAATTCAACCGGCTTCAAATCGATGAACAGGATTGTGGATGCCAATGTTGCAAAGGTCGAAAAGCACCTTGAAGAAAAAGGGATTAACTTTATTGTCGACAGCATTAGCAGTAAAAATCTAGGCGCGGATATTATTGAACATGCTCACAAGGTTGATGCCGATCTTATCGCTATCATGACCGATTCACAGGATCAGGCAAGTTCAATCATGCTGGGTCCTGTAGCTCAGCAACTGATTAATAATTCACCGGTTCCTGTTTTGAGTATTCATCCTAAAGACAGTACTACCCTGTAAGTATTTAGAAATATATGTACCGATTTGTTTTCATAGTATTCGTTATGCTCTTTTTCCTGAACCAGGGTGTTAAGGCACAGGTGCTTGAACCTGCAAAAGGAGAGGTTGAAATTGTTCAGGACGAAAAAATTTCGCAACTAGCCGAGCAATACAGGAAGAGGAGTATAAATAACCCGGAAGTTGAAGGATACCGGGTTCAGATATTCTTTGATTCGGGAAGTAATTCCAAGAATAAAGCGGCAAGTATTATGGCCGAATTCGAAGCCGTTTACCCGGGAGTTAAGTCATACCTGTCCTACAAGGAGCCTTATTACCGCGTTCGGGTCGGCGATTTCCGTACTCTTGCGGAGGCAGTTGGATTTCAGAAAAAGATTTCTGCGGATTTCCAGAATTCCTTCCAGGTGAAAGATAATATTATACAATAAACAAAATGCTTGTCGGGCTTTTAGTGCTAATATTTATCAAAAGGCATGCATAAGGTCAGGCTCTGGATTAGCAGGTTTATCCAATAAAGAACATACATCCGGATTTGCTTTCGAAATTTCATCCGGAAAGTTCTTAAACTTGCTTTTTTTTTACCTTAAAAGAAATAATTAGAAAGCCGACATACTTTGAATACAAAAATTACGTTACTTTTACCAGATTAAAATAGATGTTTTACCACGATTTTCATTATTTTAGTGTCCCCAAAATTCTGTCAAACCTGTTAACTAAATAGTATATGGCCAATATTATTGCTGCAATCGATTTTTCCGACTGTTCAGTAAATGCGCTAGAGCATGCCGTTTCTATTGCTTCACGTGGAGCGCTGGATATTCACATGATTTGGGTAAACAATCCTAGTGTAACCAAAACCACCATTTATTCTGATACAGCTTCGGAATTAATTGATGAAATAAGGAATCAATTTGGCAAACTCGTGGATAAATACAGCCCTGAACTTCCTGATTCAACTATTGATTTCGTGATTCGCGAAGGAAAAGTTTATCGCGAAATTATCGACGAGGCAAAGGAAATGGAAAGCCTGTGCATTGTTATGGGTACCCACGGTAAATCCGGCTATGAGCAGTTCTGGATCGGCAGCAACACCAATAAGCTCATATCTGTTTCCCCCTGCCCGGTAATTACACTGAGAGCCGGTGTGGATCCGAAAATTGATATGAGAGTTATACTTTTGCCGGTTGACAGCACCATCGATACCAGGCAGAAAGTCCCTTTCACAGCTTACCTTGCCCAACTCTTCGGAGGAGAAATTTATGTGCTATCCATTTATGGATCAAAATATAAAAGCATACAAAGAAGGGTCGATCTCTATACCGACCAGGTTTGCAGTTACCTCGAAGAGGAAGGTATAAAATATTACCGTGATGTTTTAAGCTGCGATAACCTCACCACCGGAACCATTGAATATGCAAAACGAATAAGGGCAAATTTAATCAGTATTATGACCGAACAGGAAACCAGCCCTTTTAACCTGCTTATAGGGCCTTATGCCCAGCAAATGGTTAATAATTCGCCTTATCCTGTTCTGAGTATCAATCCGTTTGATACCATGCAGATTTCGACACGATAGTTTGATCCGAAATAACATAGAAAAAGCTCTGGTAAGGAGCTTTTTCATTTATAGCTAGCCGGTATAGGAATCTAAACCAGCTATAAGTAGTTCTATATATTAATTCCTGTCCAGACAATTCAGATCGGAAAATGCTTCTTTAACCCTGAGTATAAGAGTCTTTTGCGATTCGTTGAGCCATTTGCGGGGATCGTAGAATTTTTTATTAGGCATATCATCACCTTCGGGATTGCCGATCTGGCTCTGCAGATAACCTTCGTTTTTCTTGTAGAAATCCATAATACCCTTCCAGGTTGCCCATTGGGTATCGGTATCGATGTTCATTTTTACAACGCCATAAGAGATTGCTTCATGAATTTCCTCCGGTGAGGAACCTGATCCTCCGTGGAATACAAAATTGAGTGGTTGTGCCGCCGTGTTGAATTTTTTCTCTACAAATTTCTGTGAGTTATTGAGTATTTTCGGCTGTAATTTTACGTTACCGGGTTTGTAAACACCATGTACGTTGCCAAATGAAGCCGCGATTGTAAATTTATCACTTACTTTCAGCAGTTCTTCGTAAGCATAAGCCACATCTTCGGGTTGTGTGTATAATTTTGAGCTGTCAACATCCGAATGATCAATTCCATCTTCTTCACCACCGGTAACTCCAAGCTCAATTTCGAGTGTCATTCCCATCTTGCTCATGCGTGCTAGATACTTTTTGCATATTTCGAGGTTATCGTGTAGTGACTCAACCGAAAGATCAATCATATGTGAACTGAACAGAGGCTTGCCGGTTTCAGCAAAATGTTTTTCGCCTGCAGTTAAAAGCCCGTCGATCCAGGGAAGCAGTTTCTTTGCAGCGTGATCGGTGTGTATCAGCACCGGAATACCATACATTCCGGCCATTGCATGAATATGTTTTGCACCCGAAACCGCTCCGGCAATAGCCGCCTTTTCGCCTTCGTTACTCAGGAATTTACCTGCATAAAAATGAGCGCCGCCATTCGAAAATTGTATAATAACAGGAGAATTAACTTCTTTGGCTGCCTGCAAAACAGCGTTGATCGAATCGGTTCCAACAACATTAACTGCAGGAAGAGCGAATTTGTTTTGTTTTGCAATACGGAAAATTTCCTGAACGCCATCGCCGGTTACAACACCGGGGGCCACTTTTTGTAACACTTTATCTGACATATCGTTGTGAATTAATGTAATGTGTTTATAGATTTCACAAAGATACTCATTTTTATGGAAAGCAGTTTTACTAAACTTTCAATTAATATATCAGGATTACCATTTCATTCTGTCATTCCTTTAATGGGGGTTCGGACCTGTCACAATGTTTTAAAGTCAAAAAAACGTATTGTGGACTTTGATAAATGTAATATTTATACTTTTATTCAATATTTTGAAAATTTAATGAAAAGAGTTTATCTTTGAAAACGCATTTAATCTAAAACTATGGTTGATAATTTTACGTTAGGTATTATAGATTATGCCATTATGGCAATCTATTTTCTTTTCGTGCTGGGCATAGGCTGGGCGCTGAAGAAATACATGAAATCAAGTACACAGTTCCTTGAAGGAGGCAGGAACATCCCATCGTGGATAACCGGACTTGCCTTTATATCGGCTAACCTTGGAGCTTTGGAGGTTTTCGGAATGGGCGCTTCCGGTGCCAAGTACGGACTGATGACGGCTCATTTTTACCTTATCGGCGCCATTCCGGCTATGATTTTCCTGGCGCTGTTTATGATGCCGTTTTACTACGGTTCAAAGGCACGGTCGGTGCCGGAATATCTGAAGCTCAGGTTTGATGAGAAGACGCGCGGCTTTAACGCATTTTCATTCGCCATTATGACCATTTTTGCTTCCGGTATTTCGATGTTTGCTTTGGCAAGACTAATGGAAGTAATGCTTCACTGGAATTTTAATTACAGTATAATTGCCTCGGCGATCATTGTTTTAGTGTATACATATCTTGGTGGATTAAAATCAGCCATTTACAACGAAGTTCTTCAGTTCTTCCTTATCGTTATCGGATTCCTTCCACTGGTAATAATTGGTTTGCAGGATGTTGGAGGCTGGGACGGACTCACCATGAAACTGAATGAGGTAGCCGTGCAGAAAGGCTATGCTGCCGGCACCTGGACAAGCACCTGGAAATATATGGGATCGGCAGCAACCAACCCGATGGGTGTGGATTGGATCGCCATGTTTATGGGTCTGGGCTTTGTACTTGCCTTTGGATATTGGTGTACCAACTTCCTGGTTGTACAACGGGCCATGGCTGCCAATTCCATGTCGGGTGCCAGGCGTACGCCGCTCATCGGGGCGCTGCCTAAAATGTTCCTTCCTATTCTTGTTATCGTTCCCGGTATGATTGCCATGGCGCTTATGTCGTCGCCTGACAAAGGATTAGTGCTGATAGGTAATAACGGTCAGGCAGATTATAATATGATTATCCCTACCATGCTGGTGCATTATTATCCGACCGGCTTGCTGGGATTAGGTATCACCGCGCTTATGGCTTCGTTTATGAGCGGAATGGCCGGCAACGTAACCGCATTTAATACCGTGTTCACCTATGATATTTACCAGTCGTATATCAGACCCGGAAAATCGGATGATCATTACCTGAAAGTAGGACAATTTGCAACCATTTTTGGAGTGGCGGTTAGTATTGGTGCGGCATATGTTGCTGCCAATTTTAACAACATTATGGATTTCCTGCAGCTGATCTTTGCCTTTGTAAATGCACCGCTTTTTGCAACCTTTATGTTAGGCATGTTCTGGAAAAGGACCACCGGCAACGCAGCTTTCTGGGGTTTGCTTTCTGGAACAAGCGCCGCGGCGCTTCATTACAGCCTTACCATAGCCGAAGGCAAAGGTGGATGGCTGGGTCACCTGGCTGAATATCCGAGCGGTATGGCCCAGAGTTTTTATACAGCCATGTATGCATGGACAGTATGTTTTGTGGTTACAGTTGTGCTGACGTTTTTAACCAAACAATTAAAAACCGATGACGATCTCCGGGGTTTGGTTTATTCGCTTACGCCAAAAACCTACGATGAGCCAGGAATTGTCTGGTACGAAAAACCGGTTGTAATGGCCACAATCATCGGGGCAATAAGTATAATATTAACAATCATTTTCTGGTAGGAGGTATAATTATGGATATGGATATTCGGATTCCCATTGGGCTTTTGTTCATCATTTTAGGAGTGATCCTGGCTTTTTTCGGAGTTTTCACCATGAATGATACCGAATTGTATGCCCGGTCACTCGGTCGCAATATTAATCTCTGGACCGGGATTTTAATGCTTGTTTTTGGATTACCGATGTTGCTGATTCCTCTGCGTGGCAGAAAAAAGAAACAATAAGGCGGATTCTCACGTTATCTATATTAAGCATTTCGTTGCGATTTTCAGAAAACTTTTGTTCAGCAGAGTTTTATGACAACAATATGAAATAGTATCATTTGAAGAAGTACATATTTGTGGGGATTATACTGATTTGAGTAATTCTACATACATTTACGGCGAACTCTCAAAAAATGCCACCTCTTTGGAAAAAATTCTACAAAGGACTTTATTCCCAAGTGATTGATGTCATTATTCCTGGCATACTTCATCTATCCACAAGTTGTGTAAATCGCACAAAATCAATAATATAAAACTTCAGAATTCCCTAAATCAGATTTATCGGCTACCGTAACAGTTTAACACCAGGCGGCGGAACAAAACCAAACTAAGAACTTCAATCCTGTTTAACTATATCTATTCTAACTAAAAAAGAAAATGAACAAACAGAAAATTATCAGATTTGTATTCCTGTTTTTTGCAATCTTCGGCCTGTCTGTTATTTACACCTACATTGACAAAGACACTTCGAATATCACCGCATTTGAATTAGGGAAAGTAACGGGAGAAGTTATGAGACAATTCGTAAAGATACTATTCTCATTACTTGTAATTCTATACGCCTTAAGGGTTTTTAGGCAAAATGAAATTGGACAAACTCATAAAAATTAAATCAATCAGCGGCCAAAACTCTTTTAATGCCAGGCACTTCATCAATTTATGTAACATTTTTTTAATCCGGACACGGACCAGATCATAAGTTAAGGGTTTTGCGAAATTACCCCGGGGAATAAATAATTTATCTCACCAGGTACGGAAGTATTTTCTCCTTCCAAAGCATATATCCTTCCGGTTTCATATGTAAACTGTCTTCGAGGAAAAGCTCAGCCCTCGTATTTCCGGTTACATCAAGCATGGGATAAAATACATCAATGTAGCCGGCATTTCTCTGTTTTTTCATAAATGACCTGATCTGCCGGTTCGTTTCTATCATCTTGTCTCTCAAATTTTTCCGACTGGGGCTGGGTTTTATCGAAACATAGTTTATAATAGTTTCAGGCAGATTAAGTCTGATAATTCCAAACAAGGTTTTAAAACGGGTAACAACGTCAGCAGCTGTTACCAGGTCAGAATATGCAAGATCGTTTTCGCCACAGTATATTACAACTTGCTTGGGCTGATAAGGAATAATTACATCGTATGCATACCTTATGAGATCCAACAGCGTTGAGCCGCCAAATCCACGGTTGATAATGGGATAACCCGGAAAATAGGAGTTGACATCCATCCATTTTGTAAAAGATGAACTTCCTGCGAATAAGATGGGGTGAACCGGTGGCTGCTGAATGGAATCCAGTTTCTTAAACGCTACTATATCACTCCAGTAAGGTGGAGCTGTCTGGGCTGTAGTAGCACACAGAAACAAAGCATATAAAAGGGCAAGCAGAATAGTCTTTTTCATAAAGTCATAAGAATTTACATAAAAGGTTTCACATGTATTTTGCAATAATCTGAACGCCAAAATTACTTCGTTTTTGCGTATCACTAGGCCATAGCTTTCAATATATCAAAAGAACACATTTAACCGAAATAACTTTTAACAAAATTGTATAATATTAACTTTAATCTGGTAGTACAGCGGCTTAATTATTAGTAGTTTCGCGGAATTAAAATTTGAAGCGGAATTTCAGGAACCAATCCCCGGTTTGCTTCAAAATAAGAACATCCAAATGACTAATAACGAAACCGTTACAACGGATATTTTAATTATCGGAGGAGGCCCTTCGGGACTGGCAACTTCCATCCACCTGGCTGACATTCTAAAGCAACAGGGCTTAAATCACCGGATACTTCTGATCGAAAAAGGCAGCTCCATCGGGAGTCATATTATTTCAGGGGCAGTTATCAAAGCCGATGTCTTTAAAACTTTATTGCCGGAAGTTGACTTCAGCGAAATCCCCTTTAATTCAATCGTAACAAGTGATAAAACGGTTTTGCTGAGCGAAAACGGATCATTTACGTTGCCAATTCACGTGCCTTATATGAATAACAGCGGGAATTATACTGCCTCGCTGGGGCAAGTTTGTCGCTACCTGGCAAAAATAGCGGAAGAAAAAGGCGTTGAAATTTACACCGGATTTTCGGTAAGCGAAATTCTTTATAAGGACGGCAAAGTATGTGGTGCTAAAACCATCGATACAGGCATTGACCATAACGGGAATAAGCTTGAGAATTTCCAGCCCGGATCAAGCATCGAAGCTAAACTAACCATTTTTGCCGAAGGTACGCGCGGAAGTTTAGCCAAACAGCTGATCAAAAAATACGACCTCGAAAAAGGGAAAAACTGCCAGGTCTATTCGCTGGGAGTGAAGGAATTGTGGAGCGTTCCCGAAGGAAACATCAAACCGGGTGAGGTTTATCACACCATGGGTTATCCACTGAACCTGAAGGAATTTGGCGGTGGATTTGTGTATGGTTTAAATGACAACAAAGTTGCTGTCGGCTTGGTTGTGGGACTCGATTACGAAGATCCTACCTTTGATGCACACGATGCTTTCCAGGCATGGAAAACGAATCCGTTTATTTCGAAATTTCTGAAAGGCGGCAAAATGGTGGAATACGGCGCAAAGACTTTGCCCGAAGGCGGTTACTATTCCATCCCGAAACTTTATACTGACAACGCGCTAATCGTAGGCGACAGTGCCGGTTTACTGGCCATGCCTGCGCTTAAAGGCGTTCACCTTGCTGTTACTTCGGGAATGCTGGCTGCCAAAACGGCGGCTACGGCATTGACCAAAAACGATTTCTCGGAAAACATGCTCAGCCATTATGAGTCGTTGATAAATGAAAGTATTATTAACAAAGATCTATATCCCGTTCGGAATTTCCGACAGGGTTTCTCGAAAGGCCTTATCATAGGCGCAATGCATTTCGGAACACAGCTTGTAACCGGTGGCGCCGGGTTGTTCGGAAGGCTGCCGGCACACCTTGACAGCTCAACAACCAAGACGCTGAATGATTTCAAAGGAAAACCTTTCAGGGAACGCTTTAAAGGAAAACTTGATTTTGACAAAGTATTCACTTTCGACAAAGCATTTGATGTTTTCCATTCGGGAGTTGCCCACGACGAAAAACAGGTTTCCCACGTGCACATAAACAATCCTGCCACGTTCGAAACCATTAACATCAAACAATATGGTGGCATGGAACAGTTTTTCTGCTCCTCCGAAGTGTATGAACTCCATACCGATAAAAACGGTCACCGGGAGTTAAGGATTCATTTCGAAAACTGTATGCATTGCAAGACCTGCGACATCAAAACTCCTGGAGATGGTATCACCTGGTCGGTTCCCAATGGCGGCAATGGTCCGGATTTTCAAAATATGTAATTTCAAAAAAAACACAATGGCTCTCACAATAATAAGTTTAATAAAACAAGTGCCGCTTCCCGCCGAAATGCGAATGGGAGAGGATGGCCTGATGGACCGCACAAAAGCAAAGTCGATCATCAATATTGATTGTCAGTTTGGACTTGAAGCCGGCTTACAACTCAAAAAACAATACCCTGATGCCCGCCTCATTGTTTGTTCTATGGGACCCGCATCGTTTCAGGTTGCCCTGCGCACGGCTATTTCCATGGGTTACGACGATGCTTATCTTTTGTCCGACCGCAAGCTGGGCGGCAGCGATACCTTTGCCACCGGCCTGGCCATTTCCACCATGTTGAAGCACCTGGGATTTACAAAGGACTCCAAAGAGCCTTTTATCGTTCTCGCCGGCCGGCAGACCAGCGATGGCGACACTGCGCATGTGCCTTCGCAGGTAGCTGAAAATCTGGGTATTCCGCAAGCCACTTTTGTTGAGAGCGTAACAGCCGATGGCAACGGAAACGTTATTGCAAAACGAATTATCGAAGGCGGTTTTCAGATGATGAAGCTGCCCATGCCATGCACAATATCTCTGACGCCAACAGGCATATCTCCGCGCAAACCGTCGCTTACCGGCGCCATCAAGGCACGGAATCAGGCAATTACAGTATTCGGAATTGATGATATAGGGCTTGGAACTGAAAAAATAGGGATCAACGGTTCGCCAACCATTGTTAATAAGGTTGAGAATATCGTAAGCGAACGCGCCCCTGTTATCATGTCGGAAGGCAATGACGATGCTGCGCTCGTTGATAGCCTTGTTTCCAATTTCAAGAAAGGCAAAAATGAAGTTGTAAAAAAAGAGAAAGTTGTAAAAGCAGTCTCTGAAACTCCTGATTTTCCTTTTCAGGACGATAGAAACGGGGCAAAAGGCATCTTAACCTGGGCCGAAACAGCCAATGGTGAAATTACCCGGCCTTCCATTGAATTGCTTACCCCTGCGCGTAACCTGGCTAACCAGCTGGGCGGCGACACGAAAATAACAACACTTCTGATTGGTAAAAACGTGAAATCGCTGGCGCAAAAGCTTTTCGAGCACGGTTCAGATGAAGTTATTGTTGTTGAAGACGACAGACTCGAAGAATACCTGGTACTTCCGTTTTCCAACATTTTTGCACAGGTAATTAAGGAACGGAAACCGGAAATCGCACTTTTTGCTGCTACCACCTCCGGACGGGAACTTGCACCTCGTATCGGTGTTAAAACAGGTAGTGGCGTAACTGCCGATTGTACTGGTCTCGAGATCGGAGAGTACGTTGATAAGAAAGAAAAAGTCATTATCAAACCCATACTCCAGTCGCGGCGGCCTACCTATGGCGAAAGCAAACTGGCTACCATCCTTGGTTTTATTTATCCCCAGATCTCGACCGCTCGTGCCGGAACTTTCGAAGTACCAGCGAGAGTTGAAGGACGAACCGGTATTTTGTCTTCTTTTAAACCTGTGCTCAGCACAGATGATTTTACGGTTGAGATTTTAAAGACAGTACGCGGCGAAGGAAGCCTGCAGAATCTTTTCGAAGCCGATATTATTGTTTCCGGTGGGAGAGGCACAACGGTGGATAATCTCGGATTAATAAAAAAGCTGGCCGAAACCTTAAAAGCCGCCGGCGTGAATGCCGAATGGGCATGCAGCCGCGTGGTAGTGGACGAAGGCACTGCGGAATATGCGCACCAGATCGGGCAAACCGGTAAAACCATCCGCCCGAAAGTATATATCGCAGTGGGGATTTCGGGAGCCATTCAGCATATTGCCGGTATGAAAGAGTCTGAGCAGATCATCGCCATCGATCATAATCCGAAAGCGTCCATATTCCATTTTGCCGATTTCGGAATTGTAGGCGAATACCAGGATATTTTACCTGAACTGATTGAAAGGGTAAAAGGAGGCTTTACATTCGGAATTAAGCCGTCAAAAAATTAGTATTTCGAATTAATTAAAGGAGCTGATGAGGTTTTAAGCCTAAGTCAGCTCCTTTTTTGTGTGTTGTGATTTTGCT
>JBBRYZ010000071.1:0-20871 GCA_038237165.1 Bacteroidales bacterium | reverse complement strand
CTGTTTTCGATCCCTCCTGCCCCATTCGGAATTTTTGTAAAATCATGAATACCAACATCTTTTTGTCCAAAGGTATTGAACGGGCAATGATCGGTTGAAATAACATCTACAGTACCATCGGCTATGGCAATCCAGAGCGCATCCTGATCAGCCTTTGAGCGAATGGGCGGACTGATAACATATTTAAGGGAATCTGGAATCGGCAAGGAATACACGCTTTCATCAAGGAGCAAATATTGCGGACAGGTTTCGCAAAATATTGAAAGGCCTTCTTTTTTTGCAGCGCGGATATATTCTATTGATTTTGCAATTGAAGTATGGACTATATAGGTTTTACAGCCGGTTGTACGGCAAAGGTCAATCACTTTCCGCACTGATTCGGATTCAGATTCAG
This sequence comes from Bacteroidales bacterium, assembly GCA_038237165.1. Taxonomy (GTDB): domain Bacteria; phylum Bacteroidota; class Bacteroidia; order Bacteroidales; family UBA4417; genus UBA4417. The sequence goes on along the minus strand of JBBRYZ010000071.1, from coordinate 20,477 downwards.
GAGGCCTGGAAAGCGCGTGATACAAGGGTTGCGTTTTCCCCTCAAGAATAAATTCCGTTTGATTTTTCAGAATCAACTCTCCATCCTCGCAATGCACCAGCACAATGGCATCGAGCGAAGCAGCTTTTTGCATAACCTTTTCGAGTTCCTCGTATTCAATTCCGATACTCCCTTTGTAAGCCAGGTAAGCTTTGAAAGAGCGGATTCCCGCCTCATTAACACACCAGGCCATTTGCCCGGGAATGCTTTCGTCAAACCAGGTGATTCCCATATGCAGAGAACAGTCAACCAGACATTTTTCGGATTCCTTCCGGCGGCTTGTAAGTGCTTCCTTTAAGGACTGACCTCTTGAAGGGGTGACAAAGTCGATCAGAAATGTTGTTCCTCCTGCGATTGCCGCTTTGCTTCCACTCAGGAAATCATCGCAGGAAGGACCTGCCAGCGTAGGCAACTGAAGATGAACATGAGCATCAATTCCTCCCGGAAAAATGTATTTGCCGGTTGCATCAATAACTTTATAATCCTGAAAATCAGAATCGTTGAAATGGCCAATTTGAGAAATAACTCCGTCTTTAACCACAAGATCAGCTTTAAATATGGTTTCGCTGGTTACGATAGTTCCGTTCAGGATTACTAAATGGCTCATAATTTTAATTGTTTGAGTGTCAGACACCCTCCGGTGTGCCTAAACTGTCAGGAATTTATCAGATATTCTTTGGGTGTGCCGATGCTAACGATTTTTCAAACTGACCTTCTGAATCTTTTACAAACCCCAGTTTTGATAGGTATTCCGAATACTTTTCACTTTTCCCTTCGGCAATTACTTTTGTAAATCCCTCATTAATAAAACGATCGCGTAGATGAAGATAAATATATTTCCCGTTTTTAAAATCGCGGTATTCGGGCAACACAAAGTCGAGGCCAACGGAGAGGCAATGATTCTCCTTGCGATGCGCCAGAAAAACTCCGGCAACTGCCATATTTCGTAAAACGAAGAAACTCACCGTATTCAGTTCAGGCTTGTATTCAAAACCAGGGAAGAAATGTTGTATGTCCTTTTGGTGGAACTGCAGAAATCGCAGCAAATAGCGGTTGTCGGCCCTGACTTCGAGAATCTCGAAAACCTCTTTTTTGGAGTAAATAGTGTACAAATAATAAATATCTACCAGCGCGATAAAAGAATTGAGTAAGCCAACCGGCAATGCCCCGATAAAGAAACCGTAAGAAGCGAAAGCCACTGCTCCGGCAAGGTTTATCCACCTGAATTTCAGGATGGAACTCATCGTCATCGAAAGCGCGATGACGATTGAAGCGAGGTAGCCGAACCATTGTAAGAGAGAAATTTCCATTGAATAGTTTTGAGCGTTAAAATTATTTGCGATTTACGAATGACGATTTACGAATTGTCGTTGAACAAGTCGAATATCAACAAAAAGCAACTTAGCGCTATATTAACACATAGTAAATCGCAATCAAACAACAGTCTGACAAAATATTGCTTGTCAAACGGTTTGCAAAATTAGAGTAAAAATCGGTATTATCTCATTTTAGCCCAAAGTCTCTCTGCCTGCACTTTTATGCCGGCAAGGATTTTACCTTCATCCACGGTGATGATTTTACCATGTTCAACCACCAGTTTGCCCTGCGATATAACATGTTCCACATGCTTTGATTCGAGTCCGAAGACAAAGTGTCCATAGAAATTGCCCTGGTTAAAAGGTGTTGGTGTATCATAATCAAGCACAACCAGATTATTGGGCCCATGCCCTTTAAATCCGTTGCTGTTCAAGTATTTGTCGGCATTACGGAAACGCTGGTAAACGCTGTCGTAACTTATGGTATCAAAATTCTGACCGACAAAAAATGCAGCTTTGGCACTTCGCAGCATATCGCTGTGCATGCCATCGGTGCCCATCATAATATTTTCACCAAGTCGTGCCGCATTGAAATAACCAACCTTATTATTCAAATTGCTTTCGGTATTCTGAACAACCCAGGCTGGGCTTTTGCTGATTATTTTCCTTTCCTTTTCACTCATATGCAGACAATGACCGAGAATTGTCTTTGGTGATTCAAGAGCACCTGCTTTTTGTAAACGCTCAATTACACGCATTCCATATGTTTCTATGCAATGCTGCTGGTCGCTTTCAGCTTCGGCCACATGAATATGGATGCCTGTATCGTAATGCTTTGCAAGCCTGACTGCCTTTTGCAATGTATCATCCGAAACGGTAAATGAAGCGTGCAACCCGACCAATCCCTGGTTATCTTCAAGGTATTCGCCGGTTTCAACTAATCCTTCCAGTGCTTTTTCCGTACCGTCGCGGTCCGAAATTTCATAGCAAAGCAGGTGCGACGCCCCTACTTTTTCAAAAGCAGTGGCAATAATATCCAACGATCCGCCGATTGCAAAAGGAGAAGCATGGTGATCTATCACGAAAGTAACCCCGTTTTTAAGGGAAGCCATGGCTGTATAAAGCGCACTGGCTTCAATCATTTCAACATCAAGAGCCTTGTCGAGAGTCCACCAGACGTACTTTAGTATTTCGTTAAAATTTTCCGGGTTTTTCTTTGGAGCGCCCATTCCGCGGGCTAAAGCGGAATACACATGGTGATGCCCGCAAACGAAAGACTGGGTAATATATTTTCCGGTACAATCAATAACCTGGTGTTGATGTTCCCCGGGAATATGATTTACAAATTCAATTTTGCCATCGATACCTTCATGCACCAGGATATCAGAGGTGGTAAATTTGAGGGTTTCGGGATGGATGTAGGTGCCGTTTTTGAGGAGTATGGACATTTTATTTACGATTTACGAAGTACGATTTACGATTGGGGGAAATTTGTGATATATTAGGTGAGATTTACGTAGTGAGATTGGGGTGGATTGGGGATTTACGTGGTAAGATTGGGGAAGATCTTGAATAGTTATTGAAATAGATTTAGCTTCGGCAATTCGCAAATCCGAAATTATTTCTTCACAACTCGCAGTACCGGAAACGATTCTCCCATTTTCAACAAATGTTCAAATTGTTTATACGTTACCAGTCCGAGTTCCGATTTTGGTTCAAGTGCCAGTACAATCATATTGCCTTTTAACTGGGCTGTAGGAATGTACAGATAATCAGAAGCAGAAATTTTACCATTAAAATTCTTCACCTCAACTGTCGGATTGATAATTATATCCCGCTCAAAATCCATTGAATCAATCCTCGCGATAATGTATTGTTCAATTTTCTGACCTTTCAGTGTTTTAAAATCCGAAATGATAAGTGCCTGCCTGTCAGCCCATTCAATCAGTTCTTTCGATTGTTTCGGAATCAGATAACCTATGGGTTTTACCACATCAGTCAGCGATTTTACAACCGGACGGTAATCATTTACAATTACAACTGTATCTTTTTTGGTTGAATAGGAGAGCAGGGTCATTGAAAGTTTTTGACCGTTTTGGGTATGCTCCGACTGTATCGAAACCTTTGGATTAGAATTTCCCGTGACTAAGGTTTTGCGCTGAGTGGCAACCAGGGATTTGATTTCATCTTTATGCTGATAAGCAAATTCCAGTATGGCCCGCATTCCGGTCATTTGACCTTCGGCGCGGCGCCTGATGTTAGCCACAAAATCATCTTCCCCGTTCAGGCCTTCCTGAATGAATGAAAGCGTATTCTGAATCCCGAAACTCTGCCTGCCATCATTAACATCAAAGGTGCTGTGCCTGATGTAATCAATCTCCGGTGGGCCGCCGGGAGCATAAATAGCCGTACTGAACTTATTATCAACCAGGTATTCCGACCAGTATGGAAAAACTTCCTTGTTCGAAAAATCCCTGATCTTTCCCGGAATATTCGGATTGGTATTCACACCTAATGTTTCGTCTGCATTTCTGTGATACCCATATTTTTCCCAATCGCCACCGTATGGAGAGTATTCATGAATATCCATATTTACCTCAAACAAGTATTTGTCGAAAAACTTATGCAGCGCCTGTGTTTCGGGTTCTGTGAGAATCAAGTGATTACGATTCAGATCCATAGTATTCCCGTTGCGCCTTTGATTTATTTCTGAGCCATCAGGATTCATCTGCGGAACTATAGCAAAATCAATTTTATCAAACAAATACCTGTTTTCGGGCTTCAGCAGCGCCTGAGCGAGCAATAAAGCGCCTTCTTTTCCCGACTGTTCATTGCCATGCTGCTGGGCAAAGAAAAGAACTTTTATTTTGGATTTGTCCTTCCCGAACTCTGTGGATGAAAACTTCAAAACATAAAGATTTCCTTTTTGAGCCGATTGACCTATAATTTCAACATTCAATAATTTGGATGATTCGTCCAGCTGTTTCACAAACGTCGTTAATTCATCGTAGGAAGTAACTTTCCGGTAGTTATTTTTTTCAAGTGGAGATTGGCTTTGCTGTGCGAAAACCCGGGGAGCAAGCAAAACACTTAGAAGAATAAGAAGTGGGAATTTCATGATAAGTGGCTTCCGTTTATAAAATAGGATGGTCTCACAAGATGATTAAAACGTTGTTGCTTCATTAAGCTAAATTATGAATTTAGGCGTGACAAACTCCCCAAAAGCGAAAAAGAATTATTTATGTGAAAAAGCCAAAGGGCAATTCTTCAATCGGGAATTAACAATCGTGAAAGCTCTTTTGTATTTTCAATTGGCCATCCCGACAAATTTATTCCTGCCGGTAATATAATTTTCTCTACTGCAAACGATTGCGTTAAAATGTATATTTTTATATGATATCTTTTCTTATATCTTTGCCAAACTAAAAGCTTCAACCATGAAAAAAGCTCCCATTCTTATAATCTGTATTTTATTATTCAGAACTGTATTCGCCCAGGTAACCATTGATCATATGGAACCACCAAACTGGTGGACTGATATGAAAAATAATTCACTTCAGCTGATGATCCATGGTACTGATATTGGTAAAACCAAAGCTTTCCTCGATTATAAAGCAGTTAAAGTAAAAGGTTCCACCAGCACGGGAAATGATTATTTATTTGTTGATCTGAATATCGGCAACAGCGCAAAGCCAGGAACAATAACCATCAATTTCAAACTGAATGAAAAGGACAGCGTGTTAATCAGTTATAAATATGAACTGAAAGCCCGGATAAAAGAATCTGCCAAACGTCAGGGTTTCAACACTTCGGATATGATGTATCTCATTATGCCCGACCGTTTTGTCAATGGTGATCCGGGTAATGATGATATGCCGGGTATGCTGGAAAAAGCGGATCGCACAAATCCCGACGGCCGGCACGGAGGTGACATTAAGGGTATTGCCGATCACCTTGATTACCTTCAGAAACTTGGCGTAACAACAATTTGGTGCACACCTCTTCTCGAAAACAATCTGCCTTTTAAATCATACCATGGCTATGCAGCCACTGATATGTATAAAATTGATCCGCGTTTCGGTACCAACGACAGCTACCGCGAAATGGTAGTTGCAGCCCACAGGAAAGGGATAAAAGTGGTTATGGATATTGTTTTTAATCATTTCGGCACCAATTCGTACTGGATGAAAGATCTGCCACAAAAGGACTGGATTCACCAATGGCCTGAGTATACACGATCCAATTTCCGTGGAGTTGTTATTTCGGATCCATATCGTTCGCAATATGATGAAAAGAAAATGTCGGATGGCTGGTTTGATACAATGATGGCCGATTTCAATCAAAAAAACCCTTATGTTGCCAAATATCTGATACAGAATAGTATATGGTGGATTGAGTTTGCCGGTCTGGATGGACTGCGCCAGGATACATATCCTTACTCTGATAAGGATTTTATGGCCGAATGGATGAAAACGCTGAAGGAAGAATATCCGAATCTGAATGTTGTTGGCGAAGTTTGGCTGAACTATCCTCCTTTGGTAGCCTATTGGCTGGATAACAAAACCAATAAAGACGGATATCGCTCATACCTGACCAATGTTTTCGACTTCCCTTTGATGGGAGCTATTCAGAAAGCCTTTACCGAAAACGAAGGATGGGATACCGGGTTGGCTCGTTTGTACGAAATTCTTGCCCAGGATTTCCTGTATAGCGATCCATCTAAAACAATTACTTTTGCCGACAACCACGATATTGAACGCATGTATCCGGTTTTGAAAACGGTAGAAAATGTGAAAATGGCGCTGGCTTTCATTGCCACAACACGTGGATTCCCAATGATTTATTACGGAACTGAAGCGCTAAGCGATAGAGGGAATTTGCATGGCGATGCCGGAAAGCGGAAAGATTTCCCCGGAGGATGGCAGGGCGATAGTACCAATATGTTTACCCGCGAAAACCTGAGTAAGGATCAGAATGATGTTCTGGATTATATGACAACGCTTTTCACCTGGCGAAAAAGCAACAAGGCTGTTCAGCAAGGGAAACTCACGCATTACATCCCTGAAGACGGTATTTATGTTTATTTCCGTACCCTGGAAAAAGAAAAGCAATCAGTGATGATCATTGTAAATAATAATGACAAATATTTAAAAACAGTTGCTACTGATCGTTATGCGGAAAACTTAAAAGGCTTCAAAACTGGTAAGGATGTGCTTACCGGTAGCCAGATTAAAGACCTGAGTAAAATAGAAGTAGCTGCAAAAAGTGTGAAGATTATTGAATTGTCAACTAAATAGACGGAAGACGGAAGACCGAAGTCGAAAAACCGAAGTTGGAAGATTACTTTGAACTTGAATCTTGAAATTTGAGACCTGGTTTTTATAAACCCGAACTCAGATGGAATATTTAGTAATACGTAAGCTTGCTTGTGAAGACGTACTTCGGTCTACCGACTTCGTTCTTCCAGCCTTTTGACCATCAAAATAAACTATCAAATGAAAAACTTTAAACGCTGTTTGGGAATCATTCTGTTCCTGTTAGCCTGCCAAACATCCATTGCCCAAACTATCTGGCTGAAGCCCGAAAGCCCTTCAGTTACCGATACAGTTACTTTATATTTCAATGCTGCCGAAGGAAATAAAGCTTTGATGGATTTGCCGGGCGACGTGTACATTCACACAGGAGTTATTACAAATAAAAGTATCGACAGCCACGATTGGAAATATGTGATCGGCAACTGGGGTAAGGACGATAATACACTGAAAATGAAACGCGAAGGCAAAAATCTTTATTCGTTTCGTTTCGTCATCAATACTTTTTATCAGCTTCGGCATGATGATATTGCAAACCAGCTGGCGTATGTTTTCCGTAATCTGGATGGATCTTTAGTTGGCAAAACAAAGGATAACGAAGATATCACCGTTCCGGTTAACGGGTATAAGCCACCGGTTAAAGTTTCCACAGCTGGCAGCAACCGCGAAGTGCATAAGCTTGTCAAGGTTGAACAATTGCCTGCTTCATGGAATATTTATATTGAAAAGGGGATAGTAAATGTTCGCCCATATTCAGAAAACACGATAGAAGTAACTTATTTACCCGATGGAAATTCGAAACCTGACCCTTCGCATTCTGTAATCCTGCAACCCGGCAAAGTATCGCTGACTTCTGAAAAAACACCTTCAGGTTATCAACTTCACAACGGGCAAATGACAATAATTGCAAACGCCGACCCTTTTTATCTCACATACATTTACAAAGGCGATACGCTGCTGAGTGAAGAAAGTGGTTTTTTCAACAAACCAGGAAATAGAGGCGTAAGGCTGGCGCTCAAAAAGGGCGAAAAAGTTTACGGTACCGGCGAACGCGCCCTGGCTATGGACCGGCGGGGGAAAAAGCTTCCACTCTACAACAGACCTTCGTATGGCTACGAAATGGGAGCCACCCAGCTCAATTACTCAGTTCCGATGACTATTTCATCGCGCAAATACGCCATATTGTTTGATAATCCGCAGAAAGGGACGGTGGATATCGGCCATACCAATCCAAATGTTACGGAATGGGATGCCATAGGTGGAACAGCACGTTACTATGTAATTGCAGGCAGTACTTTCCCTGAAATTTCTGACTCATACACTCAGCTTACAGGCCGTCAGCCCTTGCCACCACGTTGGGCATTGGGAAACCTGCAAAGCCGGATGGCATACCACAATCAGAAAGAAACCGACAGCATTGTTACGCTGATGAAGAAAAAGAATTTCCCGGTGGATGCTGTTATTATTGATTTTTATTGGTTTGGCGACAGCATTCTGGGGCATCTCGGCAACCTCGACTGGTACAAAAAGGCGTGGCCCGATCCGGTCGGAATGATAGCAAAATTTAGAAAGGAAGGCATTAAAACCATCCTTATCACTGAACCCTATATAATTGATACTGTTGCTACTTATAAAGATGCGGCTGCTAAAGGTATTTTTGCTACTGATAGCCTTGGTAAACCGTATGTTGACAAACAGTTTTATTTCGGCCCCGGCAGCCTGATTGATATTTTTAAACCCGAAGCCCGCGACTGGTTCTGGTCGAAATACAAAAAACAGATTGATATCGGGGTTGCCGGATGGTGGGGCGACCTGGGCGAACCCGAAAGTCATCCTTCCGATATGTATCACGTAAACGGGAAAGCCGACCATGTTCACAATATTTACGGCCATTACTGGGACAAAATGTTGTTTGATAAATATGCTGAATACTACCCGAGCACTCGGCTGTTTCACTTACAACGTTCGGGATTTGCAGGTTCACAGCGCTATTCCGCTTTTCCCTGGACAGGCGATGTTTCACGTAGCTGGGGCGGATTGCAGGCACAACTTCCACTGTTGCTTACGATGGGAATGAATGGACTGGGATATATTCATTCCGATGCCGGAGGATTTGCACAAGGTGTAAAAGATGATGAACTTTACACCCGCTGGCTTCAGTTTGCTGTTTTCACTCCTATTCTCAGGCCTCATGGTTCGGTAATTCCGAGTGAGCCTGTTTTCTGGAGCGAAAAAACGCAGAATATTGTCCGCACCTATATGAATTTGCGCTATGCTATGCTGCCTTATAATTATACCCTGGCATACCAGAATGCAACCACGGGATCACCGCTTATGCGACCGCTTTTTTATCATTATTCCAATGATACTGCTGCCTGCCGCGTTGAAGATGAATATATGTGGGGTGAAAACCTGCTGGTTGCTCCGGTTATCAAAAAGGGACTCACAAGCCGAAGCATTTATCTGCCGGAAGGCAAATGGTTCGATTTCCATTCAGGGATTGAATACGCTGGAAATACAAGGATAGACTTCCCTTTAACCATCGAAAATATTCCGATTTTTGCCAAAGCAGGTAGTTTTATTCCAATGGCCAAGCCGGTAAATTCAACTGATTATTACAATCCCGGGGAGTATTTTGTAAAATATTATCCTTCCGGGAAATCGTCGTTTATTCAATACGAAGACAATGGGCTCGACAGCAAGTCTCTTACCCAGGGGAAATATGAACTGATCACTTACAAAGGCAATAAAGATGCAACCAAAACCGCGGTTTCCATTTCAAAAACCGGATCATGGGTTGGGATGCCCGCCAGCCGCTCGATGCATCTTGAAATCAGGATGGACAAAAAACCATTGAAGATAATTGTAAATGGGAAAGTTGTAAAAATTGCAGACGTCAATCGGAAAATAATGGGAACCAAAACTTCCTGTAACTTTGACGGCAAATGGCTGCACCTGGACTTTAACTGGGACGGGAAACCGGTTAATATCATAATCTACGACCGTAAAGACGCGATGCCTCGCGTCTCAGGCAAACAAAAAAAATAAACCCTTTATTCGAAAAGAGACGCGAGGCATCACGTTTCTGTCAAACAAAAAATAAATCATTTATTCGAAATGAGACGCGAGGCATCGCGTCTCTACCCAAAACAAAACATAAACCCAATAACAAATATCTATGCAAAAATTAACCAAATCCCTCTTTATGCTTTTCTGCATATCCCTCCTGTTCACAGGATGCAAGACAAAACCCGTTACTTCAGATGTAAAAGCCAAATATCCCGATTGGGCTAAAAATGCCGTTATTTACGAAGTAAATGTCCGCCAGTACACACCCGAAGGAACATTTAAAGCCTTCGAAGCTAATCTTCCCCGATTAAAAGAACTGGGTGTTGACATTCTTTGGTTTATGCCTATAAATCCGATCGGTGTTGTTGACCGGAAGTTTCCAGCCGGAGCAAAAACCAGTCTCGGAAGCTACTATTCCGTGAAAGATTATAAAGGCGTAAATCCTGAATTTGGTACTGAAGCTGATTTTAAAGAATTGGTTACTCAGGCACACGAACAAGGTTTTAAAGTAATTTTAGACTGGGTTGCCAACCATTCGGCACGCGATAACAACTGGGTTACCGAGCATCCTGAATGGTATGTAAAAGACAGCACCGGTAAAATGATAACTCCTTTTGATTGGACTGATTGTGCCAAACTTAACTATGCTGATACCAATATGCGCGCCGCTATGATTGATGCCATGAAATACTGGGTTATCAACTGCGACATCGATGGTTTCCGTTGCGATGTGGCCGGTGAAGTACCTGTTGATTTCTGGGAAGATGCACGCGCTCAGATCGAAAAAGTAAAACCCATGTTTATGCTGGCTGAAAACGAAAACCATCCTGAACTCTGCAACAAAGCTTTTGATGCTAATTATGGCTGGAAAATGTGCAATGACGTTTTTGTAAATGTAGCCAAGAGTAAAGATTCTGTTAACCAGATCATCCGCCAGGTGATGAAATCGGATTCCATTATGCCTAAAAACGCTTTCCAGATGAATTTCATCACCAACCACGACGAAAACTCATGGAATGGAACTGCTAAAGAAAAATTCGGTGCCGGCGAAAATGCCTTTGCGGTATTAACCTACACACTTCCTGGAATGCCCCTTATTTACAGCGGACAGGAAGCCGGTCTTGACAAACGACTGAGTTTTTTCACCAAAGACACCATCGATTGGACAAAGGCTGATTTTTCGCCCTTCTACAAAACGCTGAATGCATTGAAACACTCCAACGAAGCCCTCTGGAATCAACCATATGGTGGCACTTTTGTAAAGGTTAAAAATACAGAACCCACACAAGTACTTAGCTTTATGCGGGTAAAAGGTGATGCTAAAGTGCTGGTTGTACTCAACTTATCTGCCACACCACTTTCAGTTGCAGTAAAGGGTGATATTGTAAACGGCGAATACAAAGATGTATTTACCGGTGCAGAAATCACCATTAAAAAGAAAGAACCATTCCCTCTGGAAGCCTGGGGATATAAGGTGCTGGAAGTAAAATAAATTTAGAGATCTATTGCTTAAAAGTCCCATTTGCTTAAAAAGCAGGTGGGACTTTTTAGTTGTGCAATTTCAAAATTAAGTTAATGTAATTTCAAAGTTCAGGTCATGTAATTTCAAAATTTGAGTGATGCAATTTCAAAATATATCGTATCTTTGTCTCTTATTAACAGAATATTATGAATCTGAAACGCTCTATTAAAACAGCTATTGATATTTACCGGGAAAAATATCCGGTGATAACACTTACGGGGCCGCGGCAATCAGGAAAAACAACATTTCTGAAAGATGAATTCCCGGAGTATCGCTACGTAAATCTGGAAAATCCGGATACACGAAATTTTGCAATTACAGATCCCAACGCTTTTTTAAAGCTTTATGACAAATTTGTGATTTTTGATGAAGTGCAGCGGGTGCCGGCTTTATTTTCGTATATACAGGCGCTGGTTGATGAGAGCAAAATTATGGGACAGTTTATACTGTCGGGGTCACAGAATTTTCACCTGATGCAAAATATCACTCAAAGCCTTGCGGGTCGTGTTGCTTTGTTCAGGTTGTTGCCTTTCGACTTCAGCGAACTGAAAATGACTGGATTATTGGATTCGGATTTTGCAGTGAATATGTATAAAGGGTTTTATCCGGCAATTTACGACAGGGATATTCCTCCGAAAATGTTCTATTCAAACTACGTACAAACTTATATTGAACGCGACCTTTCGGAAATTATCAATGTAAGGGATCTAAAGCTTTTCAGGAATTTTATCAGCTTGTGTGCTGCCAGGGCAGGCAATGTCATTAACCTGAATTCGCTTGCAAACGAATGTGGGATTTCGCAGCCAACTGCCAAATCGTGGCTCTCAGTCCTGGAAAGTAGCTATATCGTTTTTCAGCTTCAGCCCTATTTCAGCAATATGAACAAAAGAGTGACCAAAAGTTCAAAATTGTATTTTTACGACAGTGGTTTGCTTTGCCATTTGCTGAAAATAAATGATGCAGGCAGTTTACAACTCAGCAACCATAAAGGCAGTGTTTTTGAAAATATGATCATTGCCGAATTTTTAAAATCAAGCTACCATCAGAATTTATTACGCCATTTCTGGTTTTGGCGCGATGCAGCCGGGCACGAAGTTGATCTGCTCTGGCAGGACGATGAACGTCTTAACCTTGTCGAAATTAAAGCCACTCAAACCATAATGAGTGATTTATTTAAAGGCATGGCTTATTTCGAAAACCTTGCGCCGCAACTCGTAAAATCAAAAACCTTGGTTTATGCTGGTATGGAAAACCAGCAACGAAGCAAGGAAAATGTAGTTTCGTGGTATGGGCTGGATTAATGCTTAGCATTGTCGAGAAGAAGTTGGCTATGGATACATAAGCCTGCAGATAAAAACTGCCGGATGCAAAATAAATTTTAGTTCTATACTTACTTAAAAACTTCTGATATAAGATACAGAAGGAGTGATTGAAAACAAACTTAGCTGATACAGATGCAGGTTTTTCTGTTTATCGGTATCCAGGTACATAAAATATGGATTTTGTCTGCCGTACAGGTTATAAATTGTAATTACCCATTCACGTGTTCCCTTTTGCCGTTCCTTTATAAACCGGACTGAAAGATCAAGCCGGTGATATACCGGCATCCGGCTTTGATTTCTGCCCGGATAAGTGTAAGTATTATCAGGCGATTGCGAAAAAACCGGCATTGGGTTTCTTGTTGTTACATTATTATATTCGTAATTTAATGTCTGATATTTCCCATCAGGCAATGTGATGGCATTGCCCGTATTAAACACAAAATCAGAACTTAAAACAATATTCTTACGGATGTTATAATTTGCAACCAAGGTCAGGTAATACCTTCTGTCGAACTTGTAAGGATACCAGCTTCCTCTATTGATATTTTCAAATTTCCTGTAATTGTAGCTGAGTGTGTAACCAATCCAACCGGTCAGTTTACCTTCTTTCTTTTGAACGAGAAACTCTATTCCATAACTTTTACCTTTCCCGTCTCTTTCAATTTTGTCTTCCCAATTGTTCGCTCCTCCCAAAAAGCTGGCTCCTTCGCTGAATTCAATCTGATTGCTCAACGTTTTATAATATGCTTCAGCACTAGTTTCTATCCCTTTATCAACAAACAAATAATACAAACCGGCACTATAAAGGTTGCTGTATTGTGGTTTGGTTTTCGGTGTTGCCGGAACCCATAAATCTGTTGGTAATCCGGTTCCATTATTTGAAAGCAAATGAAGATTTTGCTGCATATATACATAACTGGCCTTTACCGACAAACCCTGTTTTAATAAATAGTTCATTGTTAACCGGGGTTGCAGCGATTGAAATGCAGAGTGATCTGTAAAGTATAAATTATAGTGTAATCCAATATTAGCACTCATTTTTTTGGTTAAAACCAGCTCGCTTTCTGCATATAAAATTAACTCCTGCGATGCAAGTTTTGGTGACCCTGAACGGGTATACTGTGTCGAATTTTTATACATATTCAGACCAGGATTAAACTGATGATGAATGTAACTTGCCCCGAATTTAATGGTTGTATTGTTACGGACGAAAAAGTCAAAATCCTTTTTCAGGATCAGGTCGTTTACTCCCGAAACGAAGGATGTACTTGCCTTTTCAAGTATATCATGGCTTGTAATATCTTTCTCCTGGTATTTCACAATATTGTTGTATTCAAAATGTGTAAACGCGAAAGTTAAACTGCCAAACAGATTATGGTTATATTGATGATTCCATTTGAGCGATGCAAGCAAATTTCCCCATTTTATGTCGCCCTGGGAGTCGTAAATCGAGTTTGAGCCTGAAACTCCCTGGTCTTTCTGGTTAATAAAAATTTTGTCACGACCGTTATAAAACGAAAACGAAACAGAATTTTTTGAATTAAAATCATGCGTAATCTTGCTGTAAACATCATAAAAAGTATAACCGGCGCTATATTCATTCCCACTTCCCAATTTTATGAGAGGGCGACTCACTATGTCAAAATTGCACCTCCGTACACTGAACATAAACCGGGTGTTTTTATTAATTAACGGCCCTTCGAGAAATAACTTAGTTGCTATAATTCCAATTCCGAATTCACCTTTAATGGATTCGGGATTACCGGTTTTCATCCGTATATCAACCACGCTGCTCAGGCGACCGCCATAACGAGCCGGGAACCCGCCTTTTATAAGCTTTACATCGTTAATGGCATTGATATCAAACACTGATACAAACCCGCCGATGTGATTAACATAATAAAGCGAAATGTCGTCGAGCAGCATAAGATTTTGGTCGGGAGTTCCGCCTCGCACGTACAAACCGCTTGTCCCTTCATTGCCACCCTGTACACCCGGCATAAGCTGAAACGCTTTTAATACATCAACCTCACCACCTATTGCGGGTAAAATCCTTATTTGCCGCATGGGAATTTCCAAAACTCCAATTTTTTTTGCGCCTCCATCGTTGCCTTCAGCCTTTATTTCAACCTCATTTAATTCATTCATCCTGGGAGCCAAAAAGATATTCGCATTTTCACTGAATGAACTAAAATTAACTGTGTCGGATGTATAACCCATATAACTGAATACTATTGATACCGGAAAGTGGTTTGTTTTGATGCTGAAAAACCCATAATTGTTACTGCTCACTGCCTGGGTAGTACCCGCGACATGAACCACACAGCCAATAAGCTTTTCACCGGTTTTCGTATCCGAAATATAGCCTTGAATATTCTTTTGCGAAAATCCGGATAAGCAAGTGCATGAAAGCAATAAGAGCAGCAAAAGTCGTATCATTTGTGTCCTTTTATTTTACTAATGGTTGAACTAAAGCCAGCAACAACGCCTAATCCGCCCGTTACATTGGTGTACATATCAAGTGGCTCGCCGGTAAACAGCATATTCTGTATCCCGTCATCATGAATTTGCGAATTGTAGGCATGACGTGTATAATATTTCCGATATAGGTAATATTCCTTTGATATGCTTCTCAATAATACATAACCCACATCCTTTAAGGCATTGCTAAGGGTATGTCCATCATACAATATAGTCTTGCTGGTAGTAATAGAAAAAGATAACGTTTGTTTTTTGCCGTTAAATAACTTGTCGCTAAAAAACACAGTTGTGGGTAAATAATCCCAGTCTCCCTCATTTTGCACAATTTGGTCAGGAGCCAGAATATAATTAGGATTATTGGCATAGTGATAATAATAAATATTATCATAAAGAGATTTGTAAACTATCACCACTTCATAAAAATTTTCTATCGAAGGATTGTCATCAATAGTAAAAGTAAGATTTCCAAAGTATTGCTGGTTTACAGCATCGTAACCGGTTGGGAATTCAATTTCGGGTTCAAAAAGCTTTGTTGAGTCGGGAATGACGGTGCTACCTGTAAGTATACCATCTTTAATTACTTTAATGGTGTATTCTTTGCCTATGGATGGTTTTATTGCAGAAAAATATTTTCCATTGGTTTCATTCGATAGTGTATCGATGAATATATTGTTTTCATAAAGCAATACAGTAGCATCATCAACATATGAAGGCTCCATATTTAAAATACCTGTTGTTTTGCCAACATAAACACGAATTGCGCTGTCAGGATTAAGGATAGATTGGCAATATATTTTTGAAATACCTGTAGGTAAAAGATCATCACGGATTTTTTTACAGGAAGAGGTTAATGTTGCTAAAAGCAATAACATGATACTGACATTTTTCATGGCAGATATAATAAATGTATTAGTATAAATTTGATTTAAAGCTGATTACAAGAAAAAGGCAAATAAAATCTATGTTATTCAATGGTACGATGGAAAATTGTTGAAGGATAGTCCTTTGATAATATCAGGCTAACGTGATTATATCTTTTTTAGTGTTATGCATCTGAATTTTTTAAATCCAGCAAAGCAGAATACTCAAGTTTAATAGGAAATAGAACAATAGATAATTTCCGTTTTCTCAGCCTTGTCATTCCTCAACAATCGTCCCTTAATTCCCACATCCTCCCCCCTTTTTTATCTCACAAATAATTGTATCTTTGCAGCCTTAAAAAATTAGCTTAAAATTACCTCCTGATGGGAACTAAATACACTGAATACAAACAACTTAGCTTAACCCGCATCGGAAACGAAGTTCTCGATTTCTGGAACGAGAACCGTATTTTCGAGAAAAGCCTCGAAAACCGCAGCGAACATACACCTTATATTTTTTACGAAGGTCCTCCTTCGGCTAACGGCATGCCTGGTATTCACCATGTTATGGCACGCGCTATCAAAGATATTTTCTGCCGTTACAAAACATTAAAAGGATTTTTTGTCGAACGTAAAGCCGGTTGGGATACCCACGGTTTGCCCATCGAAATTGCAGTCGAAAAAACACTTGGAATCACCAAGGAAGACATCGGCAAAAAGATCAGTGTTGACGATTACAATAAGGCCTGCCGCAGCGAAGTAATGAAATACAAAGATCGTTGGGATGAACTTACATTGAAAATCGGCTATTGGGTTGATCTTAATGACCCATATATCACTTTCGAAAATACCTATATCGAAACATGCTGGTACTTGCTTTCGGAGCTTTACAAAAAAGGCTTGATTTACAAAGGCTATACCATTCAGCCATACTCTCCTGCTGCCGGTACAGGGTTGAGCACACATGAGTTGAACCAGCCCGGAAGTTACCGCAATGTAAAAGACAATACGCTGGTTGCCCAGTTTAAAGTCCGTAAAGATACCGGCCATGCGCTTATTCCCACACTTTTCGGGAACGATAAAACCGAAGTTTTTATTCTTGCCTGGACCACAACTCCATGGACTTTGCCATCGAATACGGCACTGGCTGTTGGCAAAAACATTGAATATGTTTTGGTTAACACGTTCAATCCATATACCTACGAACCCATTAAAGTTGTTTTGGGGAAACCGCTTTTACATAAATATTTCCCGGAGAAAAATGCGGAAATGCCCATGAGCGATTATGTTCCCGGACAAAAAATTATTCCATTCGAAATATTGGCATCCTTTACCGGTCAACAATTGGCAGGTCTGCGTTACGAGCAGCTTCTGCCTTATGCACAGCCCGAAACCGGCGATGCTTTTGTGGTATTAACCGGTGATTTCGTAACTACTGAAGATGGTACAGGTATCGTTCATATCGCACCCAGTTTTGGCGCCGATGACTTCAAGGTTGCAAAACAATTTGGTGTTGGTGCACTTACGCTGGTTGATAAAACCGGTCGTTTTACGGAAAACATGGGCGAATTTGCCGGTCGTTTCGTAAAGTCAGAATATGCCCAGGACGGCGATCCACAAAAGAACGAAAACGTGGATATCGACATCATTGTAAAGCTCAAAAAGGAAAACCGCGCTTTCAAAACTGAAAAATACGAACACTCGTACCCACATTGCTGGCGTACTGATAAGCCTATACTTTATTATCCGCTGGATTCGTGGTTTATCAAAACTACCGCGCTGAAAGATCGTATGATCGAGCTTAATAAAACCATCAACTGGAAACCCGAATCCACCGGAACCGGTCGTTTTGGCAACTGGCTCGAAAACCTTGTCGATTGGAATCTTTCGCGTTCACGTTACTGGGGAACCCCGCTTCCGATTTGGGTTAGCGAGGACCGCAGCGAAGAAATCTGCATAGGCTCCATCGCCGAATTGCAGGCTGAAATTGAGAAATCAATCAAAGTCGGGTTTATGACATCCAACCCATATGCAAGCTTTGTTCCGGGAGATAATTCGAAAGAAAACTACAACTCATTCGATCTTCACCGCCCTTATGTGGATGATATCTTCCTGGTATCGCCAAGCGGAAAAAAGATGATACGCGAAGCCGATCTTATCGATGTTTGGTTCGATTCGGGTGCTGTACCTTATGCACAATTCCATTATCCGTTCGAGCAAAAGGACGGGCATCCTGATTATTTCCCTGCCGACCTGATTGCCGAAGGCGTTGACCAGACACGTGGATGGTTCTATACGCTTCATGCCATTGCAACACTGGCTTTTGATTCGGTAGCCTTTAAAAACGTAATTTCTAACGGGCTTGTTCTGGATAAAACCGGCAACAAAATGTCGAAAAAACTTGGCAATTCCGTTGATCCGTTTGCCACGTTAGAGAAATACGGACCTGATGCCACGCGCTGGTATATGATCACCAATTCGCAGCCCTGGGATAACCTGAAATTCGATCTTGAAGGAATAGCCGAAGTTCAACGCAAGTTTTTCGGAACGCTTTACAATACCTATAATTTTTTCGCTTTGTATGCCAATATCGACGGGTTTAGTTATGCGGAGGCAGAAATTCCTTTTGCCGAAAGACCCGAAATAGATCGCTGGATACAGTCGGAACTCAACAGCCTGATTAAAAATGTGGACGAAGCTTTTGCCGATTACGAGCCCACACGTGCAGGCCGCCTGATCACTGATTTTGTAAATGAACACCTCAGCAACTGGTACGTGCGGTTGTCGCGCCGCCGTTTCTGGAAAGGGGATTATTCCGGCGACAAAATTTCAGCCTACCAAACTTTGTATCGCTGCCTCGAAGTGGTTGCTAAACTCGGTTCACCCATTGCGCCTTTCTTTATGGACAGGCTGTTTATCGATCTGAATAAAGTTTCGGGTCTGGATAAAAGCGAATCCGTTCACCTTACTGATTTCCCGGTCGCCGACGAAAGTAAAATCGACAAGGAACTGGAGGAGCGTATGCAACTTGCTCAGCAGGTTTCGAGCATGGTGCTGAGCTTGCGCAAAAAAACAAATCTTCGTGTCCGTCAGCCTTTGCAGAAAATTCTGATACCGGTTTCAGGCGATCATATCAAAGATCAACTTGAACTTGTGAGCAGTCTTATCCTGAGCGAAGTAAATGTAAAGGAACTGGAATACCTCGACGAATCGGCCGGTTTCCTGGTTAAAAAAATCAAACCAAACTTTAAAACACTTGGTCCGCGATACGGCAAGCTCATGAAGGAAATTGCTGCTGGAGTAGGAGAATTAAGCCAGGCGGATATCAGTAAAATTGAAACCGAAGGACAATACAACCTGAAGATCGGAAGCGAAACTGTTGAAATGCTGCTGTCGGACGTTGAAATTATAACCGAAGATATTCCTGGCTGGGTAGTTGCAAACCAGGGTAAACTTACCGTTGCTCTTGATATCACTATTACTGAGAATCTCTGGCAGGAAGGCATAGCCCGCGAGCTGGTGAACCGCATACAGAATATACGCAAGGACCGTGGTTTTGAGGTAACTGATAAAATAACATTACAGATCAAAAAAAATAATCTCATCGAAACTGCAATCAGTAACTTTAATACCTACATTTGTTCGGAAACACTTGCCGGATCTCTGACTGTAACTGACCATGATTTACAGTACACTGACACACTTGAACTAACTGAGGATATTACTGTTGAACTGAATATTGACAAATTATAACGACCCGTAAACCAGATTAAACTGATCATTAAATACATGAACTTATGAAAGCGGAAGAAGCAAAAGACGAAAAAGGAAGAACCCACTACTCTGATGAGGAATTGGTTGAGTTCCGCGAGCTCATTCTCGAAAAACTGGTAAAAGCCCGTCACGATCTTGAATTGCTGACCGAAGCCTATACCAACAGCAACGACAACGATACCATGGACACTTCTCCAACATTTAAAGTTTTGGAAGAAGGTTATCAGGTTCTTTCGAAAGAAGAAAATGCACGTCTCGCAGGCAGGCAGGAAAAATTTATCCAGAGCCTCGAAAATGCATTGGTACGCATCGAGAACAAGACCTATGGCATTTGCCGCGAAACAGGTAAACTGATTTCGAAAGAGCGCCTTCGCAGCGTTCCTCATGCAACATTGAGCATGGAAGCCAAAATGAAACAGAAATAATCCGAAACGGGGTATTGTGCTGAAGAAATCAATTTTAATAGTTTTTATTGTCCTGTTCATCGATCAGGCTTTAAAATTATGGATTAAAACCAATATGACGTTGGGCCAGGAATTTCATGTGGCCGGCAACTGGTTTATTATTCATTTCACTGAAAACAACGGAATGGCCTTCGGATTGCAGTTTGCAGGCGGATATGGCAAACTCGCGTTGAGTTTATTCCGCATCTTTGCAGTTGGATTCCTGAGCTGGTATATTGTTCACCTTACCGAAAAAAAGACCGCGTTTGGCGTTATCTTCTCTTTCTCACTCATACTTGCGGGAGCGCTCGGTAACATTATCGACAGCGCCTTGTATGG
>JBBRYZ010000070.1:0-21176 GCA_038237165.1 Bacteroidales bacterium | reverse complement strand
TAGAAGAAAACATTCGGCATAACATCATACCACCAATCGTTACCTGATGTTGTAGAATAATCGTTTAAATAAACATTCTGACCGTTTTTCAGGTTAAAAAAATCTTTTGTTTTGGCTACCCAGTTTGTTCCGTTCTGGTTGCTTTTATCAATACCTACCAATGATGCTCCAACAATGGCCGGGATAATATTAATAGCTTCTGCCTGGTTAAGATGATCAGGAGCGCCAACATAACTATCAAGAAAAATAGGAATATTGTCGGCATAATTAAATTGCCCCTGTGTTCCAAGTCGCGATAAAGGCAGATATTGCCCGGTTTTAGTCTGATCGAAAACGAAGCTGTCGTAATCGGTAGCCACGATTTTCCAGTCTCGGATCAGCAAAGGAGACGGTAAATCAGGCATCATTCCAATCCGGGGAATACTCAACTGCCCGGTTTGAGCCTGAACCTGCAGTGAAATAAGTGTCAGTAACAGGTAGAATAGAAATCGTTTCATAAGCAATTGGTATTAGTTTCTGTTTTATTTAGTTATCAGGAAAGATAGCATAACACTTTTGGCTGTTTAAGGCTTATCAAGCTTAATTCCTGTAAATCAAAAAATCATTGGTTTTCAAGACGGATTTACCCATCAGTACTACAGCACCTTCAGGAGGTTCGAATTTCATTTCACTGCCAAAGTTAACAAATACCGTAACCTTTGCCCCATTATAGGAACGGGTGAACAATATACGATCTTCGTTTAGTTCAAGCCGGTCGTAAGTTCCGTATTGAAGGGCTTTTTCGCTGTTACGTATTGCCAGCAATGCTTTGTACGTATTTAAGATTGAAGTATCCGATTGCAATGAACTTTCAACGTTAATTGTCTTATAATTATCCTGAACCTTGATCCAGGGCTTACCTGTTGAAAAACCGGCATTCAAAGACCCGTCCCATTGCATGGGGCTGCGCGACTTATCCCGGCTATTTTTGTTTCCTTCTATCAGCGCTTCCTGCGGAGTCTTGCCAGCCTGAAGCGCTAGATGGTAATGTGTTTTCCCTTGTATATCTTTTATTTCATCAGGAGTTTTGGCTTCGATATTTTGCATGCCGATTTCTTCGCCATAGTAGATAAATGGAACGCCTCTTGCTGTAAGCATCAGGGTTGCAAGCGCTTTAGCCATGCCGGGATTTCCCGCAGCCAGGCGATTCATCAGCCTCGGCATATCGTGACTTCCGAAAAACAGGGTCGGATAATCGCTCATGTTTTTATCCATACTCTGCAACTCCTTGAAAATATGTTCTGCTGAAAATTGGGGGATGCTTCCAAAGTTAAAATTGAAGACCACATCCATCAGATCAGGTGCCTGATACTGACTAAGAACTTTTAATTTATCGCTGCCAATCTCGCCCACTACAAACCGGCCCGGATATTCGTTAACAGTAGATTTGATTATTCTCATTGCATTTTTGACTCCAGGCTGATCAACATCGAAAACATGTTCCTGCTTTCCGTCTTTTACAGGATTGTCTTTTGTTATACCGTCAGTATTAAGGAAGTCGATAACATCCAGCCTGAAACCATCAACACCCAAATTGAGCCAGTATCGCAGCACTTTCTGAATCTCTTCCACCACTTTTGGATTCGACCAGTTGAGATCGGCCATCCGAACATCAAATTTATGGTAGTAATATTGATTGGTAATTGTATCTTTTTCCCATGCTTTTCCTCCGAAAAACGATTCCCAGTTATTGGGTTTATCCTTCCAGATGTAATAATCGCGGTAAGGATTATCTTTTGATTTGCGTGATTTCTGAAACCATTTGCTATCTGTAGACGTATGGTTGACCACCATATCCATAATTACTTTGATTCCCTTTTGGTGCGCTTCATTCAAAAAGGTTTTGAAATCCTCTGGCGTTCCATAAGTAGGGTCAATCTGATAATAATCAGCAATATCATAACCATTATCGACTTTGGGAGATATCAGGAATGGTGTAAGCCATATGCCTTTGACGCCAAGTGACTGAAGATAATCCAACCTTGACGTCATCCCTTTAAAGTCACTGTAACCATTGCCATCGCTGTCCTGGTAAGAAGGCATATAAATATCGTAAAATACGGATTCCTTCCACCATTGCTGCTTTTCTGCTGATGAACCAGATTGGGCCATAGCTGAAAAAGAGCTAAAGATTAGCAAATATTTCAGGAATTTATAAATCATTATTTTAACGTATTTTTTATAAGTATGCTTCCTGGGATGCCACGTACACGAGCTGCAAAGCAACGTACATAACCCGGGATGCAACGTACACGACCCGGACTGCAAAGTACACGACCTGGGATGCAACGTACACGACATGCAATGCAACCTACACTCCCCCGAGTGCAACGTACACTATATGCAATGCAACGTATACGACATTTGATGCAACGTATACATGCCGGAGTGCAACGTACACGACCCGGAGTGCAACCTACATGACCTGCAAGGCAACGTACACGAGCTTAAGCGCAACGTACATGACCCGGGATGGCATTTAACATGATCTGGAACCCGACTTACATTCCCCGGAGGGTTTATTATCTTTAGCCCGAATAGTAAATGCCCTGCGGGCAAAACAATCTTCTCTTTTTTTTTCTATTGATTTTTATGCTCTACGGGCAAAATAAATTTCTCTTCTTTCTTTTCTATTGATATTAGTGCCCTACGGGCAGAAGAAATCTTGCAAATTTAGTGTTTCAGACAACCCTGTTTAGTGTCAGACACCCAGCGGGTGAAGGCCAGAGCTTGAGTGTAGAGTGTCAGATACCCGCAGGGTGTGCAGACACTGAAGCCGAAACTCTAAAAAGGGAAGGCCCAATTTCCTGCCAGCCTTAAAGCAGGAGTTATTGAGCCTTATCCCTAAACACTAACTAACAATTAAACTAACCCAATCAATTAAGGCTTTTCGTCGTTGTAAAGTTTTGCAACCTGGCCATCAGTAAGTGCTGTGTTGTAGATTTTCAACTCATCAATAGCGCCTTTAAAAGAGGCTACGTTAGCAGTAGATATCCAGTCAAAGCTTTTAGGATGTGCCAGTATTTCAGCATCATTTGCAAAGGAGCCAATTAAAAATGGTTGTGGGGTAAAGGCGTACCCGGTTCCAGCATCAGTTAAAGCAAGAGTTTGAGTCAACGGGCCTACGTTATCTGTTGCGGTCCAGGCCTGGGTCTTCACTCCATTAATATAGAATGTCATTGTTTTAGCTGTACTATTGAGCGAAACTACCACATGGGTCCATACAAGAGGAGCAACTATACCACTATTAGCATCAAAATCCTGAACACTGGTGGCATTAATCCGCTCGGTGAACAATGGTTTTCCTACTGATTGGGTTTGAAACTTGTAACCCCACCAGTAGTTTTGTGAAACAATACAGTTATTCTCCCAGCCCTGCAGATCATTTTTAATCCAAGCTGAGATGGATATGCTTGCTGGCAGGAAACTGGTTGAATAAGGCACTTCAAGATGAGCTCCATTATTAAGATAAATTGCTTTTCCACCCTTATAACCAGTAACCCATGTAGGTAAAGCTGCATTTGCACCTAAAAGTACAGTCCATCCTTTGGTAAAAGTTGCTACCTGTGCACCCTTAGAGTAAGATGTAGCTGTAGTACCTGTTCCTTCGTCAAAATGCCAGCCAGCGACCAGGTATAGGTTATCATCTATGTAAGCATAAGCCTTGGTATTTAGCGTGTTCATGGCAGTAACCAGTGACGTGTTAAGGTTATCGATTTCTGCCTGTGTAAGTGATGTGGCAGCAGTTGTTTTAACACTTGCCAGGGTTGCTTTGTAAATGTCGATATCAGCCTGCGGGTAGCTGGCTGGTACGGCTAAAACGGCCAGGGCGTCGCCCTGTACGATGGTTGCATTAAGGGTAGTTTTATCACCCTCTACGATTTTCGAATCTTTTTTACAGGATGCGATAATCATTACTGTGCTTGCAAATAATACAAGCAGCAGCGTGTTCAGTTTAATCAGATTTTTCATTTTGATAGGATTTGGTTTTTAATTAAAAGGATTAAGGTTGATTGTATTTAAATTTAATTGTATTAAGGTTTAAGTGCCTGGTTGCGGTCCAGTTCCGCCTGTGGCAGAGGAAAATAGCGCTTGGTATCATATTTGAAATGCTCACCCAGAGCAGTTTCGGCATATGCCTGTCCCCAACGCATAAGGTCGAAGTAGCGGTGGAATTCCTGAGCCATTTCGACCCGGCGTTCCCTGCGGATAGCATCTCGCAATTGGCTGATATCAGATGTAGTAATATCAGGCAGCAAATCAGAAGGCGGAGTTCCGTTATAGCTTGCTTTTGCGCGCTGCCTTACCTTGTTGAGGTTTACTCGTGCTGAATCGGCATTATTTGTTTCGTTAAAAGCCTCAGCTTTCATCAGCAGGACATCGGCATAGCGTAAGTAGATATAATTTAATCCCCCGTCGCCTGCAGCCGTTAATTCCGATACGGGTTGCTGGTGTTTTTTGGTAAGATAACCGGTAGCGAGCGACCATTCTTTGTCGAAAAGTTCTCCGTTTAACCAGGGTTTGCCATCACGGCCTATGGATGCATCGAGGCGCGGATCGACATCACCACCTTCGGTCTTTTCAAAAGCATCAACCAGCAACTGGGTCGGAGCATTAAAATAATAACCGCGTGGTGCCGGGCCGAACCATTGATTCAGACTGCTGCCTTCACCCGGGTTCTGGCCCGAAAGATGCTGGATTTCGAAAATAGACTCTTTGCTATTTTCGAATGCTAACTTAAAGTTATCGGCAAAATTTGGTAAGAGCCCGTAAATTCCAAGTTGCTCCATCTGGTGGAAATAACCCAATGCTTCCGACCATTTTTGCTGGTAAAGGCTTACTTTGCCAAGCATAGCGAAGGCAGCACCCTGAGTTACACGGCCTTTCTCATTTGAAGGATAGGAAACCGGGAGGACAGTGGCAGCCTCGGTAAGGTCTTTTTCGATTTGCAGATAAATGGCGCCGACATCGCTCAACGGCACATTAATAGCTTCCGGAGTGTTAGGCGGCAGCAACTTTAACGGAACCTTGCCGAAAGTATTTACAAGGTTGAAATAGATATAGGCACGTATAAATTTTGCTTCACCTAATATTCTGCTTTTCAATGCTTCATCCATTGGTACACCGGGAACATTTGCAATAACATTATTGGCTCTGGCAATGCCTTCGTAAGCAAATTGCCAGTAGCTTATAATTATCCCGTTGCTGGAACTGGCCGTAAATTGATCAATATAGGTCATTTCAGACTGGTCACCTGCGGCCCCTCCTTTTACCGCATCATCCGATGCAACATCACCAAATACCCAGATGTCATTATTGGAATTGGTAAAAGAGATGGCATTATAAACCCCATTTATTGCCTGAATGGCCTGCGTTTCATTTTTATAATAGGTGTCGGTTGAAAAAGAGCCTTTTAGGTTTTCAGTCAGGAACTTAGTGCAGGAACTCATGGATACCAGTGAAAGTAAGAGCAGCAAGGTACAGGTGTAAATTAGCGAACGGTAACTTATGCTTTGCCTGTAGCGGAGAAGGAAATTATATTTTATCTGTTTCATAGCTGTATCTTATTTAAAATTTAGGTTCATGCCAAACATAATGGTCATAGCCGAAGGATAGGTTCCCCAATCGATGCCGGCAGCTGTATCGCCTTCAGCTTTGGAATTATCGCTGACCGTCATTTCAGGATCAAGACCTGAGTATTTGGTAAATGTCAGCAGGTTGGTACCTGAAACATATACTCTTACACGCGACAACCCGATTGCTTCCACTGGTTTTTGCGGAATGGTGTAGCCAAGCTGAAGATTTTTCAGCCTGATATAGGAACCGTCTTCCAGGAAGCGTGATGAAGGCATTGCATTAATTGATTTGGCGTTCCATGAAGCTCTCGGCTGGGTATTTGAGGTTCCTTCGCCGGTCCAGCGCTGATCAAAATACCGCTGAGTAACAGGAAAACCACGGTAGAATCCTTCTATATCCTGGTTTACCTGCGAATAGATTTTATTACCGTAAGTTCCCTGGAAAAATAGACTTAGGTCGAAATTTTGATAGCCGGCTGTAAGATTTATACCTCCGAAAAGTTTTGGAATAGCGCTTCCCAGGTATTTACGGTCTTCAGGGGTGATATGAGTATCACCATTCTGGTCCTTGATTTTTATATCTCCGGGTACGACACCATCAGGCTTTGCCGAGATTAAAATTTGGGTCTGATTCTGAAAAATACCTTGCATTTCGTATAAATAGAAAGAGCCTATAGGTTGGCCAACTGCTGTTTGGGTGGCATAGGTTCCGGTTTCTATAAGTCCGTCCTGGTTGATACCATCAAGTTTAAGAACCTCATTATGGAGGTAGGTTAAATTACCTCCTACCGAATAGGTGAATTTGCTTTTATTTCCACGGTATGTAGCTTCAAGCTCAACACCTCTGTTCAGAACTGATCCACTGTTAATCCACGGTCGTTCAGCATAACCCACAGATGGCGGATTGGAAGCACGTACCAGCATATCAGAAGTGACTTTATAAAAATAATCTAGGGAAAGAGCAAAAGCACCTTTCCAGAGTTCGGCATCAATTCCGGCATTATACTGGTAGCTTGTTTCCCATTTCAGATTAGAATTGCCCAGGCTGCTTTGTGCATATCCGCTGACAGTTGTTCCTCCAAACGGGTAATTGTAATTCGGGGAAATAATATTGGCATATGGATAATCACTGGTTTCCTGGTTACCGATAGCGCCATAGCCTGCGCGTACTTTCAGGCTTTCAAGCCAGCTCACATCTTTCAGGAATGCTTCCTGCTTCATAGCCCATCCGGCTGACACAGAGCCAAAGGTACCCCATTTATTAGCTCCGATAAATCGTGACGTACCATCGCGGCGCACTGTTGCTGATACATAGTATTTTTGCTTGTAATCATAGCTGAAACGTCCGAAAAATGAGGCAAGTGTTGAGGAAGACTCTCCCTGGCTGGTGGTTTTTATACCTGATCCATTCCCAATATAAATAAGATCAGTTTGTTGTATAGGAAAATTTGCATCCGAAGCTGAGAGGTATTTTGCATTTTTTTTATTGGCTTCAAATCCAAGCAATGCCGAAAAATTATGCGATCCGGCAAAACTTTTTTCATAATTCAAAAGATTATTCAATGTCCAGTTCGAAGTCCGGACATTCTCAACACTCAGTCCATTGGGATTGCCAATCCGACCCGCGGTTCCCCATGTACGGTCGAAACGTCTGCTGTTCGAACTGCGGTAATCCATGCCGAAATTGGTTGTAAATGTCATTCCTGAATAAATTTTGGCTTTAAAATAGGCTTTGCCAAGGTAGCTGTCGTCTCTTCGGGTGTTATCGTTGTATGCGGCCATTCCGATCGGACTATAGCCATCACCAAGATATGAATCATAAATTCCTGAGCCGAAATATTCCGACGGGCGATCCACATAAGTGGTGCCGTCAGCCATAAATACGGGGATAGCCGGATTACGGAAAAAAGCATATCTGATTACACTGCCACCATTACCGCCTGCTCCATCGCCCGAGCTTCCGATTATACTTGTATTCGAAATACCTGCCAGTGAACTCATTCCGATTGTCAGCCATTTGCTGACATCGGAATTAACATCGATACGTGCGGTTCCACGGGTATAACCTGTATTTTCAATAATTCCTTTCTGATTAAAATAAGTAGAGGAAATAAGGTAATTAGTGGTTTCCGAACCGCCCGATATGGATAATTCATGTGATGTAACCGGTGCTGTATGAAATAATTCCTTTAAATAGTTTACATCAGCAAACTTTGCGGCCTGTTCCGTAGTAATCAGTTGTCGCGGCAATAAGCCTACAGGTAAGTTAGTGTTGTCATTAACAGCGGCTTCATTATAGATTGTCACATAATCAGCAGTATTTACCATTGGCGTAAGCCTTACTGGTTTCTGAAAACCAAATTGACCATTGTAGGTTACTTTTGCCTGGCCTTTTGATCCTTTTTTCGTAGTAATAAGCACAATTCCATTAGTGGCGCGTGATCCGTAAATGGCCGCTGCCGAAGCATCCTTAAGAACGGAAATACTCTCAATATCATTGGGAGAAAGAAGATTAAGCGCGTCTTCTGTCGGCATTCCGTCCACAATATATAGAGGAGTATTGCTTGAATTAATAGATCCAATTCCCCTGATACGAACAGACACACCTTCGCCGGGAGCACCTGTATTCTGGGTAACCTGCACACCAGCAGCACGACCCTGCAATGCCTGGTCAATACTAGCCACCGGTATTTTGGCCATATCACGGGAATCAACCTTTGAAACTGCACCCAGCACATTACGCTTTTTTACGCTGCCATATCCTATGACAACCATTTCATCGAGCATTACTGAAGATGATTCTAGTTTTACGTCCAGCCTGGTGTTGGCTCCGACGGCCATCTCAATCGACGTATAACCGATATAAGAGAATACTAGAACACTTGCAGGTTTCAGCTGATCGGTCGCGAATTTAAATTTACCGTCAATATCTGTGGTTGTTCCCTGGGTGGTGCCTTTAATAAGAATGGTGACACCGATAAGCGTTTCCCCGGTTTTGGCATCAGTTACGGTTCCCGTTACCAGAGCTTGTGCAAATACGCTGCCTGCGGTTGCCAGGAACATTAAAAGAAAAATTAAATGTCGTTTCATTTTGGTTGGTTTGATTTGTTGGTGCAAAACATTGATGTGGCTATCTGTATGAGATTATATAATTATTTATTTTAAGCTTGGTGCCATCCATAGTAAGCTTTGTGCCTGCCGGTAATTCGACTATAAGGGCTGCTGCTCCGGCCGGTATTTTTACAGGTATTTTATCGGTTTGTGCTTTCGCCAAATAGGTTCTCGATATGATATCGAAAAGATCAACAGCTTTGTTAGAGTTGTAGGTTACTGTTTTTATTTCCTTAAAAGGATTGAAATACAGGAATTCAGGATACTTGTTTTCACCATAAAAATCAGTGGCGTTGCAGTCCAAGGCAAGTATTCCTTCTACATCAGTTGTATGAACGATAGCTCCGAATACGCCTGCAATGGAAGTACTGTATAGGCTGAACATGGATTCCTTTGGCTGACCGGCAATCCATTTAGGTCCATCTCCTATTGCAACAGGTGAAATTCCTTTTAGTTCAGGTTTATTATAATCATCCATCTTTCGGAGACCTTCATAGCCAATGATTCCGTGGGTTATGTCTTTCATTTCAGGCAGCCACTGGTGAGCGTTGTCAATCTGGTCGGGATAAAAAAGGCGTGAGGCATTTACCACGTTAAGCATATATTTGCCGATAGCTGTTGCATACTGAGGTTCATATTTTACCATGGGAACAAGTGGCCAGGCCATAGCCACGGAGTTCATGAAAAACCCGTAACCACCTCCATCGGTAATACTTCCCTGCAGTCCATACACATCGTAATCGCCCCATCGCTCGGCAATAACGCCCCAGCCGTAGCGTCCGTCTTTAGCCTGGCAGCCGTCAAAAGTCCAATTCAGCAGTTTGGTTACATCGTAATTGGTTCCCTGCTCGGCGTTAAGTCTGGCTGCGGTATATGCTCCAAATGGAATAAGAATCTCGTAAAAGCGGCTTTCCTTCTGGCTGAGTAAAGCTTCTGTTGCACTTTTAGCTCCATTTAGGTAACGCTTATCCCCAAATTTTTGATAGGCCGAATACAAAACCCATGCATGACCACCTGCAACACCCTGCTGTAAAGGAATATTGTTTACCATTCCTTTCATTTGAGCATAATTGAAATAGGAGTAATTATAATTTCCTTTCAGTGTGGAATCTGCCTTATAAAACTGATCGGCTACCGAGCGCTGTATCATTTCGGTATTCTCAACTTTCGGAAAGAGCGCTGAAACCCCATAATACAATACATTCGGGTACACATCGTACCACCAGTCGCGGCCATAACCACCGCCTGCCATGGCAACTGACGGGTTTGTGTTATTCATCACAATATTCCATTTGGTAGTCCTGTTAAAGTAGTTTTGCGACATCTTCACATAATTAAAGCCTTGCTGGTTAGTTTTGTCGATACCGAGTAAACCGGCACTTATCAATGCATTGTATGAGGTAAGAGCCTCGTGAAACTCTCCATGATTTTTTTTAGGCCCCTGGCGTACATCACCCATTACGGTATATAATCCATAGGTTACTTGGTCAAAGTTCCGCCTTGAGCTGTCGAGCCAGATTAAAGGCCCATTTGCTGTAGTATTGCTGAAATTAAATACCAGGCTGTCGAATTGCAGCGCCTTCTGTTTCCAGTTGATGATCTTATACGGACCCGGCATATCAGGCATCTGGTCAATTCTGGGAATTGATGTCTGAACAACAGCTATTCCAGCAGTATTCTGACAGGAAGCGATGCAAACTGTAATTCCAAGAAGCAGAAATAACAAGCCGGTTTTTTTCATTTTATTTGCTGTAGGAATCGTTCATAATATTTTTCGCAAGCGGAATTGCTAGCATTTGAATAAGCGCAACGATTACAAGGGAATATCTTAGGGCAAAATCTTTTGAAACGTAAAAAGCAAGGCCAATGAACAGAACAAGCCCAAAGAAACGACCCAGATACAGTCCGAACTCATGGTTAAATATGTATGCGTATTTGCTACGGTTCTCCTTTACTGACAGGATATCGATTACCTGCATCTGAATGGGGAAGTAGGCAATATCGTGCAAGGGCATAAACAGTACTTTACACAGAACAAACACAATTACCCCAATGGCAGAAAACAGAATCTGATTGGTCAGGGCACCGATGAGGAAAATGGTCATACCTGCTGCAAAAATGTAAATCCGATGCTTTGGTTTTGTTGTTCTTCCCAGAAAATAGAGGAGGAAAGCAGTTAGTATTCCACTTATACTTTGTATAGTGCCTAACGCCTGCTCATTGCCAACCAAAGTCAAGATCAGAATGGCGGGAGCAGTTACCAGATACCCCTGAACCATCCCCTTTAAAGAAGCAAGCATAAGCATCTTCTTCCATAGCCTGTCGAAATGCAGGTAAAGAAACTTCTTCTGATCGGGATTCCTGAATCGATGCAAATGAATTACAATACTGGACAGAATAGTGAGCAGTAAAACTGTAGCTGTTACAACTTTATACGCTCCCTGTATGTTTCCGCCAAACCAACCCAGGGAAGTGCTTTTTATCAGGAACCAGCCAACAACGGCAGGCACAATGATAAATGTTAATGTGTAAAAGAATGTCTCCACACCGTAATAGTAATTCCTATTCGTATCGTTTGTGGTATCGAGGGTCAGGAAATCGCGATTGGCCCAGAAAAAACCAAATGAACCACCCATTATAAATCCGGCGATAGATACTCCTACCATGTCTATACTGCTGAGTGTCATCATAAAAATCATGGAGATACCGCTTAGCAACATTCCAAAACTGTACAGATGCGATATATTAATTTTATTCAGCAAAAATCCGTTGATTAGGAATGCGAAGGGGATTCCGGTGTAAACGCATAGCTGGTAAACAGCCACCATAGATGGGTTATTGGAGCTGCGCATAATGTAGGCTCCAACAAAGATGTCAATAATGGGAATAACAAAGGCGTAAATCATATTGGTAATAAGCACAAGGCGCATATCCCTGGGCATCGTCATAAAAAAGCGAAACTCTGACAAAATTTTATCCTTCATACAATGGCTTTTATCAAATTGGTTTACTTGATTGAGTGTTGTGAGTTTCCTTTATACCTTAAGTGTTTCCAAAATTTGCTTTATCGAGAACCTGGCGCCGCAGATCACTTCGTCACTTGCCCCGTAATACATAAAGATGTCGTCGTCTTTTACATAATGTCCATTGGTGAACACTACATTGCCAAAGAATCCGGTTTGTTCGTAAGTTTCGATGGGTTCCATGATGGGTTCGATACTCCGGGCCAATACTTTCGAAGGATCATTGATATCGAGAAGCAAAGCACCCAAGCAATAACGATGATCTTTATTAGCACCGTGATAAATTTCGAGCCAGCCTTTTTCAGTTCTGATAGGCGCTGCGCCGGCGCCTACACGTGCTGAATCCCACATATCAGGACGAACAGTTGCAATGCATTTATGCTTCCCCCAATGAATAAGGTCGGGCGACTCAGCCAGCCAGATATAGTTTCCTCCAAGTTCGGGACTGCTTGGGCGATGCAAAGCAAAATATTTCCCGTTTATCTTTTCGTCGAAAATGGCACAGTCCTTATTATGCGGTGGAAAAATCATTCCTTCGCGGCTAAAATTCTTCCAGTCCTTTGTGCGGATAAGCCCTACGCCAACCCCAAATTCCGAAACTTCAGTAAACGACAGGCAGTATCCGTCATCCATGGTTGCCACCCGGCAATCTTCAATGCCGAAAGTTTCGAGTTCCCCTTTTCCAAAAATGGGTGGATAGTCTTTGTGCTCGTAAAAGGTAATGCTGTCGTCACTGCACATCAACCGCAGATAGGAAAGTGTGGTGAGGTAATCTTTTTTCTTATAATTTATAACTCTCGGATCAGTTGCATCCAGGTCAGGATCATTTTTATCGAAACTAAGTATTTCAATTTTACCTTTAATATTATAAACAGGGAAGCTGATTTTAGCTGCTATCTGCTTGGGTCTTTCGGCAACACGTAACAAAAGCCATATTTTCCCTTCGAATTGAAACACACCCGGGTTGAGGAGGCATACAATCTCCATTCCCTTAATTCCTGGGATTAAATCAGCAGGGCGAATCAGAGGGTTTGAAGGAAAGCGGTTTGCGATATCCATTGAGTGGTTTTTGGGTATCACAAATTTAATATCGCAACCACGAAATCATGTCCGCTCTGTTCCCGATCTTGTCCGGTAGGTTCCAAAATGACCTGATTGTCATTGTTTTTCGGAAATTTCGATGAAATATATACAAATTTATATTGAGATCTGGCTATCCTAATAAATTGCCAGGATCATTGATAGTTAATCGCCTGAATATCTTTCTCAGGTTTGTTATTTCTTCTTCTGCCTGTATTCCGAAGGCGAACAACCATATGCTTTATTGAAAAGCTCATAAAAATGTGCCCGGCTGTTAAAACCTGTCTGATCGATTATTTCGCTTACTGTTAACAATGTGGACTCAAGTAAAATGGTGGCCTTACGCATACGGCGCTGGTTTATAAGCCCGTGAGGCGTGGTTCCCAGCACCGATTTGGTTTTATTGTAAAGCGATGATTTGCTGATAGCCAGGCTGTCGCAAAGCTTTTCGGCCAGCAGGGATTCGTCATCAATATTTTCATCAATATAGGTAAGCAGTTTCTGTAAAAACGGATCGGGAATTTCGTTGATAAGAGTCGGACTTTCATCCTGGTTAGCAAATTTTTTCCTGATATTCTTCCTTTTGGTAAGTAGTTTTTCGATCCGTATTTTCAGGTGATTGGGATGAAATGGTTTTGGAATATAAGAGTCGGCGCCAACTTGGAGGCCTTGAATCCGGTCTTCTATTTCAGCTTTGGCGGTTAGCAGAATAACAGGCAGGTGGCTGGTGTCAAAATTCTCCCTGATTTTAGCGCATAGTTCAATGCCATCCATTTCGGGCATCATAATATCCGATACTATCAGGTCGATGCTTTGATTCTCCAGTACCAGCAATGCCTCAATGCCGTTTTTTGCAAAGGAAATAGTATAGAAAGGCCTGAGCATATCGTTTAGCAGTTGGAGTATCTCCGAATCGTCATCTACCAATAGTACATTTGACTTTCCAGATGAGTTAGTACCTTCCTGAAAAATTTCAGCTGGATTTGTTTCGTCAATCAATGCCAATTCAGCGTTATCATCAACTTTTATCTCAATCAGGTTTGAAGTGTTAACAGGGTCATTATCCGGAAACCGGCAGGTAAATATTGTTCCTTCGTTGGTTTTGCTTTCGTACGAAATAGTTCCTTTAAGCAGGTCCACAATGCCTTTGGTAACGGCAAGACCCAGCCCTGTGGACTTGTAGCCAGGGAAACTGCCTCTTTTCTGTGCGGATGAGATTCCGAATGGCTCGAAAACCTTACTTTTAAACTCAGGATTTATGCCAACTCCGTTATCTTCAATTTTGGTAATAAATTCATTTTCACTAAACGTGATCCGCACATTCACAAATCCACCGGCATTGTTGTATTTGATAGCATTCGACACCAAGTTGGTAATTACCCGCTGGTATTTGTCGGCGTCGGTATTAATGAAAATATCTTTTTCATTGCAAATGACTTCACAGGTAATTTCTTGTTTCTGTGCCAGCGGCTCCAGGTCCGAAATTACTTCCTGCGCAAGCTTTTCCGGACTTACCCTACTAATATTGAGCGGTTCTTTTCCTTTTTCCAGTTTCCTGAATTGAATGATTTCAAGTACCAGTTTCTGCAATTTGAGAGTGTTATTATAGACTTTCAGCAAACGCGGATTTTTAGCTGCGGTTTCGGCTTCTTCGAGCAGGGCATGTATATGCGAAGTAATCAGCGTGAGCGGAGTCCGGAATTCGTGGGCCACATTCGTGAAAAACTCAAGTTTGTAGTTTTGTAGTTCTTTTTCCTTTTGCTGCGATAACTCGAGCAGCGAAGCTTCCTTTCGTCTCGATTCTCTCCTGATATATGCTCTTACTATCACCAGCTGAATCGCGATAAATAATAATATGTAAGCTGCAATTGCCCATCCTGTCCGCCAGAAAGGCGGGTTAATAATGATTTCAACTTCTTTCAGCTTCTCCGACCAGTTGCCGTTTTCGTCGCTTACGCGGATTTGAAGAAAATATCTGCCCGGGTTTAAGTTGGTGAAGCTAATAGCCTGATTTACCTGATTCACCACCCAGTTATCGTCAAAGTTTTTCAGCCTGTATGATATCCTATGCCTTTCCTTACCCCAGTATGCCAATGGTGTGACGAAAAAAGAAAGAGCATTCTGTGTGCTGTTGAGTTCCAAACGGGACTGTAGGTTCATGCTGCTGGTAAGCACACTGTTTTCAGCAATTTCGACAGGTTGGTTCCGGATGTAAAGATCGTTAATGGCAATAGGAGGAAAGAATGAAGCGAATTTTATTTCGTTGGTCTGTACCATATCTACTCCCATTGTACCACCTATATATAAATATCCGGTTGAGCTGTCATAAAAAGATGCGCCATCACTGTATTCCAGATTAATTAGCCCGTCACTGTCAGTAAAGCTTTTCACCGTTTTATTCCGGATATCAATGCACGAAAGTCCCTGGTTGGTGGAAGCCCAGATGTTCCCCTGGTTATCCATCTGAATGCCATGAATTGATGTATTGGATAATTCTTCCTGCATATTAAGGTCAGGAATCTTCACCGGGCCGTTTAACTGTGGCGAAAACGAAAAAATTCCGGAGCTGCTGCCAACCCAAATGTTCAATTTATTATCGGTAAACAATGCAAGTATATCGTCATTCTTTATCAGTGAAGGATCCGAACGGGTAGTGTATTGCGAAAGAACACGTTTTGTAATAGTATTATACCGGTAAATGCCAAATCCACGTGTGCCTATCCAGATGATACCGGGCCGTTCCTGTGTAATTGCATATACGATCTGTTTTTGAGGATTTCCGGAAGCGCTGGTCTTATCCAGAATAACCTGTTCAAAATAAACAGGTTCAGAATGTTTGTTTTTATCAAAATCTATCATAATAACCCCGAACCCGCTTGTACCTAAATAAAGGCGCTGGTCGCTGTCCTCCAGTATATGATACACAGAGGCAAAGCCCGGTTCGCTGTTACGGATAAAGTCTTTCGGGAAATTTTTAATGGATTTAAAGTCTGGCGAAATAATATCTACACCGCGGCCGTCGGTTCCAACCCAGATTGTTCCGTCGGCCCGCTCATGAAACGAAAGCACTGAGTTGTTGCTCAGTCCATTTTTAACTGAAATTTCTTTAACATGCCTGCCATTCGGATCAAAAACATCTATTCCTCCGCCTTTGGTTCCGATTAGCATGTATTTCTCCCGTGTAACCAGAATGCAGCGAACAATCGGATAGGATAGTTGTCTTGATGACAGGCTTTTATTCGGAAAATCGGAAAGCTTCATATTGTACACCCCGT
This sequence comes from Bacteroidales bacterium, assembly GCA_038237165.1. Lineage (GTDB taxonomy): Bacteria > Bacteroidota > Bacteroidia > Bacteroidales > UBA4417 > UBA4417. The sequence continues at coordinate 5,072 of JBBRYZ010000070.1, read as the reverse complement.
TTCCATCAGTACCAATCCATAAAATATCCGGCGCTGTTTCGCAAATGCTCAGAACCCGGGTTGCAATAGGGTTTTTAACAAACAAATCCGATGGGATATTGAGTAATACGAAAGTGCCTGTGGCAGTATTAAAACTGTAGATTTTCCCTTTCTCAGTTCCGGCCCAAAGTCTTCCGGGCATAGCTGATGGCGCAAAAGAGGTAATGATATCTTCGGGTATGCGGAGCAGGCTTATTTTTTTCTGCGCAATATCAATCATCACTGCGTTTCCGCCACGCTGGGTAATCAACATATAAGGCTGGTTTTGTATCGAAACTCCCAGGGAAGAAGAAATTGCGAATGAAATCGGAAGTTGAATAATTTCCTCCAGGCTGTTTCCTGTTATTTTCAGAAGCATATTACTTCCGCTGATACAATAAAAATCAGGTCCTATCGCGTGTAAACGTTTTATTCCAAGAGATGCTTTTATTGAACCGGCATCGAAATTTATTCTTACAAATTGCTTTAAAATTGAGTCATAACTATATATACCGCTACCGAATACGGCAACTTTTGTCCCGTATTTCTCCGAATGGCATAATGAAATATCGTTTTCGTAATTGATCTGTTCCGACTCAGCGGTGAAGAAAGGATAAAAGCGGTTGTGTGTGTTATCGAACAATGCAACACCTTTATTGGTCAACATCCAAACGGGTCCTGTAGCAGTAGGATATAGTTCCCTTACCACATGATTATTTATTGCAAACGACTTAATGCCCGGAAGATATGTTACAATATTGCTGCCGTCGTACCTGTTGAGGCCATTCCATGTACCAAACCACATATATCCTTCAGCATCTTTGGCAATGGTATTCACAGCTCCGTTCGATAAACCCTCGCGCCTCGAAATGGAGTGCACGTTGCTCCGGTATTGGCCGCTTACTGATGAATAGAATGCCAGGCAGCAATAAATAAAGAGTATTTGTTTAATCATGAAAAATCCTGAAATGCAGAATGCATTATATATCTTGTAAAAATAAGCACTTTTGCCAGACAGTTTAGATTTCTCGAATTTAAATTCCAGTGAGCCAATTAGTGCAAACTATTCTTATTTATTCTCCCCACTGGAAACCACCCACTACAAGTCCGGCCAGCGATAAAGCACGGTTTGTAACCGTTGCCGCAAGTTGCTCCATAGTTTCGGGACGGCTATAGAATGAAGGTGTTGCCGGGCAGATAATTCCACCGGCTTCGGTAACCGTTTTCATATTGTTGATATGGATCAGACTTAAAGGTGTTTCGCGGGCAACCAGAATAAGTTTTCGGCGTTCCTTCAGCATCACATCGGCGGCACGGGTCATCAGGTCATTTGACACACCCGAAGCAATGCGCCCCAATGTTCCCATGCTGCAGGGGCAAATAATCATAGCATTATAGCCGGCCGATCCTGAAGCAACTGGTGAATAAAAATCATCTTTTCTGTAAAATGTAAACGGTAGTTTTTCAAAATCGGAATTGTCCAGTTCGTATTTCCAGACGCCTTTTGCATTATCCGAAAACAAAACTGCAACATCTTCAAGCTGATCGGTTAGTTTCAAAAGACTATCGAAGAGCACTTTGGCGTAAATTGCCCCGCTTGCACCGGTAACGCCTACGATGAGTTTAAGTTTTTGTTTAGTCATTTTAAAGTTTCTGATGCAAATGTAGTGGAATTATTTGGTCGGCACTTCGGCTTGGTTCCGCTACGCTCACCAACCATCGCTCAGTGTCCGGAAATTGGAGTCAGAAGTTGCGTGTTACCATACTTCTTCCAAATTGCACTCTTCGGTCTTCCGACTTCGGTCTTCCAACTTCGGTCTTCCAACTTCGGTCTTCCAACTTCGGTCTTCCAACTTCGGTCTTCCAACTTCGGTCTTCCGACTCAAGCTTATAACTCACGAAAAACAAGAGGCAATCATTATACTGCCCGTGATCGAAAAAACGGTACACTGCGCCATTTGCCGGATCTTTCCTGATGCTTAACATGGAACTGTTCATCCTGAAATGTACGCTCAATTTTTCACTTAGCGGATACCCGATTCCGGCCATAAACGATGGGTTAATAAGTTTAAATTTACCATAATCTATTCCCAGATAATCCCGTTCTTCGTGACTATGAAGTAGCAACGAAAAAGATGGACCCACTTCGAGCCTTATGTTGCTTTTGAGTTGCCATTGGTAAAGGAAAGGCATTTCAATATAATCAAGGCGCATCAGGTAAAAGGACATATCCATGTGTTTCTCATCCGGATTGTGGCGGCTGCCTTTCTGAAAATAGCTGATCTCTGATTGCAAAGAAGTGCGATCACTTAAACCCAGACGCACCCAAAGTGAAGCATAAACACCCGCTTTGTTAAACCCTCTATAGGTATCGCCGGCAACCTGGCTCCCAACAAGGCCTCCGGCAACGCCTCCCTGGAATTGTTGTGCAACCGAAGCCGAAGTAAAAACACAAATCAGGGCGATAATCAGGTATAATTTATTCATAGAGTTATCAACATATTGATAAGAGGATTTGTTCTGTTTCCGGGTGGAGAATAAAATAATTACGAGGTACGATTTATGAATGATCAATGAAAATTTATGACATGGTACGATCGAAGTATGATGATTTACGAATGAAGAACTGTAGTACCGGTTTTATAAATAGCGAATTTAGCCCTTTCAATAATATTAATAGTAATCACGAGTTTGGCTGGCAAAATCAGGACTTTACTTCTAATAACTATAACACCGTTAAATAATTGTGCTACTTCCCCGGCTCAAGTTCCTTGCCTGCCTGACCATAACGTTTTTCCTTAATTTTCTTGCCGTTCAGGAATTCCGATTTTACCATCAGCTTTCCTTTTGCATCCCAATATTGCCAGATGCCTTCCTTTATTTTATTGATATATTGCCCTGAACCCGAAATCGTCCCGTTAGCATAATATGTTTTCCAGGAACCATCGGACTTGCCTTTGTCGAAATTTTCTTCCTTTATTTTAATCCCGTTGGCATCAAAATAAACCCAGAAACCATTTCGTTCTCCATCAATCCAGCCACCAGATTCGCTCAACTGGCCACTATCATACCATGTTTTCCACAAACCCTCCTTTATGCCATTTTTATAGGTACCATCTGTCTGTTGCTTTCCGTTTGGAAACCATATCTTATTTATACTATCCTGATTACCATCCTTATAGTAAGAGAGATACTGTGGTTTTGCGTTTTCGTACCAGCCTTTCCACATGCCGTACATCTTTCCGTTTGTGTAGGAACCCGAATCTTTCACCTGCCCGTTTGGATACCAGCCTTTCCATATTCCCGTTTCCTTATTGGCTGAATATACTCCGCTGTGGTGAACATGTCCGTCCGTGTACCAGAAAGTCCAAAGGCCTGTTTTTTCATCATTTACATAAGAGCCTTCTTTCCATTTGGCGCCGTCTTCGTAGAAATAGTGCCATTTCCCCTGCATCTTCCCTTTTTCGAACATGCCGGTACTTCCAACAATTCCTCCCGGATGATAAAATACCCATAAGCTGTCGCGCAGATCATCAGTAATATGACCTTTATCGGCCGGTGTTCCGTCGTTACGCCACGAAGCAACATGGCTGTTGAGTTTGCCAGCCTTGAAATAGCCTTCAAATTGCTTTTTACCGTTCGCATACCATTCGGTGTATTTGCCATCCTTCACGCCATTCGTATAGTTGGCTTCGGCTATTTTAATGCCTTTTAAATTGAACTCATACCATACGCCTTCGCGCTGTCCGTTCACCAGTTTGCCTTCGGCCCTTTTGCTGCCATCGGAATAATGCTCAACAGTAACCTGGGCGTAGGTTGTAATGGATATTAGAATTGAAATTAGAATGATGAGGGATATTTTCATTGTTTGAAGTTTCAAAGTTTCAGGGGTTCAATGTTTCAGAGTTACAATGTTTCAGAGTTTCAGGAAGGAATACGGTACTATTTTAGGAAGCTGATCACTCAAGGCCTTGAACGCCGCAGGCTTTGAACCTTTGAACGCCGCAGGCATTTGAACTTTTTGAAATCAATGCTTCCTCTCTGTCGTAAACATCACCAGCTGTTCCAGCGACGAACGCGACTCGCTTTCGGGCATGGTATGCAGCAGGGCAATTGCTTTTTGCTCGTATTCGCGCATTTTGCCGGCCGCATAAGCAATCCCGCCACTTTTGTTTACAGTTGTTATTAGTTCAGCGACTTTGTGTGGCTCGTTGTTATGGCGGCGAACAATGTTCATGGCGCGGCGTTTTTCCATCCATGTCATATTGCTGAGCATATGGATAAGCGGAAGAGTCATCTTTTTTTCTTTAATGTCGGTGCCATTTGGTTTGCCGGTAGCCAGGTTTTTCTCGTAATCAAAAAGGTCATCTTTTATCTGGAACGCGATTCCAACATATTCCCCGAAAAGACGCATTTTCTCAATGGTTTCAGCATCAGAACCTACCGAAGCGGCACCAGCGGCGCAGCAAGAAGCGATTAATGAGGCAGTTTTTTTGCGAATAATTTCAAAATATATAGGTTCTTCGATATCGAGTTTCCTGGCTTTTTCGATCTGCAACAGCTCGCCTTCACTCATCTCACGGGTGGCATTGGAAACTATTTTCAGAAGATGGTATTCTTCATGTTCAAGAGACAGAAGCAATCCCCGCGAAAGGAGATAATCGCCTACAAGCACGGCTATTTTATTTTTCCAAAGTGCATTGAGGGAAAAGAATCCGCGGCGTTCGTTTGAATCATCAACCACATCATCATGAATAAGAGTGGCTGTGTGAAGCAGTTCGATCAGCGAAGCGGCATGAAAAGTGCTCTGGTTTACCTCGCCGCAAACTTTTGCTGAAAAGAAAACGAACATCGGCCTCATCTGTTTGCCTTTACGCTTGATGATATAACGGGTAATGGTGTTAAGCAGCGGAACCGGACTTTTCATCGAGTTGCGGAAATGCTTCTCAAACTCTTCTATATAGGAAGCTATGGGAGCTTTAATCTGGTCGATGGTGAGCATTCGGAATTTGAATATGGAATTAAGTACTCAAAAGTAGTAATTATCTGTGAAT
>JBBRYZ010000069.1:0-21636 GCA_038237165.1 Bacteroidales bacterium | reverse complement strand
CGTCTTGCTGTATAATTAGTGGAATTATTGTTGCCAAGTAATAAATTTGGGGTAAATGGATGGTTAAGTTCAAGCTCTTTTTTGATGTCGTTAAAGATACTTTTAATGATGATATAAAATTCATCATCAGGCTTCTCAATATTTAATCCTAATTCATTTTTAGCTTCTGTTCTATGAATAGTATAATCATGACTTCCTGAATCAGAACATAGAAAAGCAATAATTTTGTCTATTTTTTCAGGATCATTCATTTGTTTTAAGAGAAGTTTTTTGGCCAACATCTGTATTTGTGTTCTTGACCGGTAAACATCACCAAGGACTAAAGGATGAACTTGATTCGATAAATTTATTAAAATGTCTTTTAGATTTTTCTCGTCATTTATTTTAAGATCATCTTGGGCAAATTGAAAATACCCTTTAATCGATTCCACACTTACAGGAATTCTGGCAGTAGGATTGTTAGGTGCTAATGGATTCTGAGGGTTTAAAGGACTATTAAGGCTCGGATCTATAGGACCTAATGTTGCCTGCTTTGTCATCATTATAGTATTCGCGCCAAGAGAAAGCAGAGTGCCTGCACTATGTGCATTTGAAGGAATTATTACCTCAAATTCTTTACAAAATTGTCTTATAAGATTTACCAAACTCCAGGCGGTTAGTGTATTCCCACCTCTAGTATATAAAAATAATGATATTTTCTGATTTTTACCCAGTCTGTCGAGATGATCAATAAAGTAATCTAGTATTTCAGGATGAATTTGTGTTTCAAATCCAGGTCTATCACCTGTAACAAATACGATAAGCTTACTTTTTCTGATTTTTTCAATCTCTTTATAAAAACTTACTCTGTCTTTAAACATCTTGATGGATAAAAAGTTTATAATAAATATAAATATACGAAGTAATTACAGAATATAAAAGCAGAAAAGATTCATTTTGAAGCATTTTAACATAAATACTATAACAAAACGTTGACAAATGTAACATAAAAGCAATATAGGTTACAATATATCTGCAATTTATACACAACTTATGAACATCTTAATTTAAATAAAAAGCCCTGCCTTATGGCAGGGCTTTAAGTTCTTGCTATTAAGTTGATTAAAGAAGGAAGGCAACATTCAGGTTGTATGGGTCCTGATTAGGGGGCAATGTAACTTTAATTACTAACGATCTTGCATGTTCCGTCAATCTTAGGATAGGACTTAATCTCGCAAATATGATTTCAGGAGTTGAGATGTTTTGTAGAGATTCCCCATAAAGGTCGGGTGCTTCAGGCGCACAATACAGTTTAGTTCTTTCCGGCATAACAGATCGCACCTGGTACATCAACGGTATTGCTGTGATGCTAATGGATTGAATAGTTGTGATGGTCACAAAATCTAACGGAGCCAGCTGCAGCTGGCTGAAGCCAGTATTAAACTGAACATCACGCGTGGGAGGCGACCCGAAAACGGGCATTTGAAAGGCAAAGCCAATCAGAAGCAGGCATAAGCATGCAATAAGCTTTTTCATTGTTTTGTAATTAGGTTAATGAAAGATGAATAATAAAGAATGCTAATGTATTCCCGGACATGAAGGTTTTAAAGGACAAAAGAAAAGCCCCGTCGGGATGGCAGGGGCCGAATACATGATTGGTTAGGCAAACAAGCAGGGTACTCAATCGGTGATCACCAAACCAAAAAGGAAACGTACGACTGTTTATTTATAATGTTTATATGTAAAATCATGTTGCATATATCGTAGAATTCAAAATTCGTGATCACCAACCCGGTTCAGCGCGGTGCGGGGAAGGAAGAGAGAGAAATGGACGATTCGTGCCACTTCTTCTGGTCGCCAGATTGAAAATCAACTTTTTAGGTTTTCTACCTCTGGACGGTCAGGATATTGTAAATCTTAAGCGTAATTACAGCCATGTAGATACTGAGGATGTCGCTGAATATGTATTATTCTGGGGATTGAAAAACATTCCCAGCAACAAGGTATCGAATGCATCTGTCCCGTCAGTACGATGTTCCAGTAGGTCCTCTTCGGTTTCGGAAAACTTTTCGCCGGATTTATCTTTCTGAAAACCTTTAGGACCTATCTTAACGCCGCATGTTTCGAGTCCAAGTTTTAAAGCTTCGTTGTTTGGTTGATTGATAAATGGCATCAGGTATTTCTGTCCCTTGAGTGCCTGGTCGATGATCAGATACTTTTCATGATGCTTTACCGGATTGCCTAGATGGATCCGCTGAACACTCCAGTGATTCTTTTCAAACTGGCTACAGATGGCGGATGCAAAATCCTCTTCGTTTAGCGCGTAATTTGAACCCAGCGCCGACGTGTCGAAATAGTAAACGACTTCCCTGGTGAGATGCGTGCGGTAATACTTGCAGAAATCATCCACCAGCTCGCGTAGTTTGCGCTGATACTTTACATAGAAGCTCTTAATAACCATAGCCTTGATACCCTGCTGCTGACCAGCAACCAGCCAGTTGATGTTGGCGTTGTAGTCGAAGGCCACGCAGATCGGTCTGGTGAGATCCACGTCGGCATCCTGGGCACAGCTTTCTTCCTGCGCCTTCTCAAAATTGTAATCCAGGTTCTGCAGGTAGCTATTATCAAATGCCTTGTAATAATGAATAGATTCGCGCAATGCGGGATAGAATCCATCCTTTAGTTTGCCCAGGCGAACGCTCATGATCGATGACATGAACACCAGCGGCGGAAGGTCGCGCTTCATCTGTGCGATGTACTTCTTTCCCAGGAGTTCTAAGTTTTCGAGGGTGGACCATTCGCGGTAATAGACGGCTACACTGCGGAACTGAGCCAGGCGCAGAGAATATTCCTTTATTTTCCGGATGGTGTAAGAAGTAGGAACTTGCTGCTTGAGTTGATAGATATCATTTACCAGGCACTTGACGCCTTCAATCAGTTCCGGGTCCATCTTCTCTTTGAAATTTAGGAACCAGCTGCCCTTTTTTGAAGTCGGCATATCCGAAGTGATCAGGATGGAGTTCAGCCATGGACAATTTTTCCACGGACCCTTGTAACCTCCATTTGCCGGGAATGTTTCATCCTTCAGTTTGTCGAAATTCAGAAACTTTGCTTCGTCACATAGCAGGGATTGTAAAGTGAGCGAGTTTGATGATCCAGGCACGTCCTGGCTGATTAAATAGTTAATTGAGCCATTGTACCAGCTCATCACATGATCGTATGTCACAGGCTCAATTATGGGCTTCCGGAAGCCTGCTGACTGTGGAGGCTTACGACCTATGAAATAATGGATGTTGCGTTTGAATCCCTGGTCCTCCAAACTTTTCATGGTGCCGGGTAACGTTCGCGTTAATAATTGCTGGAATGTGCTACCAACAATGCCACCTGCGCTGCGTGGCATGTGCTGTACGTTGCGCAGTAACCACGGCGCGATAATGCCATGGCCTTTGCCGAATCGCCGTCCTCCGACGATAACAGAAGTGTGAGCTGCGATATAGCGAAACTCAAGTTGCTTATCGTTGTAATATATCTTCTTCTTCTCGCTGCTCATCTGGATCATTAATATTTTTGTATTCTATGGTTTCGATTTCGATATCTCCCACATACTTTTCATATAACTTCAGTATCACTTCCTTTTTATTTGCCAGGGGAGTGATATCCAGTACGGTCGGATCGCTGGTAGGTTCGATATCAATAGGAATAATTTCTTCCCAGGGTATTTCTTCATTATCATCCTTATCGAGCTTGTTGTATTTGGCCAGTTTGTCGATGGCCATGATGCGTTCCTTCATCAGGTCATCGCCTGCAAGTTTGCACACCCTGATGGCTTGCTTCAGCTCTTCGTTCACGACATAGCGGATCCATTCCTTCCCGGCATTTCGGACAGTCGTAAGAATTACTTTGATTTTAGCGACATCGGCATATGCCTGCGACCGGCCTATACTAAATTTATGCATCAGATAATTGCACAGGCGTTTGTCGGAAACGGAAGGGTCATCGAGGCAGATTGAAAAGGCAAATCGATAACGCCTCACCTGCTCCTGTTCTGAAGGAGTCAGGTAATCGAGATTCTTCATGTCGTCGAACATCAATGCCTGAAACTTATCCAGGTTCTTTGATCTGCTCATTTTGATTTAAGTTAAAAAGGAGCTGATAATCCTATCAGCTCCTTTCTTTTTCATTTTTATTTACTAGAAAACCTTTTGCCTGGCGTCAGGAACATGGTTATTCTCCAACAAGTTCGGAAGCATCAGTAATAATTCCCAAGGAAAATAATGCCTTGCGGGTTTCTTTCTTCACAGGAGCTTGCAGTGTGATGAGCCTGGCAATTCTGACCTGCACTTCGGATGTTCTCTTGAGCTTCTTTTCTCCGTCGAGTTTTCCCATCTCATTGATGGAGCGGGAAATATACGATCGGCAGGCATTGATCTCTTTACTGATTTCGAGAACAGTGGCAACCTTCGCAACCGCTGGAACTTTTTCGCCTGACTTTGCAAACGCATCCAGGCCGTTCCATCCTTCGCAGATCAGATCGTCGAGTCTTTCAACTTCAGCGCGTGCAGCTGCACGGTCCTCATCGGTTTCGGCAAGCTTCATTTTCTCATGCCAAACGCGCTGGAGCTTGTAGGCTTCGGCAATTTCATCATATATTTTACACTGGGCTTCAGGAAGCGTTTTAGGATTGATACGCTTTAACTGGTTGGTTTCAATGGCAAATGTTTCATCCAGCTGCGCGGTTATTTTGCGCAACTCTTTCGCGGAAGCAGCTTCCGACGACATGGCGCGCACTATCTGCGGCACCACCTTCACAGCATCAGCTTTCAGCGGAACCTGGAGCAGCTTTTGTAACTCATAAACGAGTTTTTCCATATGCATTTTCCGCGCCAGGTAAAGCATCAGGGCACGATTGCGCCCGTAGGCTACAAAGAGATCATATCCGGCGGAGAATGTCCTGGCATCATCATCCAGCCAGGCTTGAATTTGTTCATGTGGTGTCATCAGGGATAATATTAAGCCCCTGCCCGGGATAAACCAGGGCGAGGGGCTGTTAATTGGTGTTTAATTAACCTACAGTCGGCGTAAAGATGCCGGTTTCGCAGTCGAGTGAACCATCGGCCAGAACAAGTAATCCTGAATAGCCTGGTAAAGGAGTGGTGCCCGGAGCTTCAATCTCGAAGGTGAGACCTTTTTCGGATCCTGGTTTGTCGCCAGAGGTTCCTTTGATCGTGATGGTCGTGTCGTAATCGGCATCCCCAAGCATGATGAAGCGTTTTTCGGTTTCATGCGGCATGGGCACGATCATGATCACGTTGCTGTTGAGTGTCTGTTTTGCAACGGACCTGGCAGCAACTCCGATATCAGGGAAAGAGAACACTCCCTTATTCGTGAACATTTTGTGATCCTTCTCGCCCAAAGGCTCGAAGTCCAGTTTTCCTTTACCCTGTGTAGAATATAGTTTCAGGAATGTTTTTCCTGCTACCATCTCGAAGTCACCGGTAACAACCACGTTTTCACCTGGTGTTGCAGGAGGCAAAACCCCTCCGATGCGGGGAAAGGTTTTGATCCAGGACTTCAGGGCAAAGTAAACGATTGTTTTAATTCCGGAGGGGTTAATCTGTCCGTCAGCCCACTCCAGACTTGCTAATAATTCTGCCATGATTGGTCTCCTTTATTTAGATGGAAAATTTGAGAACGTTCATGTACGACTTATCGAGGTTGTCAAAACCAACTCCGAAATATGCCATCATGAAGAACTGGACAGCCTTTGGGTTGTCGCATTCGCGAATGAGTACGTTTTCTTTGTCCGACTCCTGGTCAACTCCGACTTTCATATTCTCACGAACGGTGAAGAACATGTAATCTTGATCCTCCATATTGTCCAAAGGAACGAATGTGCATTTCTGCTGTGAACCGATAAGTTTACGCTGTGAAAAATCAGCATTCCAAGGGGCGCTTTGGTATTCAGCCTGGAACCAGTCTTCGTACATTTCCAGAATCGAAGTCGGGATGTAAAGATTTACCTGCTGTTTTTTGAGCAAAGGAGAAAGGGCTCGGTAAGCTTTCTTCAGCACATCGCCGCAATTGACAGAAGTGATAGGAACCAAAGAAAGGTCCTGATAGTTCTTGAGTGCTGCAGTAAGCTTCAAGCCGGTGATGGCTGCAGTTACCTGAGTCGAGAAACCGTTGAACAAATCGGCTGTTGCCGTGCCGGCAGCATCACGTACTGCAGTAAACATGTTGTTGTAGAGAGCTTCTCCAACTTTTTTGGCCATTTCCAGCGCAACCAGGCGGGCGATTTCTCGCTCTGTAGGCTTGGTGGCAGTGCGTTCAGTGTACAAGGTACCCAGAATAGCGTTAGGATCGAATTCCTTTACCACGTCGCCAAGAAATACTTCCCATTCGTAAGGAATGATTGTGGTATCGTCGGCGGTAGCATCCTTGGCAGTTTTGTAAGGACGAAGTTCGGCATTGGTATTGAGCACGCCGCCAATTTCCTTGCCCTGAAGGCCGGTCTTAAGCGACATAAACTGAAGCACGTCGGCCAATACGGCTACCGGCTGGGTGAGAAGATCTTTGCGGTATCTAATACCGGCATCGATGAGTGATTGGGTGATAGTGATTGCCACGGGTTATTTGTTTTTTGAGGTTGAAAGATTGTGAAAGCGGTCGAAGAATGATAATGTTGGGGATGAGTTATCCAGTGCATCAGCATCAGTATCCTTGATAGCAGCAGCGGAATCGGCGCCGGCTTCGTTTGAGAGTTCGGCAATGCGGGCATTTGCAGCCTGAAGTGATGCTTCAAGTTCTGTAACACGTTCTTGCTGATTGGTAGAGGCATCGATCTGCAACTGCATGTCGCCGATGGCCGTTTCATTCGCTTCAAGAGCGGACTCGACAGCTGTTGCCAGTTCCGTTGAGAGCGAAATGGAGCCGTCCGAACTTTCGAAGTCCGGCACTCCGGCAGCTATTGCTAGCCGCTTCAGTTCAGGTTTGGTCATTGTATTTGTTGGTTGGTTAAAAGTGGCGGATTGAGATGATGGTTGGGTAGAAATGACTGCAAGCTCAGCGATGCGCTGAAGAGCCTGATCAAATGTGGCGATACTGTCGACCAGGGAACCGATAACGTCCTTGGCGAAGTAAACTGCTCCGGTATATTGTGATTCATCGGCATTAGGGCGGTTGGCTGTAACCGTATCAATAAACTTGGCGCCAAGCGGTTTCAGGACCTGTTCTTTATAATCGGTATAGTCGCCGGCGCGAAACTTATCGAAGCGTAATGTTTTGTCAGTACTCTGCGGAGCGGTGACGGTATGAAAAACAACACCTTGTTTCTCGAGCGCGGGCTGAATATCCATGAATGACATCAATACGCCGATGCTGCCGACTTGGGCGGTGGTGTTGTTGGCAATGATCTCATCACAATTACAGGCTAACCAGTAACCGGCTGAGCAGGCCATATCTTCTACAAAAGCAATAATAGGTTTTCTGGTGCCCTTTATAATGGCGCCAAGTTCTTCGGTTCCGGAAACGGTTCCACCTGGTGAATCGATAACCAATAATATTCCATCAACTGCAGGATTTTTATCAGCCTCCTGTATCCAGGCACCCATGCTTTTCATTCCGGCAGGTCCGCAGAACTGATCATTCTTCATCAACGGTCCGCTGATGTTGATCACCTGAATCTGTTTAACAGAAGGATCACCAACGGCGGATACCGGTGTATCGGAACCGGTACCGGCTGCAGGTGCAAAAGCGGAATGGAGAGATGGAAGCTGAGGAGAACCTTTTTCGAATGCGATGTTAGGATCGAAGATTCGCGATATAATGGAATGAAGTCCAACAGCAGCTTCTTCCGAAATTGCCCAGGGCTCGTTTATTACAGCAGAAATGAAATGTGGTTGAATCATCGTAGCATTATGCAGATTATGCACAATGTTACATTGTTGCGCTTAATTGATAAAGGACGACATTTTTGCACCTGCCTGTGAAACGCATGCGATCTTAATATCCCATCCGTAAGCTACTCCCGGGTTCGGACCTATTTTCTTGGAGCCGGTAAATGTGGCCGGTTCTGCATCGCTGCCGATTTCGTGGTAATGCCCGGAGGCATCCTTTACGCGGTATATGGCTGGCCTGCGGTTGAGCTGATCGACCAATACGTTTTTAATTTCATCTATCACCGGCATGTAAGCGGTTATTTCAGAAGTTACCAGGATGCCGGCGGAAGTCTGTTCTGGTTTCTCCACCATTAATCCTGAAGTCTGCCTGATGGGAACTGAAACGTATATTCCGTTTTCGGTGAATTTGTATTCCAAGGCTATGATGATCATGTTTTATAAATTTTAGGAGTGAATCAGTCGTGTGTCCACTTACAGGGGACAAATGACTGATATTTAGTTTAACTACCTGTATCCAAATTCTTTAGCACTGGTTCGCATCCATTTTGACAGCTTTTGTCGCTTTCTGTACTCATCTTTTTTCAAAGTTTCGTAACGATCCTCTCCATAAATGATGTTGCTGAACAAAGCGATGACGGTTTTTTTATCCATTTTAAGATCGATGGATCCTGTAGCGATCATGCTGCGAAGGTCAATGTATGCCATCGACTCAATATAGTCACTGATCCTCACCACATCTTCGGCCGAATAATAGAGAAATTTGTATTTCCCTGTATCCAGGCCATGATTTGGCATGATGAGTTTTACAAAAGGTTTGTCGTGCATGCACTGGATTGGAAGTTGCGCAGATCTTACCCTGGAGAATAGGTACTGGCCAAGCTCCTCATTGCGATTAATTTTTACTGGCTCCGATTCATCATCAAATACAAATTTTAAATAATTCAGGTACCAGGGCTTTTTGAGTTCGAAGTTGATAGTTCGGTAAGTTACTGAGTCACTAGACATCTATATATGTATTTAAAAGCAAATATGCAATGGTAATAAAGAAAAAGAAAGGGCATTTTGAAAAATAATGCCGAAAGGGTAGGATGAAAAGTGAAAAATACATTTCACAATTGCGAGATACATACTACATGAAAATCACCAAAAATTTTGAACATTTGTGCATTTGAACAAAAAAAAATATAATCGGCTGATAATCTTTTATTTGTACATTCGTACCTTGTTCAAAAATCGTTTTTAGTACGTGTTTGAACCTTTTTGAACATTTTTAGTGCGGAAATATGTCACTTCAATGAATTATCATTCAATGTTTTACATAAAATAAATTTTTGAACGTTCAAATGCACGAAAATTTTCCTTTATTTTAACAAGTATCTTTTTAAAAAAATAAATATAATATAAAGAGTATATATACTACTATATGCCAACGACTTATAATTTATGAATAAGTATAACTGCACTAAAGTTCTTTACAAAAGATAGGGGGATGCGGGGGAAACAGGCGTACTAAAATGAAAAATGAAGGAAACCACAGTCGCTGATAGCACTGACAAGAAAGAATAAAGGGATCCGCACTGGCGTGTAGATGTTTAAAAGGCCTGCAAGTGCGGGCTTAAATACCGAGCAGAGGCAGGTTTCTTTATTCTAAATTGATTTCAAGGACAACTAAACACGATATAAAATTAAATTCGTTATGGTTAGCCGATAGTTGGTAGCATTTTAAGCGCTGACGGTCAGACATATATTGACAAATATTTTAACCCTTTAGATATTGAAAAGGCCATGAGTATCAAGACAAAAAATATCGCCATTAAAGATCTGATTCTTTGGGATGAAAATGCGCGGTTTCCTGACAAGTATTTTAACACTGAAGAAACGGAACTAATTAGTTTCTTTTTATCAAAGCCTGATTTTAAGATTAGACTTCTTATTGAAGCTATTGTTAAAGATTTTGATTTACCCCAGATTGAAAAACTTGTAGTCTGGAATGACGGCAGTCAATTTATAGTTCTTGAAGGAAACAGAAGGCTGACTGCTTACAAATTGCTCAACAATCCGGAACTTACAACAAATACCACGCTAAAGAAGTATTTAAATGAACAAAAAGCGAAAGTCAATATTCCCGACACTTTTATCATTGAATGTCTTGTAACAGAAAATATAGAAGACGGATTGAGATACACTGACAGAAAACATGCTAACGGTAACAATGAAGTGAATTGGCAGGATTCAGAAAGGGCACATTATAATGTTAGGCGAGGAAGTACAAACTTTGTTGAGTTATTGAAGATTGGAATTACTAAAATTGTGAAAGAACTTGACATGCCAGATGAAATGAAAGACCAAATACTAGGCAGTGGTTATGTAACAACCTTTTTTAGAATAGTAACGACAACACCTGCCAAAAAAGAATATGGTTATTCAATATCTGAAACTGGGGAATTTTCAGTTAAAGACCCTAGTTTCAAGGAGAAATTGAAGATTATTATCTACAGTGTTTTGAATAAAAAGGATCTCAAAGGCAACGATGTTGATTCTAGAACTTTGAATAAAACGGAAAAGATTGAAGAGTTTATAAAATCTGTTAAAGTTGAGGATTCAGAAAAAGTAGACAAAGAAATTAAGCGAAACACTAGCGAAGACATGTTCGGTGAAAAAACATTAAGTATTGGTGTAAACAGCAAAAAGCAAAAGATTTGGCCGAAATCAACCAACCGGAATTATTTAATTCCAAGCAGTTGCCGATTGAGTATTCCAGAAACAAAAATCAACAATATTTTTTTGGAATTAAGAAATGACTTACTACTAGACGACTCACCTAAAGCCGTTCCAAATGCAGTAGGAGTATTATTCCGAGTGTTTTTAGAAATTAGTATTGATTTCTTCTTAGAAAAAGAAGGGGTGACACTCAGTAATGAAACCAAACTTTCCGGAAAGATAACAAAGTGCTGCGAGATTTTTGAAAGTATTAACATCGCAAATAAAAAGCAACTTACTAATATTAGAAAAGTTGCTACAGATAAAAATCATATCTTGTGCATTCAAAATTTTCATGACTACATTCACTCTTATAAAACTCAACCAGCCTCAAGTGATTTGAAACTAAAATGGGACAACCTTCAAGAGTTTTTTCAAATCCTTTGGGACTTTTCATTCAAAAAAGCTGCTACTAAAAAATAGAAATTATGTTTTATTCACCCTTGAGGTATCCTGGCGGGAAAGGAAAGCTTGCTGAATTTGTTAAACTAGTTTTTGAGCGAAATGAACTCAGAGATGCCTACTATGTGGAGCCCTATGCAGGAGGGGCCTCCGTGGCACTTTCACTTCTTTTTTGTGACTATGCTTCCAAGATTATTATTAACGATTTTGACAAATCAATCTATGCTTTTTGGTATTCAGTACTAAATAAAACTGACGAATTATGTAAACTCATTTTAGATACAAACATCAATATAAATGTTTGGCTACAACAAAGAGAGATTCAAAAATATAAAGATGAAAGTGAACTTCTTATTTTAGGTTTCTCTACTTTCTATTTGAATAGGACAAACCGCTCAGGAATAATATCAGCAGGCGTAATTGGAGGTTACAACCAAAATGGTGATTATAAAATTGATGCTAGATTCAACAAGAAAGATTTAATAAGTCGAATTCAAAACATTGGGAAACAAAAAAATAGAATTTTACTCTATAACCTTGATGCAATAGAGTTAATAGGGCAAATATCCAGCAATTTACCCGAAAAGACCTTGATTTATTTCGACCCACCATATTATTTGAAAGGAAAGCAACTTTATGTTAACCATTACAAACACGAAGATCATCTGCTAGTTTCTAAAATGATTAATGGTATTTCAAAACACAAATGGATTGTTTCATACGATAACGAAAAAGAGATAAAAGATCTTTATAAAGAAAACAAGAAGTTTATTTATTCTCTCAATTATAGTGCTGGCAAAATAGGAACAGGAAAAGAAGTAATTATTTATCATAACGACCTAATAATTCCAAGAGCAAGCCGACCAATCTTAATTTAAAATGGCTTATCAAGAATGCAAAATAAGGCAACAATTATAGTGAATTAGGAGAAGAAAACGGCTGCAAGCAAATGCCATAAAAAATGGCTGGTAAAACTCATACTAGAAAGCTTGTAGTCCTCGCCAGAATGTTTGTTGACAGCGGATAACCATTCAGATTCCAATTTTTCATATGCTCAATCGTTAACTGAACGGCCTAGTAAACAAACAACTCGAGCTTTTGATACAACAAAAAATGTCCCGCACTTATTATGATAGACGAAAACATGCGATATCACGTCCTGATTAAAACGAATAAAATATGAGCCTGTATGAGAAATTGCAACAAGCCACCAGTGAAGAGGATGTTAAAGACGCTTATATAAAAGCACTTGGCTTAAAAGAATATCAAAAAAATCTGCTTGATATTCAAACGAAAGAAATTTGGTTTGAAGCGAAACATGGTTATAAAGTATCAAGTTATGCCATGTTTACGCAATTAATGCACTATGTTCAAGATGCATTGAACAAAGGAGGATATGTTCCACCATTTTTAGCAGTTATTGATACGCAAAAAGCGGCTATCATGAAAAGTGAGGATGTACTGCCGTTCCTTGAAAAGAAAACTATAAAATGGGGCAAATCTGCAAGTAGCTATACCCAGGAAGCTTTAGATGCTATCTCAGCTCATATAGGCACCCACTTTGTCTCCTTCAAAATTAAAACCCACGAGGCTGAATTTATTAGTACGGTAAAGAATGCTATTAAAAATGGTGATATAATCCGAACACAAATAACGCCTGACAACCTGAAACAGGTATTCGATAAATGGGTTTTAATGATTGGACAGGAAATTAGAGGAATAGCAGAAGAAGATTATGCACTCTTGTTTTTTGCCGACATCATGAACGATGGCACGGTTTCAACTCATGATAATCTCACAGCAGCGCTTTTGCTCAAAGACGGAGCTCCGGTATTTAGCCTTGGCGGACGAATATTTGAACTTGGCAATAAGGAAGGCTATCGTCAGTTTTGGGCTATTTATCATAGGCCCCCGAAAGCGGAATACCGCGACTATCTGCTTGAGCGGCGCGATAGTTTGATCCCGTTGGACGAAAGAAGTTTTAAGGGAGCATTCTATACACCATTAAATGTAGTCGACAAAGCCTATGACAAGCTGGCCGAAACGTTGGGCGACAACTGGCAAAAAGAATACATCGTTTGGGATATGTGCTGTGGTGTTGGTAACCTGGAAGTTAAACATAGCAATCCGCGCAATATATATATGTCGACACTCGACAGTGCAGATATTGATGTCATGCGGGCCACCAAAACCTGTGTTGCCGCACAACGATTTCAATACGATTATTTAAACGACGACATTACGGACGACGGAAAAATTGATTACACGCTGACAAATAAAATCCCTGAAGGATTACGCAAAGCCATTACCGATGGCAAAAAGATATTGGTGTTGATTAATCCTCCATATGCAGAAGCAACAAACTCGGACAATACCGCAATTGGTTCAAGTTCAGAAAATAAAGCTGGCGTCGCAAAAACAAAATTCGCTGCTACTTCAATGACGGTTTATGGGAAAGCTAGCAATGAGCTCTACACACAATTTGTTGCAAGAGTTGCTCAAGAGATACCAAACGCATCATTAGCCATGTTCAGCACATTAAAGTATGTGAATGCACCTACATTAAATAAGTTTAGGCAAGTTTGGCAAGCAAAGTATTTAGGTGGTTTTGTGGTTCATAGCCAAGCATTCGATGGCTTGAATGGAAACTTTCCAATTGGTTTTTTGATTTGGGAAACAAATCAAAATGCTAAGAAAAAGATACAAATTACAGAAGTGGCCGTTGAAGTACTTGACAAGAAAGCACAACCTATTGGCGAGAAAATATTCTGCAATGTTTCTGAAAATGGTTTATTGACTGACTGGATAGTAAGACCTCTAACCAATAAAACTGCCGCAGTACCATTGAAAAATGCAATTACCCCCGCTACGGCAAGTAAGGACTTAAGGGGAACAAAATGGGCTGACAATGCTCTTGTTTGGATGAATTGTGCAGGTAATGATTTACAAAATGCCAGCAATAAAACAATGATTTTTTCATCAGGCTATGGAAGTGGGCGCGGATTTTTTGTTACATCTGAAAACGTAAGTCAATCATCAGTGGTATTTGCTATTCGTCGTTTGATCAAACCCACATGGCTTAATGATCGCGACCAATTTTTGCAACCATCTAAACCTCTATCTTCAGAGTTCAAAACCGACTGCTTGATATGGATGCTTTTTAATGGCAGTAATTTAACTGCCAGCGCTAACGGCCTTGAATGGAACAGTAAAAAATGGTCAATCGTAAATCATTTTATTCCATACACCGAAGAAGAAGTGAAAGCGCCGGAGCGTTTTGAATCTGACTTTATGGTACAATATATGGCTGATAAAACCTTTTCTGTCGAAGCCACCAGGGTTTTGATGGCAGGAAAAGTATTGTGGCAAGCCTATTTTGCCCATATCGATGTTAGAATGGTGAGAGATGAACTGAAATTAAATCGATCCGATGTGGGTTGGTATCAAATAAGAAAAGCATTACAGGCCCGGAATACCAGCGGTGATTTTGATCCGGTAAGTTTCAAGCCTTTTGAAGAAGCTTATAAGGCGCTAAGCGAGAAACTGCAGCCTCAAGTATATGAGCTTGGTTTTTTAAAAAATTAATTGAAGCTGATTGTTGAGGATAAGATACGCACTGCCAATGATCAGCGAATTATTTATAGCGCATTCTCAGCGCGATATGAATTGCGTTTTAATTTAGAATAGTCGGAACTGAAGCTTACCTGGTTAAAAAGATCGAAGGATATCATGGTCCAGCTCACGCAGCGATAAAATAGCTCCTGATTCTCCGGCTTCACTTTCGCGCTGATTAAGGTTGATCCATCCTGAAGATTCCTCACAAAGGTCATTACCGATGCCAGGTATTGTTTGTCGGTGTCTGTGAGGCTTTCGGCCCATTGCCATGCATCAGTGAAGTTATGGAACATCCATTGCTCAGGGAGGCCGTGTGGTTGTTTTTTGGCCGGTGTTGCCTGAGCTTCAAGTAACGATCCAAGGGTTGGTCCTTTATATAAGGTTTTGACTGTCATATTGCAATTTTTAAGGTGTCCATATTCACAATGTGTTCGAAGTGCATCATATCGGCCAGGGATTTTTCGATTCTGGCACCTTCAGAGTCGTGCCAGTTATCCAGAAGGTAAATCTTATTGCAGTGCTTCATCATTTCAATAATGCAGGTGCGCATGGCATTTGACCAGGTGCATGTCACAGGCACTATTTCCATCGGGTTGATGACTTTATAACCCATGGCCATCAGGACCGTCTCAGCACGTTTAAATTTTGGGATCACATCCCACCTTCGCAGGCCGGTTACCTTGCCGGCGATATAAACGTAATCGTTGCCTACCTTTTCCATGAGAGCCTTCTGCACGATGAGTAGTGATAAATGCTCTATAAGTTCGGGAGCCATATCAATGAGGGCTTCGGGAATGATGCGGCCGGCAATGATATCTTCCAGGCCGAGGATCATTGATTCGGTTGTCATAAGTTTACGTATTTAGCATTTGCAATGGTGAAATACTCAACTCCGCCAGCCTTGTCGTCACCCGGTTTGCCTTCCACCTGGTCGCGTTGAGGATTGAATTTCAGCTTGCGGAACAGGCAATAGGACATGATCTTCTTTTTAAACTTGAATGGATTCACGAATTTGCGCTCGTTCTGGTTCTTGTCCAGGAAGGCATTATACAATTCGTTGCGCGGGATCTTGATATTGATGTTCCCGCCTTTTATGTCATCGGATTCAACATCATCGCCGGTGCCATAATATTCATCTGCCCAGGTGAGATATGCCTCCCCGATGAACTGGCGCAGACGGCGCATTTCAAGGCGTTCAATCGGGCCCTGGATAAGACCGGTCCCGTTTAATCCCCATCCAAGGCGGGCAGCCTTGAAGTACAGCTGCAGGCAGCGGCCGATGAAGTTGTAAAACAGGTTCCACTGCTCCTGACCCCATTCATCAAAGAAATTGATGCCGAAATCCTCAATCGGTTTGTGGTTGTCGTTGTAGTAGTCACTAAATGCGATCAGGTGCTGACGGTCCTTAAATGAAGCGCTTTCACCATTGATGGCGTGGTTGGTAGTGAGCAGGATCTTTGGCGTATCCTGTTCGCTGAGTGTAAATTTCTTAGTGCCTTTGGTGTTGATGGTGATCTTCCCAGTGATCACGGGAAAGAAGAACTCAAAATCAATGTTGGCGCGAACGTCGTCCAGGAAGATGTTATCCGTCTTTTCAGAAACTTCCTCCCAGATAAATGGATCATCGGTAAGGTCCTTACTCTTGGCGCCGATGTATGTTTGCGGAATTGCTTTGCCAATTGCAAAACCGAATATTGATTTCCCAGTACGGCCATTGCTGTCGCCAATTTCCCCCACTCGACCATCCATGGCCACAATGGCTTTCTCACAACTTTTGTCGCGGTATTTATGCAGCAGATACCCGATGGCTGTCATTTTGCTGACGAAATGCAAGTTTGTTTCCATCTTTTCGCTCACCGACCGTTTATCATTAGGTAATGGGCGCCATCCTGATGGATTGATAAAATCGCGCCAAAAGAATTCGCCGGTATTGTATAGGAATTTCATGAAGTGGCACTGTTCTGCGGCCGGCGATGCAATAACATCGTATTGTCCCAGGAATACTTTAGGATCGATATCCTGATTCGGAAGCGATTTGATAAAAGATTCGTCCATCCGCTTCACGGTTACAAAATCATCGCCTAGGAGCTTCGAATCGAAGTCATTTACCTTGTCCTTCCACACATTGTATTTCAGCTCATTCAGGGGATGCTCCTCGATGCCATCGGCAGTAATTTGCCAGTATTTATCTCTGAAGAAAAGCATCTGGTAATTTTTGTCGCTAGTCTCAAACTTCGGCTGGACGAAATCGATGTTACCCAGGGAGTCGGGCCCGAAATACATTTTTCCGCCCCGGTACAGCATGTCCATCACATCAACCATATCGTGTTTCTCCACGATCTCTTTGGTGAAGTCGGTCATGAAGTCGCGGATCTGATAGGATTCATAAACATCCACAACTTTGTTTTCGATGCGGGCCAGCAGGTACTGACGGTTGGCCATCATCAGGCGGCCGAATCCGCGACGTTTCAAAAAGTTGTAGGCGTAGAGGTATCGGAAGCGGATCTCACGCCGGATGTTCCCCGACCGGTCTTCTTTTTCGGTGATATCCCAATATTGCTCATCTTCCTGCAGGGGTTGCGCTGGTTCAAGCTTGCCTGTTTCACCGAAACGCCATTTATGCTTTCCGATCATGAATTCGGGAAGGTTGATCAGGGTTTCTTTGTATTTTTTTGCAAAGGATTCGGCAGACTGAAGCTCCCAGTATTCCAACAACTTCAGATCGGAAAGTGTTGTGATCTTGTTCATCTGAATGTAGTCACCTGTTCCGGTCTTTTCATTGATGCAGGTTTCTACATCCTTCAGTAATTCAATCTCCTTCCCGGCGAGCGTATTTGAAAGCAGATCATCCAGTCCTTTATCGTTATTTTCGGTAGGCTGAACGTAGGCGAAATATATCTCCAGGTAAATGCCAAGATTTCTAAATGTCTTGAAGTATTCCCGGAAATTCCGGACCGCATAGAAGAAATTATAAGGACGTTTATCCACACGGTCTCCGGGTTTAAGATCATTGCTCAGGTCGGACCAGTCGGCATCGAGCACAAAGATCACTTCCTCCACCTTGCAGGCTTGTATGATCAGCTGCAGATCATAAGGAAGGCGACCTTCTGATGCAATGTTCTGGATCCCCATAACACCAACACTGGGAAGTCCATGAATACAGGCTTTAAGTGCTTTCTTTTCGCCCTCCTGGATAAAGAGCCGCTTTATGATTCTGCGATCTTTGTATATCTGCCTGAGTTGTGGAGGGATGAAAAGGTGGGAACCTGATCCGTACGGTGAACTGTACTTCATCGGGCGGCCTGCTTTGTCCTTATGCAGGTCGGGGTTCTGCCAGCGAACGCGGAATAGTTGCTCTGTTTTTGTGCTCTTTGGTTTCTGGAACATAATGGGCTTTCCCTCCAGATCGTAATACCAAATGATCATGTCATCACCTGTAGTAAGCTTTCCGTATTGGTCGCGTGTACCTGCCTCGAAAAGATCGATGACAGTATCTTTACCTTCACCAGGGATGGTTGCCTTTTGCTGCTCAGCATCGATGCCTGACATTTTAAGCTGACGGTCGCAAAATGTTTCGATATGTGTTTTGGTTTTCTTCTGCGGACCTTTTAACCTGGGCGCTTCTTCGATTATGATATTGCACTTGTCAGCAACGTATTTAAGCGCTTCGGGATAGTTCTTTTTTTGAGTCTCCATTACAAAAGTCACCGGATTGTTTCCCTTTAATTCACAGCTCCAGCATTTATATATTCCTTTTGCTTTGCTTACCTGGAGTTTGCCTGTGTTGCACATTGGGCAAGCGCCTTCGAAAGCGGCTCCTTTCTTCTTTAGGCTAACAAGCCCGGAAATAACATCGTAGAGATCAGCTGAGAGAATTTGTTTTTTAGTATCGTCGGATATCATGTGGTAGGCTTGATGAATGAAAAATGAAAAGTGAAGAATGGAAATTTTAGGATTTTACCCGATGTAGGGTGAGGTGAAACACATTTGATATAAATAGGGTTTCATCTACATCGGTGGTGTGTTGCGGAGTCTCCTCAATCTTTAGTGGGTTGCAGCGGTGGTACTTTTGATTAAGCAAATCAATGCGCATAGTCAGTTCATCGCGAAATGCAGCTAATTCACTTTCGGATATGATCCTGCGTTCCATGTCCAGGCCAACTTCATTGGCCTCTTCATGTAGTTTGTTCTTGGCACACCAATGATTGGCCGTAATCTTTGAATAATAGAGCTTCTGTGGTTTAGGGATGACCGCCCCGGGCTTGGTAATGAAGAACTTTGTGTCGGATCCGCAGCAATGTTTACTTTTCTTGCCGGATCCACACGTGCATTTGCTATTTCGGCTTGGCTTTTGGCTGATGATGGGATGACCGGCTTCTTTCGGGGAATAGACGGTGCAGGTGCGTTTTTCTTTTTGCATAATAAAAGGTTATTAATTGTTGGTTACTATTAATATTTAGAGCGTCGTTTTGAAGGCAGGCGGCGAACCTGCAACCGTTGTTGTATACGTTTTGATTAGGCTGTTACTTTGTACCGGCGTTGGTATTTACGGAGTTGAACGCTCATCCACACCAGTTCCTGCAGGTTGTGACTGGAAGATGTGTAGCTTGGATTCCGCGGGCTTGGCAATATCCTTGTTAGTTCAATTTCACTGGCAAGGATCCAGTTTCCAATTGTAAATAGGTTGGCATCCCTGAGCTGCGGGATAAACAGCCGGCAATGATCCAACGCTTCGCATTTGTTTATTGTATTTGACCATCCCTGGGAAGCTGTTTCGCAAATGTTGATTTTGTGGAAAATGTAGCGCTTCAGTTTATCGCACATATAATTACGCATATGCAGCTCAATGTAGCGGTCTGCATCATCCATGGAGGAATAAGTTTTCTTAACTTCCATTACGTTGTTGTGGCAATTCGTAAAGGTGATGTGTACTTCGAGGTATCCCAGTTTGGTAGTTACGTTTTGCTTATACATTTTTACTAGTCTTTAAGGAGTTCGGTTAAATGATCGTGCATTTGATGCAATTCGTCGATGTGAAGCAGCATGGATTCTTTTATCTCGGGATCCTTCTCAATGGCATTTGATGTCTGGTGATAAAATAGGTTCACGGATACCGATTCAAGGATAAGGGCCAGTAGTGGTTTCGATGCAATGTGCAATTCTTTCATGGTTGCGTTTTTAGGAGGCTTTGATTGTTTCCTTGACCTTATATTCTACACCGATTGAAGAATTATTTTTCATGTTTTTATTGAATTGATCTTCAGCATCTTTAGCGGACTTAGCAGTAAAAGGGATCATCTTTCCTGAATACTCGGTTCCATTTACAAATTGCGAGTAGTATACATGATAGGTTTCTGTTTTCATAATATTGGTCGTTTGGCGTGGGGACGCGTTTAAATGATTCTGTTATGGTGAGCGTATGAGACAAGAAGCCTGTCGGGATGTGATCCTCCGGAAAACCCAAGCTTCTTATAAATATTGGTCATGTGGTTGTGCGCAGTAGCTTTCGAGATAAAGAGCTGTTCGCCTATGTTTTCTTCGTCGCTGCCCTGGGCAAATAAGCGCACAACCTGTTTTTCGCGATATGAAAGCAGTGATTCGTTTGTGCAGTATTTGCGCGAGCACTTGTGCCTGATGGGACATTCGACCTTTTCGGTGATGAGATTATAATCATCATCTATGTCGGGATGCCCATCCCTGGTTGAAAAGTTGCAGGCTGCAAATTGGAAAGTGCGGGCATAAGCGTATTGGGGCCCGAGACCGAACTCATCACACAGATCCTGATATGCCTTTGGTCGCAAGTCAGCAATCGCAGCATCGAGACGCTGGTAGCTTTCGGCGGGCCAATTATCGAACCTGGTGGTGATGCTGCTATCGATATTTTCGATCATCAGCATGTTTCGGTTTTCGTTCCAGTAGATTTCAAGAGCCATTGTAGTTATTGGTTTACAAGTTTGGGTAAGGGATACTAGTGTTGCATTTTTGACAACTCATCCTGGATCTCTTTTACAATCGTGTCGACAGCTTCCTGCTCGAGAAGGGACCAGGAATTGTTTTTCACTCTGTTGTAAAATGTCTTTTCGCTGATTTGAAGTTTTTCACACACGCGTTTTTTCAAGGTCCCGGTCAGTTCCGTGAAGGATTTATAGTAGTCCGAGAAGTTCATTTTTTCATTGTTCGTTACCATAGTGTTGTATTTATGTCTGTATTGTTGTAAATTATACTCAACAAATGTAAGGGGGAAATCGAATAATTCGATTTATAAATTGAAATAATCAGCTTGTAAATTGAGATTTAGAAAGAATCTAAATAAAACATCATGAATTACAGTAAGTTAAAGACATTACAGACTCGTACTCAACTTAGCGATGTTAAGTTTGCTAAAAGCATCGGAATGACAGATGTAGGTTATAAGCGGATGCTAGATAAACAGACATGCACAGTCGAAAGACTGGAGAATATTTGCAAGGTGTATAACTTAGAATTGTCCTTTTTTTTTGAAGCATCTTCCAATAAGGCTTCCGAATCGGTCGTATCATTTGGATCGTGCCGGGAATGTGAAAAAAAAGAAGCTGTTATTGAAACTTTGAAGGGACAACTGAAGCAGAAAGATGAAGAAATAGCTTCGCTTAATAGGGAATTGGGAGGTCTTGACGAATCAAAGAGAGCACGGACCCGCTAAAATGCGGGTTATCTATAATAAGTTGAATAGTCTATAAAGATTATATACAGACAGAATATAAAGCACCAGAACTAAAATCAACAAAAAAGACAAAACGGAACAGGCTGAAATACAGCTATCTATGAGTATAAAACAAGCATCCCTTACGCTCCACTTGAGAATCAAGCAGTTATGATCTGATCATAGCTGCTTTTTTTTGATTGTACCCCAAAATGTACTCCCCAATCCTCTTCAAATGCCCGGGAAACTATAATCTGGTAACATATAGAACAATTCATATGCATTTATTGTAACTGTTTG
>JBBRYZ010000068.1:0-21681 GCA_038237165.1 Bacteroidales bacterium | reverse complement strand
TACTTTTTTAATCACTAATTCCTTTACGCACCTCAATTAATTTAAAAACGTAAAACTTTAATCATGAGACAGATCATTTCTTTATTTTTATTCAGTTTATTGATACTGAATTCAAATGCACAAACAGCCCCAAAATTGGTTACTAGTGTAGAGGGAATTAATGAATACGAATTACCTAATGGGCTCAAGGTATTACTGATACCTGACGCAGCTCAAACCAATGTGGTGGTTAACATCGTTTATGAAGTGGGTTCGCGACAGGAAGGATATGGCGAGAAGGGAATGGCTCACTTAATGGAACACATGCTTTTTAAGCCGAGTAAAAAATTTACTGATATTAAAAAAGCGATTTCTGATAAAGGCGCCATGGCGAATGGTACTACCTGGTATGACAGGACCAATTATTATGAAGTGCTTCCTGGTACAGATGAAAACCTGCGATGGTCTTTGGATATGGAATCTGACAGAATGGTGAATTCTAAAATTCTTCAGGAGGATTTACAAAAGGAATTCAGCGTAGTAAGAAATGAATTTGAAATGGGTGAAAATGATCCTTCAAATATATTAAATGAAAGAATTGTTTCTGTAATGTACCTCTGGCATAACTATGGCAAATCCACGATTGGAAGTAAAGAAGATATTGAAAGAGTAAAAGCAGATAATCTGAAAGTGTTTTATAAAAAGTATTACCAGCCTGATAATGCAGTTCTCATCATCGCTGGAAAGTTTGATACTAAAAAGGCATTGGCCTATGTACAACAATATTTTGGTCCTATTCCAAAACCGACAAGAGTTTTACAACCAACCTATACTGTAGAACCTGCACAGGATGGGGAAAGGTCGGTTATGCTACGTCGCAGCGGTGATATCCAATTTGTAGGAATGGCTTATCATACGCCTTCCTATGCCGACATAGATTATCCGGTGAACGATGCATTGATAGAAATATTAACTAACAATCCTTCGGGAGTCTTTTATAAAAAATTAGTTGATACAAAACTTGCCACGGAAGTTTCGGGTAACGCTTATAATTTACATGATCCTGGGTTCACATATTTCCAGGTAACTGTTCCATTAAATAAAAATATTGACAGTGCTAAAAACGTGCTCCTCAATGCCGGTGACGAGATTGGTAATATGAAATTTACTGAAGAGGATGTTACAAGAGCGAAAAACTCTATGATGAAAAATATCGACGATGTAAATAATAACACCAGAAAACTGGCGATCACTCTCACTGAAATAATCGGTGCGGGCGATTGGCGCCTTTGGTTTCTTTATCGCGACAGGGTTGAAAAATTAACTATCGCTGATTTGGAAAGAGTAGCCCAAAAATATTATTTGAAATCAAACCGGACTTACGGCGTGTTTGTACCTGATGCTGCGCCGAGGAGAACAACAGTTAGTGAAACTCCCGACATTGCTCAATTATTAAAAGACTATAAAGGTCAGAATGTGGTTGCAGATAAAGAAACTTTTGAAAACAGCATTCCAAATATTAAAAAACATGTTGAGTACGGAACACTTTCCAATGGAGGTAAATATGCGTTACTTGAAAAACCGGCCAAAGGCGACAAAATAGTTGCGAATATTAGTTTACGTTTTGGTAATTCAGAAAGTCTTTCCAATAAAAGCGAAATTGGATCTATGCTAGCCGGCATGCTGAAAACAGCAACTACAAACAGAACCAAAGAGCAAATTTCCGATGAATTGGATAAGTTAAAAACGAGTATTAGTTTTAGTGATTATGCGGGAGTGCTGAACATAAGGATAAGTACGGATAAAACGAACCTGCATGCTGCCTTGAATCTTCTGGCAGACCTTCTTAAAAACCCCAAATTTGATCAGAAGGAATTTGACAAATTGGTGATTGCAACAAAGGCAAATTATGAGACCAACAGGCAAGATCCACAGTATGTAAGTGGTGAGAGGCTCGCCAAACTTACCACCAAATATCCGGTTGGTCATCCACTTTATGCATCAAGCACAGATGAAAATATTGAAAGTCTTTCAAAAGTCAACCTTAATGATCTCAAAAAGTATTACAATGATTTTTATGGGGCCAACAATTCTCTTTCAGTTTTTGTAGGAGGAATTGATAAAGGCGAGGTAACTGATTTCCTGAAAAATACCTTCGGCAGCTGGAATAGCAAGGAAGCTTTTACTGAAATATTACCTCAATATTTTGATATAAAAAGCACGGTAGAAAGTATTGAAACTCCAGATAAAACGAATGCAGTACTGAGTGGCAATATCAATTTGCAACTATCTCAAAAAGATCCTGATTATGCTGCGGCAATGATGGCTAATGATTTGTTAGGTGGAGGCACATTTATGGCTTCCCGCATTAGTCAACGCCTACGTGAGAAAGATGGCATGAGCTATGGAGCTGGTAGTTACATGGCTGCTGAATATAAGGAGAAGGAAGGTACATGGGGGCTTTACGCCATATTTAATCCCAAAGTTAAAAATCAACTCGATTCTGCCTTACATGAAGAAATTGACCGTGCAATCAATAAAGGATTTACACAGGATGAATTAAATAATTCAATTAAAAGTTCAATGCAATACCGGCAAACATTGCTGGGCCTGGATAATTACCTGACCTTTCAGATAATTGATTATATGAAAGATAACAGAGACCTGGATGATTTCACTGATTTTGATACTAAAACAAAAGCACTGAAGCTAGATGCCGTGAATGCAGCATTAAAAAAATATTTTGATCAGTCTAAGTTAGTTTTGGTTTACGCCGGGGATTTTAATAAAAAATAAGGAGTTCCTCCGTGCAGCGCGACATTTTTATTTTCGCACGGATAAAAATGGAGAGTTTATTTCCTGTTTTTGGATTTTTGAAAAAAATAATACTTGTTCTTTTATGGAATAGAAATGATAAGAGTCTATAAGGCCAGACACTTTTGATAGCATGTTATAAACTGATAAAACCAATAACAGATGGAATTAACAGTGAAAATTTTATTAGGCATTGTCACATTGATTTGCCTTTTGGGAGGAACAAATCTCTTAGTAAAAGGAGCGAATTCTTTCTTGCCTGATACTATTTCGCCCCAGCGAATTTTAGATAATCTTGTTCGGTTTTTAAGTGGGATTTATTTTAGTTTAGGCTTTTTAGTAGCCTGGGTAATATTTCATTTTGAACATGAAACTGACATGGTTTATTTTATTGGACTCGTGGTAGTTTTTTCGGGATTAGGCAGAGTATATTCAAGAGTTAAAGTTGGTTCTGCCGGAAAATATTTTGACAATATTATGGTAGTTGAAATTATTTTGGGAATTGCCATCATTTTGTTACAATATTTTAGATAATCACTTTTAATCAAAACTGACACCAACTACAAAAGCTAGTATCTATCAGGCAAATGGCGGTAAAAAGAAAGCTTGTGTATTTAACAAAGATTCTGTTGGCGGGTACAATGGATTTTAAAAAATGATTGACAGGGTTATAGCCAGGCACCTTATAACTGGAGTCAGTCTATTCATTTTTTGTAACTATTCAGCCTTTAAAATATCTGTTTTGCCTCAGATTTCACGGATTTACACGGATTTAGAACTGCTTTCGGTAGTTTTGAAAACAAAAAACAGATAACAGGCATTAAATTTTTTCTGTGTAATCTGCGTCATCTGTGTCAAGCCCAAATCTTTTATTGCATTGACAGGGCTGATTGGTCACCATTTTTTTAGTTCAGGTGAATTGTTTCCTGAACTTATTCCAGGCGATTGTTGTTATAATGATTTCTAAAAATCCAGAGGTATGAAATTCCCTAAAGGGCAAAAAATAAACTCAATATTCCGTTTCAGCCTGGCAATTTTACTGATTGTTAGTCTTTTTAGTACATCGGGATGTAAAAAGGAAAGTTCGGATCAGACGCCGAAAAATGAAGTATTGGTTTCGTACCAAAAGATTCTCAGTTACCCGGTTGCAACTATCAAACAGCAGCTCGGAGTGTATCAGCCTATTTATCCTGATGCGATTCCTATTGTGAACAATTCTGTGTATGGAGTTGATGTGTATAAAATTACCTATAATACAAAATATAAAGGCGAAAATATACTCGCATCCGGATTGGTTTGTATGCCTCAATCCACTGAATCATTTCCAATTATCAGTTTCCAGAACGGCACCAATACCCGGAGAACTGATTGCCCCAGCGTAAATCCATCCAATTATTACTACACATTGATGGAGTATATGGCTGGAAACGGATATATAATTGCCTTCCCCGATTATGTTGGTTTCGGAGTATCGGCACAAATCCTACACCCGTATTATGAAAGAGAAACCACTGACAGGGCAGTAATTGATATGCTCAGGGCATGCCACGAATTGCTTGGCGAAACAACCATACAAGTTAAATCCAATGGCGAGTATTTCCTTATGGGTTACTCTCAGGGAGGATGGTCAACACTTTCGGCACTTCAAAACATTGAAACCAACTACAGTTCAACAATTCCTGTTAAGGCAACTTCGTGTGGTGCAGGAGCCTATGATTTGATGGCTATGTCTGATTACGTTTTGGCACAACAGGTTTACCCGGGGCCTTTGTATCTTCCTTATTTCATTTATTCGCAGCAGTTATTCGGAGCACAAAATGATCCGCTTAGCAAGTTTTTCAACGAACCCTATGCTTCACATATCCCTGTCCTTTTCAACGGAACTTATTCCAACGACCAGGTGGATGCTCAGTTAAACGACACCATTTCAAAACTTCTTACAAGTAATATGATCACGAACTTCAGTAGTGGTGCTGATTTTGCACAACTACGGTCGCTGTTGGTAAAAAATAGTGTGACGGCATGGGTTCCAATTTCAAAAATTCAGTTTTACCATGGTACCGCTGATCTCAATGTGCCACCTGCTCAGTCGCTGCTGATGTATAATAGCTTTATAAACCTGGGAGTTGGCCAGGATCAGGTTCAGCTTATCTATCTTCCCGGAACTGATCATGAAACCAGTTTGCTGCCATGGGGACTTAAAACTATAAACTGGTTTAATGAGCTGAAATAATGATCTTTTACCAATAAAGTGGGTTTGCAAGCCGAACCATATATCTCATTTGGCTCTGAGAACTACATGTATGATAATCACCCATGAATAAACTTTCCCGGGTCATATTCCATGTAGTTCGATTATAAGTGCATATAATGCATCAAACTCAAAATCATTTAACGCCTGCATTAGTGTACTTTGCTTTCATTCTTGCTTAACTTGATGAATTAATTTTATATAAAGCTATTTAAACCCTGGATTAATTTGAAGAGAACTCCAAATGAAAAAGTGTTTGTGCCGTTAAGCTCAGGGCTTCATACCGGAGTATTATCAGCCAAATAGTGATATTAGCATTTCTTAACATTTGCATTTCCCTCTTTCAATGCCTCTTATCCGGTTTTTACTTTATCTTTGCTTCCGAAAAAATACATTTCATGAAAAGCAAACTGTTTTTAATTATTTCACTTCTGGCCTTATCAGCCACATCCTTTGCGCAGAAACCATCTGTCGAATCCATCAAAAAACGTTTAAGCCTTGGTTTCGGAGTGTATACCGATATCTGGACGAAAGTTCCCGATTCAATTAACCCACGCGCTATCAACCAGGGTGTTGACGTTTATATTCATTACACTTTTCCTATGGATAAAAAAGGCCATGTATCATTTTTTATTGGCGGCGGCATTGGAGCGCATAACTTCTACAACCAGGCGCTTCTGGGAACAGGCAAGTACAATGCTTACGGGAAATTACTTACCAATCCTAATCTTACAAGTATAAACGAGTCGTATTTTTACAATGCACCCAGTAAAGCAATTTACAATGGCCAAACTGTAACTTCCCAAAGCATTAGTGTTAAAAAGAGTAAACTCTCACTTACTTATCTTGATGTGCCATTCGGATTTCAATATAAAGCTACCAGTAAATTTCATGGTACACTCGGCTTTATAGTAGGCTGGAATATCAATGCTCATACGAAATATAAAGGTAGCGATCTTGAGGGAAGTGGAATGACCGTGGTGGAAAAATCACTAAAGCTTCGCAATATAGAGAACTTCCATTACGGACCTTTTGCCGAAATTGGTTACAAATGGATTGGCGCTTCAGTGTTTTATCAGCTATCTTCGGTGTTCCAAAAAGACCTTGGCCCTCAGATTGCCCCTGTTTCTGTTGGCCTGGTTTTCAGACCATACTAATTATACCAGTAACGCAATCGCCATAACAATGCTTACGCCTGCAATATAACCCAGATAAACCTGAGTTTGATTGTGGGCGTTTTCCTTTAAGCGCGCATACCCTGCAAGTCCTGACAGGATCACGGCTACGCATATTAATCCAGTAAGTGGAATTCCCATACGTAACGAAATACTTAAAAGTGTAGTTGCCACAGCGCTCCAACCAAGGGTATGTAGGCTGATTTTATACACCATATTTATCAGCAATCCTGCTAACATGGCGATGGTGGCCGAATAAATTACATAGAGGAAAGCAGGCGGTATATTTACCGATTTCAAGAAAAAAGTAAGCGCCATATACGAAGCGCTGGTGATCAGTAATGGAATGGTGCGTTCGCTTCGATGCGTAAGTTCGACAGAGTAAATAGCATTTAGCTTCAATAAAATAAGAACACTTACTGAAGGAATCAGAAATGTAAATATTATGACCAGGGAAAGTAGCCAAAGTTTCAGCTGAAGTGGCAGAACTATGGAATAAAGGTCAGTCCTTAGCATTAATGCCAAAATAGCCAGAGTGGGTATTAAAAGCGGATGAAGTATGTAAGAAAGAAGCTTTGATAATTGAAGATTGCTGGCTTTCATAATTACAAACGGATAGTTACAAGATGTTACACCGCGTTACAGATTTAGCCGGAAATTGCTTGCCTGGAATAGATTTGGTGTGGAGTGAACAGATATTTTAATCCGGTGATTCCGCCAACAATTCTGCAGGATTCAGTTTACATTACTTTCCTCAGCCGGGCAACAGGAATATTGAGTAGTTCACGGTATTTGGCAACGGTGCGGCGTGCAATAGGGTAGCCTTTTTGTTTCAGTATGGCTGTAAGTTCTTCATCGGTAAGTGGTTTTCCTTTTTTCTCTGCCGCAATACAATCCGAAAGGATCTTTTTGATTTCACGTGTCGAAATTTCTTCTCCCTGGTCATTCTGAATGGATTCGGAAAAGAAACTTTTGAGAAGGAAAGTTCCGAAAGGAGTTTGTACATATTTGCTGTTGGCAACACGCGAAATAGTCGATATATCGAGGTTTACCCGCTCGGCAATGTCTTTCAGTATCATGGGCCGGAGCATGGTTTCATCACCATCCAGGAAATACTTGTGCTGATACTCTACTATGGCTTTCATAGTCAGGTAAAGCGTGTCCTGGCGTTGTTTAATGGCTTCGATAAACCAACGGGCCGAATCAATTTTTTGCTTTATAAAAACAACGGCATCACGCTGCGAATCGTTTTTTTCTTTCTTGTGTTTGTTTTCGCCGTAGGATTCCAGCATATCGGTGTAGGTGCGGCTCAGCCTGAGCTCGGGCATATTACGCTGGTTGAGTGTAAGCTCTGGAACACCATCCTTGTTTTCGATGATAAAATCAGGAATTACATATTGATTTCCCTCGGTGGATGCGCTGAAGGCGCTTCCCGGCTTGGGATTGAGTTTTAATATTTCATTGATTGCATCCCGCAGGTCCTCTTCTTCCGAATGGGTACGTTTCAGGATTTTATCATAATGCTTTTTGCTGAAATCATCGAAACAACGATCGAGTATGGTAATAGCCAGTTTAACCGATGGCGAAGGATCATTTCGTTTAAGCTGAAGGATAAGGCATTCCTGGAGATTTCGTGCTGCCACACCTGCCGGCTCAAAACTCTGAACCACCTTAAGCATTTCCTCAATTTCTTTAAGGTTGGTGGTAACTCCCTGTGTAAAAGCGAGGTCGTCGACCATGGCATTCAGATCGCGCTGCAGGTATCCTGATTCGTCAAGGTTCCCGATAATGGTTGTTCCAATTGTGCGTTTCTGAGCGGGAAAATCTTTAAGATCGAGTTGGGTGAGCAGTGATTCGTGAAACCCGGTATCGGCAGTCATTGGCATTTCCTTGTGCTCGTCGCTGGCGGAGGTATTTCCCGCATTCAGCCTATAAGAAGGAATGTCATCATCGCTCAGGTAATCGTTGATATCAACATCATTCGAATCGTCGTTTTTATCTTTATCCCCAAAATCATCATCGTTATCTGCGTTCTGATCATATTCCTCGTCAATTTCAAGAACGGGATTTTCTTCAATTTCCTGTTTTATCCGTTGTTCGAGAGCCATCGAAGGAATCTGCAAAAGCTTCATCAGCAATATCTGCTGTGGTGATAGCTTTTGTAATAATTTCTGTTGAAGGCGTTGGTTAAGCATGATGCATAAATGATTTGGATGAGTAATTATTCCAAAGGTAAACTATTTAGTTAATAGCGCAAACCGCGAAAAGTCATATTGCATACCCGATCAAAACTCAGCGGACTGAGGCGTGCGGGGGAAAGGAATCACGTCGCGTATGTTGGCCATGCCGGTAACAAAAAGCATAAGCCTTTCAAACCCTAAGCCGAAGCCGGCATGAGGAGCGGTTCCGAATTTGCGTGTTTCGAGGTACCACCACATATCTTTTTCAGGTATTTCGAGTTCGTGAATGCGGGCTATCAGTTTATCGTAATTCTCCTCGCGCTGTGATCCGCCAATGATTTCACCTATGCGGGGGAACAAAACATCCATTGCCCGTACTGTTTTGCCATCCTCATTCTGCTTCATGTAAAAAGCCTTTATGTCTCTGGGATAATCAGTAAGAATTACCGGTTTATTAAAGACTTTTTCGACCAGGTAGCGCTCGTGTTCCGATTGCAGATCTACTCCCCATTCCACAGGGAATTCAAATTTTTGACCAGAAGCCACCAATATTTCGATGGCTCGGGTATATGGCAGTCTTTCAAAATCGTTATTAGTCACAAAGTTGAGTCTTTCGATCAGCTCATTGTCATACATTTTTTGCAGAAATTCGAGATCATCCAGGCAGTTATCAAGGGCATATCGGATAAGGTATTTCAGGAAATCCTCCGCCAGATCCATATTGTCGGTAATGTCGTAAAAAGCCATTTCGGGTTCTATCATCCAGAACTCAGCCAGGTGGCGCGGCGTATTGCTGTTTTCGGCTCTGAAAGTGGGTCCGAAAGTATAAATTTCGGATAAAGCCATGGCAGCAAGTTCACCATTGAGCTGACCCGAAACAGTGAGGTTGGTGCTTTTACCGAAAAAATCCTGTGAATAATCAATTTCACCCGCTTCATTTTTGGGTAAATTATTCATATCCAGTGTGGTAACCTTGAACATGGCACCTGCACCTTCAGCATCCGATCCGGTGATAATAGGAGTATGGATGTAGTAAAATCCTTTGTCGTTAAAATACTTGTGGATGGCATAAGCCATATTGTGCCTGATACGAAGTACTGCGCCAAAAGTATTTGTACGTGGACGAAGGTGGGCAATTTCGCGAAGAAATTCGAGTGTATGGCCTTTTTTCTGCAAAGGATAAACTTCCGGATCGGCGCTTCCGTAAACTTCAATATGTGTGGCATGCATTTCGACTGACTGGCCTGCGCCAGGTGATTCAACCAGCGTTCCGTTAACAGCTATGCAGGCTCCGGTATTAACAAGTTTGAGCGTTTCTTCATCAAAATTTGCAAGGTCAACAACCACCTGTATGCTGTGAATGGTTGAACCATCGTTCAATGCAATAAAAGCAACATTTTTGTTTCCGCGTTTGGTGCGAACCCAACCTTTAATGGTAACACTATTCCCAATCCCTGTTTTTTCAGGTGTTTTGAGTAATTCAACTATTTTAATCCTTTTCGATTCCGACATAAATGCTTTGTAATTAGATATTTGCAATTCTTGTGTAAGTCAATGTGCAAAGATAAGGAAATATTTGTGAATGTTTTCGGGTTTGATGAGTTGAATTGGAGCAACAAATGGATCAGGATGGCATTCAGAATATACTTTCCGGCAACTATTTTCCATTAACTTTTAACGATTAACTCCAAATCCATCGTAATTTTATCACATAAATAAAAAAGACATGTCTGAACCACAAACATTCAAAATATACTGCGCCGGTAAATTCATTACCACTGTACAGGATCATTTCGTTACCAATCCATACGATGGGAGCGAAGTGGCAAAAACATTTCTGGCTGGTGAAGCGGAACTTAATCAAGCCATTGAAGCTGCAGAAATAGTTAAAGCTGAAATGGCTAACATTCCTTCGTTTACCAGGTATTCCATACTAAAACAAATCAGTGAAGAATTGCTTGCACTTCGTCAACAGTTTGCCGAGCTGATTACGCTCGAATCGGGCAAACCCATACGAAGCGCCCTGGCTGAAGTGGACCGATCCATTCAAACTTTTACCGTTGCATCCGAAGAGAGCAAGCGTTTGCCTGCCGAATATTTCAGCATCGACTGGACACCTGCCGGAAAAGGAAAGGAAGGGCTTGTAAAATATTTCCCGATTGGAATTGTTGCAGGAATTGCACCTTTCAATTTCCCACTGAATCTTGCCGTTCATAAAATTGCTCCTGCCATTGCTGCCGGTTGCCCTATCATCCTGAAGCCTTCAAGTCTTACGCCTTTATCAACATTGATGTTGGCCCAGATCATTGACCGAACAGCTTTGCCCAAAGGCGCTGTTTCAGTTTTACCTATGAACAGAGAAACAGGCAATAAATTAGTTACTGACGAACGTATTAACCTTTTATCGTTTACCGGTTCCCCCGAAGTAGGATGGAAAATGAAACGCGATGCAGGGAAAAAGAAAGTGGTTCTCGAATTAGGCGGCAATGCCGGAGTTATTGTTTCGCATGGTGCCGACATAGACTCAGCGGTTATCAAATGCGTGGCGGGCGGATTTTCTTATTCCGGACAGGTCTGCATTCATACACAGCGAATTTATGTTTTGCAAGACTTATTTGATTCGTTTGCCGAAAAGTTTGTGGAAAAAGTAAAACTACTAAAGGCTGGTAATCCCATGGGTCCGTCAACAGACATAACCGTTATGATTGATGAAGCTAATGCCGAAAGGGTTGAGAACTGGATAAATGAAGCGGTAAAAGATGGAGCCAAGGTACTTGTAGGTGGCAAACGGGAAAATAGTTTTGTGCCACCAACTGTTTTGACGAATACTAAAGAAACCATGAAGGTTTGTGAAGCTGAAATTTTCGGACCGGTGGTGGTAATTGAACCGGTTAAAACATTTGCAGAGGCTGTTGAGCGGATAAATTTCGGGCGCTTTGGTCTGCAGGCAGGTGTGTTTACCGATAGTATTTCAGAAATGAACCTGGCTATTAATCAATTGAAAGTTGGTGGAGTTATGATAAATGATGTGCCTACTTTCCGTGTCGATCACATGCCGTATGGCGGGATTAAAGATTCCGGCCTGGGGCGCGAAGGAATCAAGTATGCTATTATGGATATGATGGAACCGAAGCTGCTAGTGAAAAATTTCTGATTTCATAAAAATGCCTTTTGACTGTAAGTATGGATAATACAGGGATTTAATCCGAAATACGGTTCATTTCAGAATCAATGGCCGATTTGATCTTGCTGCGTGCTTTTGCCTTTTGGTTGCCGAAATTGTAGGTTAGGTTGATGCCAAATCTTTGGTTGTCGAAGATTATTACTCCTTCTACAAACATACGGCCATAATTGCTGTGGTGATAATAATCGCTGCTGCCCCTGAAAATATCATTGCCAGTAAGCTGGAGCAGGAATCTT
This sequence comes from Bacteroidales bacterium, assembly GCA_038237165.1. Classification (GTDB taxonomy): domain Bacteria; phylum Bacteroidota; class Bacteroidia; order Bacteroidales; family UBA4417; genus UBA4417. Next base: position 9,862 of record JBBRYZ010000068.1, on the reverse strand, counting down.
CGTTCCATGAAATATTTTTTCACCCCGATATTAAGCCCCTGGTATGCATCAACCTGTATGGTGCCGCCCCATATCCATGGACTGCTGGCAAAATACGTAACTTCCGCAGTGATATCGCCGGGTAATTTTAGATTATTCTGTAACCGGAAATTCACATTGTTTGATTTCAGATCAATTTTTGCGCCCTCCACATCGCCTTTATAAGTGGAGTAACTATATATCAGGAAGGATGTTAGCTCCCACCATTTAACAACCTGTTGAGTGTAGTTAACCGACAATCCGTTGTTTGTGGATTTTTGCATATTCCTTGGTGAAAGAATATTCCCTTTTTCGCCTGATATAATAAAAATATTAGCAAAAAAATCTTTCGTCACGCTATATGTATTTGATATTACCAGTTTGCGCTTATACGAATAGTTAATCTGGTAATTTATTATATAATTTGGTTTCAAAAAAGGGTTGCCCTTCCATGCATTAAGTTCACTGCTCCTGGATTCGAAGGGATTTAAATCCTGATAATTTGGCCTGGTGATGCGTTTACCATAACTTGCGCTGATAACACTGTTTTTCTGATCATCGAACGAAACACTAAGATTGGGGAAGAAATCGGTGTAATTTCGTGGCACTTCGCTGTTTTCGATTGCCATTTCACTGTTCAGGCGGCCTAGCGAAGCTGTATTTTCCATCCTGAGTCCGGCATTAAATGAGAACTTTTTAGTGGGTTTTGCATTTAATATCATATAAAGCGCAAAAACCTTCTCCGAATAGGTAAAATCATTGCTCCTGGTACTGTCCAAAACCGGGGTTTGGTTATCGACATTATAAAAAGCCAGTTTATTATTTGTGCTTATGTATGAATACTTTGCGCCGGATGAAAGCGTTACAGACTTGATTTTTTTCTCATAGTCCAGCATACCCGACCATAAATCGATATACGTATCTGAATTATATTGTGCATTGCTCGACCTCAGAATATTTATCATCTCGGAGTCATAATAGTCATTAGGTTGCTGTGTTCCTTTGCTGTTCGAATAAGTGCCAAAACTAAAGTCAGTGGAAAGGCTTGAACTGCTGTTAGGTGTATACTTGTAATTAAAGTTTAGCAAATAATTATCAGTGAATACTTTATCAAAGGTTTCGGCTTTGAGGATTTCAAATGGCGCTGTGGCAGTCGAATCATATATGCCCGTATTGCTATGAAGCCTGTTATTGCTATTATTTATAAATACTCTTCCATCAAAACTGGCCGAATGCTTTGCATTGAATTTATAATCCATTCCTGAAGAAATATTATATCCCTTCCGATTGTTCACACTGTACGATTTCTTATCAAGCATGAATCCGTTTTGCGTCGTATTTTCAAGTATATCAGTCTGGAAATCATTATCGGAAACGTTAACACTGGTGTTGAAACTGAACTTATCGGCAACGTAATTTATTGAGGCGCCAAGACTTTCCCTTGCATATTTCCCATGCGAAAAACTGGCAATCAGGTTTCCATTCCAGCCTAAATTCATATTCTTTTTCAATTTAATATCGATGATTCCTCCTGTGCCCTCAGCATCGTATTTGGATGAAGGATTGGTGATGATTTCGATGGATTCGACATTATCCGATCGCATACTTTCCAATAAATTAGCCAGATCGGTTCCTCCAAGCCGGGTCGGGCGGCCATTGATATATATCTGAACTCCCGATTTACCCTGGAGAATGATATTTTTGTCCATATCCACAACTACTCCCGGCGATTTGCTGAGCAAATCCAGTCCTGTGCTCCCGGCAGCATTCACACTTTGGGCAACATTAAATACCAACTTGTCGGGAAGCACTTCCAGCATGGCTTTTTTCCCTGTAATCACTACCTGACTCAACTCGTTAACGTTAGCTGCAAGGTGAATAGTATCCAGAGTGACTATTTCATTTTTACTGATTATTATTGGAGCCGAAACATGATTCTTAAATCCTATGTTTCTGATCATCACCAGGTACCTGCCAGGAGCAATTTTATCCAATACATACGATCCGTTTTCGGCACTTAGTGAACCCTTCATAAAAACCGAATCCTTGTTCATCAATATGATTGTGGCAAACATGGCAGGTTCATTTTTTGAATCTAATACATATCCCTTTATCTGTGCTTTATTTTCCTGAGCCCGGCCCAAAAAGCTTACAAAAAAAAGAATAAAAAAGAGTGATATATGATGCTTCATCGTTTTCAAGATTAAGGTATATTTTCAGGAGTGTATAATTCAAATTGATTACTTCTCCTTTTTGTAAATCATATACCAGTTAATGTAGTATATGCCTGAGTCGGATTTTTTAAGCTCTTCCTTGTCTTCTTTCGAAAGGAAAGGAATCATAACATCATCGCCAGGTTGCCAGTTGACAGGAAGTACAACATCGGGTTCACTATAATTGACTTGCAATGCTTTTAAGGTTCTTATAATTTCATCGATATTCCGACCTACCTGGTTCGGGTAGAAAAAAAATGCCTTCACCTTATTTTCCGGATCCACAAAGAAAACGCCCCTCACACTCTGACCGGCATTGGATTTAGAGTCGAGCATGCCGTAGCTGTCGGAAATAGCACTGGAACTGTCAACAACCAAAGGGAAATCAATCTTCACCTTTCTTCTGCCTTTAAAGCTGATATCTTCGAGGTCAGCCTTCCAACTCAGGTGCGAAACCATTTTGTCGACAGAAACTACAACGATTTGTGTGCCCAGACTTTTAAATTCATCCTGCCGGTAAGCCAGTTCAAGGATTTCGGATGAGCACACAGGCGTAAAATCGCGCGGATGTGCGAAAAGGATTTTCCAGTTTTTGCCATAATCACCGGGGAATGAAATCATGCCTTTTGTGGAAGGCGATTTGAATGAAGGCGCAACAGAGCCAATTAAAGGGATGCGCTGGGTTTCACGTTTCTGCGAAAGCAAAACCTCGTTCGAGAGTATCACAATGACGGCAATTAATATAAGTTTCTTCATAAATGGAATGGATATTAGTTTTAATTTTTGGCTGAAAGCAAAATCATGATATGTCATATTTTGAATATTATCTAAAGGAAATAACAGCAAACAACAGACATTTACATGGTAATGTTCAGTGTAGAACATCATTTTTCAAATGACATTATTTCGATGTCTTTTAAATATAAAATTCTAAATAGAATAAGCTCATCAAAAAACAGGAAAGCTTTTTATTTCAGATTTATTTCAAGAAGAATCAATAACCTCTTTAGCCTGAGTGAGGTTAATTTATGAGACGTGTCCGTTAGCAAGGGAAATCATGTACAATATGGGGGGATTAAGAATCCGGCACCAGATGACAGAGAATAAAAAATATAATAGTGGCTAATATTGAGCTGAGGCTGATGGTAAAAAAAGCTGATCAGAATGTGAATGTTAAGTGTTACTAAACTTCATTTCCGGAATTTCTCCTTCCACAGTAAGCCAGCCTTCGGTAGCTTTCCTGATTTCATCTACAGATACGCCAGGCGCTCTTTCGATAAGTTTAAAACCATTTTCAGTAATATCAATAACAGCAAGGTCGGAGACAATACGCTTAACACATTTAATGCCGGTAAGCGGCAAAGTGCAATGTTTCAATAGTTTAGATTCTCCATCTTTACTGCAATGCTGCATGGCGACTATAATATTTTTTGCCGAAGCAACCAGATCCATGGCGCCGCCCATGCCTTTCACCATTTTGCCTGGAATTTTCCAGCTTGCTATATCGCCTTGTTCGGTTACTTCGAAAGCCCCAAGTACGGTTAAATCCACATGGCCGCCGCGTATCATGGCAAAGCTTGTGGAAGAATCAAAAAAAGCAGCACCGGGAACCACGGTTACGGTTTGTTTGCCGGCATTAATCAGGTCGGCATCCACTTCGTCCGGGTAGGGAAATGATCCCATACCAAGCAGGCCGTTTTCGGATTGAAGCACAACTTGCATGCCTTCGGGGATATAATTTGCCACCAGTGTCGGTATTCCGATTCCAAGGTTCACATAATAACCATCACGGAGTTCCTGGGCTATTCGTTGGGCGATTTGTTCTTTAGTTAGAGCCATCTTTTTAACTATTAAATTGATAATGGGCGAAGGCGCGAAAAAAAATATTTCTCTTATTTTTACTGCTGTTTACTCTAATAATCAGGTGTTCTGATTTTTACCTTTTAAAATCTGTTTATCGGCAAACTTAATAAGTATAACCAATAGATTCAGTTAATGATCATTGCTTTCGGTTAAATCGCATTTTTTTTACAATCCGGATACTCACCATGCAAAGTAAGTTCGGGTGACATATGAGTTTCAAAGACCTCATTATATGTTGTATAGCTACATTGACTGGAGTAAAGTAATTTTAGGATTTAATAAAACGTTGAGTATGAATTTTTCCATTCATCGTTAATTGCAAAAGATAAATCCCTGGCTTGTAGGCTGAAATATCAATGTTTTCGATCCATTCGCCGGAAGAGCAGATAATGGTATCTAAATCCGAAAGCACAATGCCCTGCTGGTTGATAATTGTAATTCTGATCGTAGATTTTACAGCAGATGAGTATTGAATATTCAGGTAATCAGAAACTGGGTTTGGATAAATGCGGAATGCACCGCGGGCTTCATTTACGTTAATGCCATAGGTTTTATCACAGCTGCCGGAAATATTTACATCGAGCCAGTTTAAACGATCATGCATCCAGGATTTGAGTGAATTTATTTCACCCTGGTAGGTTGAAGGATATGGCCATGGGTTTGGCCACACATAAATTCCAAGTATGTTCCATTGGGTGAAGTTTCGAACCTGGGCTTCCATAAGCTGACCCGAGATGCTGTCGATATAATTATCGAACCAGGAATTGCTGAGGATATTCTGCCGAAGGTCGTGCCAGCGGCAAGCCAGGTTGTTTTTATACCGCGGATCCTCCAGCAGACGACTCCACCAGAATGGCACCTGCCAGTAATCATCCGGGCAGGGAAACTGATATGCCCAACCTGTAGCAAGGTCGCCTTCGCAATAGTTGGCATTGTGCCAGGCAATATCGTAATCCCAAACCGGTCCCATGCGGATCTTGCCGCCCTTGCTGTCACGCTCCTTATTCATAAACGTACTTAAGCGGTAGCCATCCACATTTTTACTAATTTCATTTACAAGGAAATAGTCGATAAATGTTTTTTCGAAAGCATATTTTCGAAATCCGTTCAAAGTATCGGCAAAGTTTGCGCTCTTGAGCGCTGTTTCGAAATTGTAAACGTTATCCTGCAGATATGTTTTCTGCTGAGCCGTAATATTCTGCATTTTAGGATACTCATACTGGAAATATATGTATTGCCCTTTAGCGCTTACGGTGGGAAAGTAAGAGGATTTCCAGCCGTCGCCTCCTGATCCCGTAGTTTTATCAATTTTAAAAATATATCCTCCGGTAAGTTCATCGCCCGAATTCTGGGTTGTGCTTATTTTTGAAATGGCCAGCCTGTTCTTATCGCGTTTTATCTTTTCCGAAAAAATGTAAATGCCCCGGTACTCTCCATTGAGGATCAGTTCAACAAAATGATAACGGGTGCCATAATAACCCATATTCCGCCACACCTGGTAAGCCATTACATTTCGGATTAAGGTTTTGTCGGTATAGTTTGCATTCAGAATCCAGTCGCTTTGGGCAGGCATTCCCAGGAAAGAAGTGTCAATGCTGTTTCCAAGAGCGTCCCATGATTCAAAGCCATAGCTTTTTTTGGGAAATTGCTGTGAACTCGATCCTCTTATCTCTATACCTGAATATCCGTCAAACTGAGGTGCATCGGTGAGATAATTCCGCTGACCTGTTCCTTTGTTATAAATTTTCAGCCCGGCCGCTATTTTCGGATCGTCAGGAATTGTAAGCCCATGAGTATCAATTACAACTATCGGCAGATCCGAGGTGGTGAGTTGAATAGAATGCCCGTTTTTAATTTCGCCTGTTTGAGCGAAAGAAAGGAATGAAAAGAATACAAGTAAAATGGAAAGGTAAATTGTCCGCATAATCAATACAAGTAACGTTACTTTGATTTTCGAAAAGCAAAGTTACAATAGAATCAGGATCATTTCAGGATAAATTCCTTCTAAAAACATGGAATCTAACTATACAGGAATCTTTTGATACTTCGTTTCGGCGTTTTCTCGAATTCGCTCGAAACTATCTGAAAACGTTTCACCTGCATATAATTTGGGACTTCCTGGTTAAGGGTTTTGCAATAAACCTCCATTACGGCTTCCAGCGAATGTTCCTTCATTTTTTTGGCATCAACCATTTCCATATCCGGATAAATAAGGGCTACAAGTCCTTCCTTACGGTCGACAACAAGACATTCCTGCACCAGCGGAAAGGCATTGATACGGGCTTCAATTTCTTCCGGATAGATATTTTGCCCCGAGGCGCCAAGGATCATACTTTTACTGCGGCCTTTGATGTATAAAAAGCCATCACTATCCATGGTTCCCAGATCGCCGGTATGCAACCAGCCATCCTTATCGAGGATTTCGCGTGTGGCTTTATCGTTTTTATAATAACCTTTCATCACATTTTCGCCGCGCACCAGTATTTCGCCGACCACATTTTCGGGATCGGGCGAATCAATGCGCATTTCAAGTTGATCAACACAGCGGCCGGCAGAGTTAAAACGGTTTTCGCGCCAGCCCGCATAACTTATCAAAGGTCCGCATTCGGTCATACCATAGCCGACAGTAAAAGGAAATTCAGCCTTGCGAAAAACTTCCTGTACTTCTTCATTTATGGCTGCGCCCCCGACAACGATTTCGTGAAAATTGCCTCCAAAGCTTTCGGTTAACTTGGTTTTTATTTTTCCAAGAATAACACTATCCAGAAATGGAATCTTCATCATGAATTTCACCTTGGGCTGTTCCAATACAGGTTTTATTTGTTTCTTGAATATTTTTTCGATGATCAGAGGGACCGAAAGGATAAGTCGTGGCCGGATTTCGGCAAAAGCCTGCAACAATAGCTGTGGCGTTGGCATCTTACCCAGAAAAGTAATGTGGCATCCGCAGGTAAAAGGGTAAAGAAACTCAATGGCACAGCCATAGGCATGAGCCAGAGGCAGAAAACTCAGGATATGATCGCCCGAAACCAGCGGCATATTGGTGCGGGAATATACCATATTGCCTGTTATGTTGTTGTGCGTAAGCATTACGCCTTTCGAAAAACCGGTGGTTCCCGAAGTATAAATTATGGCGAAAAGTTCGGAGTTGCCTATGAGTTGCTTTGGCAATTTTTCTTTAGTAAAGAGCTTTGTAAGAAGGCTTTGAAATTTCTTGATGTGTACAGTCAGATGTTTGTTGCGCGCACACAAAGGTGAGAAGTCATCGAGTGAAATTACTGCTTTGAGCTTGGGCAGGTTATCACGATCAAGTACATCCCAGTTAGCTTTGTTCGCAAACAGTATTATGCTGTCGGAATGGTTGATAATATGCTGAACGTCGTTGGGTGTAAAATTGGGCAGAATAGGAACAACCACAGCCCCGAAAGTAACAATTGCCTGGTATGCCATGGACCACTCGGCACAGTTTTTACCAATAAGCGCAATTTTATCTCCTTTCCTGATTCCACATTTGACAAAAAGTTTCTGGATGTAATAGATGCTTCTTCCAACTTCGCCATAAGTATAACTTTCAGACTGATAATTGGTAAAAGCGGTCAGATCCCAGTTTTCGAGAATGCTATCCCAGATAAATTGGGTGTAATTTTCCTTTAACATGATTCATGTTTTTAAAACGACCGAATTTAAGATAATTCTCACGAAAGTGCGCCCTTTTGAAATTATAATTTCAATCAGGCTATACAAAGCTAAATAAACAAAACCCTTTTATAACATCTGGAGTGAATTTCGAAACAGGAAAGTGTGAGAAAATTCTTTAAAAAGAGCAGGCTGGGAAAGGCACTAAAATTTGAAACTCAATGCAGCGCGGGAGTATATCCAATCCTGGTTTTGTTCATAAATTGCCGGGCTGAAGTAACAATTTGCTTAGGAGCTTGTTCTTATAGTAAAGATAAAAGAAGATGCAATTATATCCGATTCATACAGGCAATTTTAAACTCGATGGCGGCGCCATGTTTGGAGTAGTACCCAAAACAATATGGAACAAAGTATATCCTTCTGACGAAAACAACCTTATAAGCCTGGCCATGCGTTGCCTGCTTGTGGTGGAAGGAGATCGCCGGATTTTGATTGATAACGGTATCGGCGACAAGCAGGACGAAAAATTCTTCGGACACTATTATCTGCATGGTAATCAAAGCTTAATCGGATCGCTGCAAGAAGCAGGTTTTTCACCAGAAGATATTACGGATGTATTTCTTACCCATCTTCATTTCGATCATTGTGGAGGCACCGTAAAATACAATAAAGACCGGAGTGGCTTCGAACTTACCTTCCCGAACGCCATACACTGGTTAAGTAATCCTCAATGGGAATGGGCAACGCATCCGAACAGAAGAGAAAAAGCCTCGTTTTTACACGAAAATATGATACCCGTTTCTGAAAGTGGACAATTGAAATTATTCGATGGACCTTTCGATCTGATACCTGGTTTCGAAGTCAGAATCTTTAACGGACATACAGTGGGACAATCTATTCCATTTATCACAACCGGCAACCGGACAGTAGTTTTTATGGCCGATATCATCCCCACCGCATCCCATATGCCTTTACCTTATATTATGAGTTACGATACTCAGCCATTGATTTCGCTTACGGAAAAGGAGAAGTTCCTTATTGAAGCGGTAGAAAAGGACTACATTCTTTATTTTGAGCATGATGCTTATACCGAATGCTGTACATTGGAAAAGACTGAGAAAGGGATAAAGGTGAAGGAGACGTTAAGTTTGGAGGAAGCATTGCAGATGTAGTCTTCCCTGAATTTTCCTTTATCGTCTGCCTCAGATGGACGCACATACTTTAAGGAGAAGGAAAGCAGATTTTTTATTTTATAAGAATTCTACCTGTTCAGGGAAATGTGAATTCGTGAAACATAAATAAATTCTGCTTCGGAGAGTCACCCCTCTCCTCAAGGAGAGGCCGGGGGTGAGGTAAAGAAGGAGCTCGTGGAGAGGTCACATTCATAAATTTGAATAAATAACTCAACATTTTCGCCTGATTCAGATTTATTTGTAATTTAGGTTTTATTATCCGGAACTGTTGCCGGGCTGGATAAGTATCAGATATTGTAATCTACACATCTTAAAAAACAAAGCTTTGTACAGGATTGAGTCAAAAACCAACATCCATTCGCCAGAATATCTTGCGAATCTCGAAGCCTACGGGCAGATTATGGAGCGATACCGGAGCACCCTTTATGGCGTTGTCAACGGTTCTCCGGCATCAATCATAAGCCGGCATAAGGAGCGGGGCAAGTTGCTTGCCCGTGAGCGTATCGATCAGTTGATTGATCCGGATACGCCATTCCTGGAATTGTCGACCATGGCGGCATACGGAATGTATGAAAACGGATTTCCGTCGGCCGGAATTATTACAGGCATAGGCGTAATTCACGGCCGGGAAGCTATGATTGTTGCCAACGATGCAACCGTTAAAGGTGGCACATATGTTGCCGAAACCATTAAAAAGCATGTGAGGGCACAGGAAATTGCCATGGAAAATAATCTTCCTTGTGTGTACCTGGTGGATTCAGGCGGGGTTTTCCTTCCTGAGCAGGCCAATGTTTTTCCTGACAAATATGATTTCGGGCGTTTCTTTTATAACCAGGCAAGGATGTCGGCGGCAGGTATTCCCCAGATTGCAGTGGTAATGGGATCCTGCACTGCCGGAGGCGCTTATGTTCCGGCAATGAGTGACGAAGTGATCATTGT